>JBKPOO010000026.1:0-28050 GCA_046733175.1 Pseudomonadota bacterium
GCTGAAGATGGCGCACTTCGGTCGCCAGCCGCTCGATCGACGAGGCGATCACACCCAATGTCGCGAAATACTGGGCATGCCGGTCGCGCGGGATGACCTGGGTGGAGACCGGCTCCACGCTTAGGCCGAGTTCGGTGGCGATATGCTCCTCGACTTCGGGCGGCACGTTGGCGAATGTTCCGACAGCGCCGGAGACCGCGCAGGTGGCAACGCCGTCGCGCGCCGCAACCAGCCGGTCGCGGTTTCGAGCGAACTCGGCATAAGCCTGCGCGAGTTTGAGACCGAAGGTCGTGGGCTCGGCGTGGATTCCATGGCTCCGGCCGATCGTCGGCGTCAGCTTTTGCTCCACAGCGCGGCGCTTCAGCACTTCCAGAAGCGCGTCGAGGTCATTGATGAGGAGATCCGCAGCCTGCTTCAGCTGCACGGCGAGCGTGGTGTCGAGCACGTCGGAGCTCGTCATGCCCTGATGCAGCCAGCGCCGTTCCGGACCCAGCTTCTCGCCGGCCCAGGTCAGGAACGCGATCACGTCATGCTTGGTTACCGCTTCGATCGCGTCGATCGCCGGCACGTCGATCTCGCCGATCGCGTTCGCATCATACGCCTTGCGGATCGTCGCCGCGTCCTCGGCCGGGATCATCCCGATCTTGCCCATCGCCTCGGCCGCGAACACCTCGATCTGCCACCAGATCCGGTAGCGGTTCTCGGCCGACCAGATGGCGGTCATTTCCGGGCGTGAGTAGCGGGGGACCATGCCCCGGGCGGCTAGCAGGGATGCCGCGGTGCATCAAATCACGGTCACTTGGTCGGCTTCGCAAGGCCCGCTACGGTTGTACCGAATGGCGGATATCGGCAACGATCCAGATTCAACGCTTGTCGCCGCCGCAGTGGCCGGCAATCGCGACGCCTTCGAACAACTTCTCCGCAGCCATTATGACCGAATTCACGGCCTCGCCTGGCAGCTGACCGGTTCGCGCACCGACGCGGACGACGTCGCCCAGGATGTGTGCTGCGCGCTGGTCGGGAAGATCGGAAGCTTCCGCGGTGAGGCAAAATTCACCACCTGGCTCTGCGGAATCACGTTCAATGCTTGCCGCGACCTTGGCCGCCGCAGACGCTCCTTCAAAGGGTTTACCGAGCGGCTGACAGTCATCGCCGGCCTGGCGCCTTCTCCCGACGGCCGCGACCTCTGCGATGCAATCTGGCTAAAGAACGCGATTGCCCGGCTCAAGCCGGTCTATCGCGAAACCGCCGTGCTCGTCGCGGGGCAGCAACTGACGCATGCGGAGGCGGCCGAGATCCTCGGCGTCGCCGAAGCGACGGTCTCCTGGCGCATGAGTGAAATTCGGCGAATGCTGTCCGGAGACAAAACCGGTCCAAGCTGAAGATTCTTTTCGGCGTCTCCCAAGGATTTCCCGTCCCGCCGCGTCTGAGGGGGCGAGCGAGCAATTTTGCGCGCTGTTCAAAGGGAGGGTCAAATGTGCCTTTTCTGTCGATCGGTGGGGCCAATCCTGGCCGTTCTTTGTCTTGTTTCCTGCGCTAAACCTGCAGTCGAAGAGGGCGTGATATCGCCGACGGATTCCACAGCACAGAAAGCTGCGCCGGAACTCGTCGTTAGCGGTACGCGAATTCCTCAGCCGTACGCCGCGCCGATGGCCCAAGGCCGCGCGGAAGACGCGCTGAATTCCTTGCCCGCGTCTGCGCCACCCGCTCCCGGGATGTACCCGCAGCCATGGACGCCACGGTATCACGACGTCGGTCGCGACAAATTCACGGCCACATCGGAAAATCCGTTTAGAATTGTCCGTGAGGAGCCCGTGTCGACCTTTTCGATCGACGTCGACACTGCGTCCTATTCGTGGGTGCGGGCGTCGCTCAACGATAATGTCATGCCGCAGCCGGCCGCGGTCCGCACCGAGGAAATGATCAATTATTTCCCTTACGACTATGCGGGGCCAACGCGCACGGACCAGCCGTTCAGCACCAACGTCTCGGTCATGCCGAGCCCCTGGTCGCCGGGCCGCAAGCTCGTCCGCATCGGCATCAAGGGCTATTCGGTCCACCGGGCGACGCGGCCGCTCGCCAACCTCGTTTTCCTGATCGACACCTCCGGATCGATGCAGGAGCCGAACAAGCTACCGCTGGTAAAGCAGTCGCTCGAGATGCTGCTCGACGAGCTCGATCCCCGCGATACCGTCGCGATCGTGACCTACGCCGGTTACGCTGGAACGGCGCTCGAGCCGACCCCGGCGAGCCAAAAAGGTAAGATTCGCGCGGTCATCGACCGTCTTGGCGCAGGCGGCAGCACCGCCGGCGCGGAGGGCATTCGCCAAGCTTATGCGCTCGCCGAATCCAATCTCGAGCCCAACGGCGTCAATCGTGTGATCCTGGCGACCGACGGCGATTTCAATGTCGGAATCACCAACCAGGAGGAACTCAAAGGCTATATCGAACGCGAGCGCGGCAAGGGCGTATTCCTGTCGGTGCTCGGCTTCGGGATGGGCAATTACAATGATGCATTGATGCAGACGCTCGCGCAAAACGGCAACGGTACCGCGGCCTATATCGACACGATCAGCGAGGCTCGGAAGACTTTGGTCGAGGAGTCGAGCTCGACTTTGTTTCCGATCGCCAAGGACGTGAAGATCCAGGTCGAATTCAACCCGGCGGCAGTCTCCGAATATCGCTTGATCGGCTATGAGACGAGGCTGCTCAATCGCGACGACTTCAATAACGACAAGGTCGACGCTGGCGATGTCGGATCGGGCCACACAGTCACCGCGCTTTACGAAGTCGTGCCGATTGGCGGACCGCGGGCGACTGACGACCTGCGTTATGGGGCGGCTTCCGGAACGCCGCGAGTACGGGCCGCCGAACTTGGCTACGTAAAGATTCGCTACAAGCTCCCGAAATCGGACACCAGCCGGCTGATCTCGACGCCGATCGACCAGCGAGCGGAGGTCAACAGCTTTGCGGCCGCGCCGCAGGACGCAAGGTTCGCGGCCGCGGTTGCCGCCTTCGCCGAGCTGCTGCGGGGAGGGAAGCACAGCGGATCCTTTACCTATGATGATGTGCTGAAGATCGCGCTCGCTTCTCGCGGCAAAGACGAATTCGGCTATCGCAGCGAGTTCGTCCAAATGGTGCGCGCCGCGAAGAGCGCGCGAACCCTGGCGCGGCTGGAGCGCTAGGAAACGCAGGCCGCCGCCGTCGGAAGCTTCCGGCGGCGGCAGTCTCGTCGCCCGCAGGTTCGACCAGCGTGCGATTGCCGCTATGAGTGTTTCAAGATGTCGCCCGACGAAGACTCAATTTCACTGCCCGAACCGCCTCCGCCGGGGCGGGCTGCTCGCGAGGCAGCGGTCGAGGCGGCACTTCGACGCTTCGACGGTATTGCCGATGCGCCCAAGGCCGCTGCAGCGACGCGCCCGATGGGCTGGAATCCCCATCCGCGCATCGGCCTTGCGATCGCGGCGTCGTTAATCGTTGCAATTGGTCTTCCGGCCGCCTTCATCGCAATCCGAGATCAAGGCTCAAGTCCGAGCAGCGTGGCTGAACGAGCCCCTCCGCCGCAATCGCGCCAGCGGGTCGAGGAGGTTGCCGTCGCGCCCGAACTGACTATCGCCCCAGGTTCGGTCGAGCAGAGAATAGCGGCACCGCCCGGTGCGCCGCCGGTTCGGTTGCAACGCAATGGGGCGGAATCGCCGCCGGCAATCGCCACCGTGGCCGAAATTCAAGCGGCCCCGGCTCCGGCGCCGGAAATTGCCCATGCGGCTCCGCCACCGCCGCCACCGCCTCCACCCGCTGCGCCCATGGTCGCCCAGAAAAGCGCCAGCGAAGCTCGCGAGCTGGTCGTTACCGGCACGCGCATCCCCCAGCCCAACAAACCGGCAGCGCGCGAAGAGAGCGATGCGCTCAACAGCCTGCCGGCAATGCGCGGCGTGTCCGCCGCTGACGAGATGGGCGCTTATCACGAGCCCTACCGGTTCGTAGGCAATCGTTCCTTTGCGCGATTTATGACCCGACTCCAGGCGGCGGTAAGAAAAAACGATCGAGCCGCTGTGATCGCCGTCATCCGCTTTCCGTTGCGCGTAAATGCGAACGGTCAGAGTCAATTGTATCGCGATGCGCGCTCGGTGCGCGACCATTACGAAGAGATCTTCACGCCAAGAGTCACGCGAGCCATCCTTGACCAGCGAACCGATCTATTTTTCGGCAGGAAGGGTGGAGTGATGATCGGCAACGGAGAGGTTTGGTTTGAGCAAGAATGTCCGAATACGGCCTGCTCGCCGCCGGGCCAGATCCGAATCAAATCGGTGAATCTCTAAATCAGGCCCATCGCGCGCATGCTGCTGCGGCCGTTCACGCCGACAATGACATGGTCGTGCACCGTCACCTTCATGTGCCGCCCGGCCTCGACGAGGTCGCGCGTCAGCCGGATGTCCTGTTGCGACGGCGCCGGATCGCCGCTCGGGTGATTGTGGACGATGATCAGCGCGGTGGCCCCGAGAGCGATGGCCCGGGCGATGACCTCGCGGACATGGACCGACGCTTCATCCACGCTGCCTTTCCACAGCGCCTCGTTGGCGATCAGCACATTCTTCGCGTTGAGGAACAGGATGCGCACTTCTTCGACGTGGCGATGCGCCATCGCGGCGTGAAGATAATCGCCGAGCGCGTCCCAGCTGGACAATACGGGTTGGCGTTCAATGCGGGCCTCCAATAGCCTCAGCGCCGTGGCCTCGGCGATCTTCAAGGCGGCGATCGTCGCGTCGGTGATGCCCTCGCGCCGGAGCGTGTCGGCGCTGGCCGAAAGCAACGGCCCAATTCCACCGAAATCATGGAGAAGCCGCTTGGCGAGCGGCTTAGTATCGACCCGCGGAATCGTCAGGGTGAGCAGATATTCGATCAGCTCATAGTCGTGGAAATCCTGCGGCCCCGCGTCGAGCAGGCGTTTACGCAAGCGCGACCGGTGCCCGCTTGCAGTTTCGCCCTCGTCTTGGGTGTTTGAGTGCCCGTCCATGCCGCTCCTCTTGCGACGGATCCGAGCACGTCAGGCCTAGTGCACGGCTCGGCGAACACGCAAGCCTCAGTCATGCCGCATCTGGAACGGTCGCGGGAATATCGGGTTAGTAAGACCCATGGCCGAGCGGTCAGCACACGAAGGTACGACAATCATACGGCGAGGCCCGCGCTGGACGCGGGTCGCGGGCGTGATCGCGGCCGCCGGAATCGCGCTGCTGATTATCGCGATTGCAGTGGTCTGGATCGAGCGGCGCCCGATCGCTGTCCATTACCTGAAGCAGGAGTTCGAGCGGCGCGGGGTTCGGGCGAGCTACCACCTCGACCGGGTCGGCCTGCGGACGCAGGAAGTCAGCAACCTCGTCATCGGCGATCCCAACCATCCGGACGTGATCGCTCGGCATGCGATCATCCAGATGAAGCTGAAGTGGGACGGCAGCTTCAAAGTCTATCGCGTCGTGGCGCGGGGCGTGCGGCTCCGCGGCCGGCTGATCAACGGAAAGGTGAGCTGGGGTCAGATCGACAAGCTCATGCCGCCGCCGAGCAACAAGCCGTTCCAGCTGCCCGATTTCGTGCTTGACGTCGCGGACAGCAGCGTCTCGCTGGCGACGCCGTTCGGCCCGGTCGGGCTGGCGGTCGAGGGCAACGGGAAACTCAGCGGCGGGTTCAAAGGCCGGGCCGCGCTCGCCAGCCCGCAGCTCGTCCCAGGCCGCTGCGCCGCGGTGAACCTTCATGCGAATGTCGCGGTCGCAGTGGTTGGCCGCAGGCCGGGTATCGACGGACCGGTGGCTCTCGACCGGTTCACCTGCCCGTCGAGCAGGTTCGATGTCGTGGCGCCGAGATTCGACGCCAATGCGAGCTTCAACGAAGCATTCACCAGCGTCGACGGTCGCGGGCGGATGGCGATCCAGACTCTGACGGCCGGCGCGAACGGCCTTGCGGCTTTCGTTGGCGAGCTCACCTACAAAGGCCCGTTGACCGACGTTCGCGGCGACGTGAAGCTCGCCGCCCAGAAATCGCGCATGGCGACGATCTTCGCCGATCGGACCAGGCTGAACGGCGCGTACAAGCTCGGGATCCGCGCCGGCACTTTCGCCCTCGGCGGCGATTTCGCAGCCGAAAGTTCGGCGCTCGATCCCTCCATGCTGGCCGGAGTCACTCAGCCGCTCCAAGCCGCGGCAAAGACGCCGATCGGTCCCATTGCCGGCGCGATTCGCGATGCGATCAGCCGGACCGCGCGAAATTTCAACGCCACCGGCCACATCAAGGTCGTGAATTTCCCGGGCGGAGGCGCCGCGCGCATCGAAAGCGCCAATATCCTGGGGCCGGGCGGGGCCCGGGCGCAGATCGCGGGCGGCAGCGGAGTGACCTATTATTGGCCGGCGAACGGCCTGCGCATCGACAGCGATATCGAAATGGGCGGAGGCGGCTTGCCGGACGGACGGGTGACGCTTCACCAACCGACTCCGGGCGGGCCGATGAGCGGCGTGGCCGACATCGCGCCTTACACGGCTGGCGGGTCCCGTCTCGCGCTGGCTCCGATCCGCTTCGCCGCGGCCAGCGACGGATCGACCGAGCTGCACAGCCTCGCCCAGCTCGACGGACCCTTCCCCGACGGGCGGGTCCAAGCGCTGCGGATTCCCATCGACGGTCGCATTGGCGGCGGGGGAAGCTTTGCCTTCGGAACGTCTTGCGCGGTCGTCAGCTTCAATTATCTCCGGACGGGAGCGCTCCAGCTCGGCCAGACCCGGCTTCCGATCTGTCCCGTCGGGCCAGCCATAGTGGCCAAGCGGCCCGGCGGTCCATTGCTCGCCAGCGCACGTTTCTCGGGACCCGTGCTCAACGGCCGTCTCGGCACCTCGCCGCTGCATCTTGCCGCGGCGGGCGGGCAGATCATCGGGAAGGTATTTTCAGTGAACCGGCTCGGCATGCGGCTAGGCAAGCCGGCCTCGCCGATCGCTTTCGATGCGGCGAAGCTCACTGGAACCTTCGTTGGCTCGGGAGTGAACGGTGCTTTTTCGGGCGCGAAGTCGACGATCGGAAACGTGCCGCTTCTGCTCAGCGACGCTTCGGGCAAATGGCTCGTCCACCACGGCCAGCTAAGCGTGAACAGCGCGTTGACGGTCAGCGACCGGGATCCCAACCCGCGCTTCTATCCGCTGAAGAGCAGCGACGTGCACTTCACGCTCGGCGGCGACTATGTCCGGGCGAACGGCTCGCTGACGCATGACGGTACTCGAATCAGCGACGTCACTATCGAGCACCGGCTTTCTACCGGGGCGGGTCACGCGATCCTCGACGTCCCGTCGTTGACGTTCGGGCCCGGCCTGCAACCCGACGAGCTAAGCCGGCTGCCGGAGGGCGTCATCGCGCTCGTCAACGGCACCATCAGCGGTCAGGGGCGGATCAATTGGGATTCCGGCGGCCACGTGACCTCGACCGGCGACTTCTCCACGGCGAAGCTCGACCTCGCCGCGCCGTTCGGTCCGGTCACCGGACTACGCGGAACGATCCACTTCAACGACCTGCTCGGCCTGACGACTCCGCCCGGACAAGTCCTCACGGCTGAATCGATCAACCCCGGAATCCTCGTGGAGAATGGGGTGATCCATTATCAGCTGCTGCCCGACAATCTGGTGAAGATCGAGCGCGGCGACTGGCCTTTCATGGGCGGGCGGCTGATCCTTCACGAGACGGTTCTCAACTTTGGGCGGCCGACGGCGAAGCGCCTGACCTTCGAAGTGGTCGGCCTCGACGCCAAGACGTTCGTCGACACCCTCGGGTTCAAGGAACTCGCCGCCACCGGCATCTTCGATGGCGTGCTGCCGATGATCTTCGACGAGAACGGCGGGCGAATCGTCGGCGGGCGCCTCGACGCGCGGCCGCCGGGCGGGACCCTCTCCTATGTCGGGGTGGTCAACCGATCGAACCTCGGGATGCTCGGCAACCTGGCATTCGATGCACTGAAGGAGCTTCGCTACCGGTCGATGATCATCCGGCTGGACGGCGACCTCGCGGGTGAATTCGCGACCCGGCTTACCATCGAGCAGCTGGGCCTCGCCGGGCAGAGCGGGATCTCGAGGATCATCCAGGGCGCCTTCAACAAGGTGCCGTTCCGCTTCAATATCAGCATCAAGGGTCCATTCCGCTCGCTGATCCAGACCGCGAAGTCCTATCGCGATCCGCGCCAGCAGATCGGCACCGTCCTTCCGACGCCGCTGGAGGACATTCCGGGAATCGTCACCGAGGTCCGCCGCCGCGACGAAGAGCAGCAGAAATCGCAAACCCCGGTCCAGGAGACCGTCAGTCCAACCCCACCAACCGAGAGATAATCATGACCCACAAGATCATCCCTGTCGCGGCGATCGCGCTTTCGGCGTTGCCCTTGTCGAGTTGCATCTCGGTCAAGACTCCGGAAAAGCCGATCGAGATCAACCTCAACGTGACGATCAAGCAGGAGGTTCTGGTTCGGCTTCAGCGCGACGTCGAGCAGCTGATCAACCAGAACCCGCAGGCCTTCCCGCAGCAGCAGCCGCAGCCACCGAAATGAGGACACTGGTTTTCCTTGGGCTGATCGCGTTCGGCGCTCCGGTGATCGCGCAGACGGCCCTGGTGGACGCGGCCCGCGCGAGCGGCGCGATCGGAGAGCGCTATGACGGCTATATCGGGATCGCTTCACCGGTCTCGGCCCAGGTCCGGAGCCAGGTCGCGACGCTGAACATTCGCCGCCGATCGCTTTACAGCAGCCTCGCATCGAGGAAGGGCGCCAGCCCGCAGGAGGTGGGGATCACTGCGGGCTGCCAACTTCTCGCGCGCGTACAGGTCGGCCAAAGCTATTTGCTTTCCGACGGCGTCTGGCGGCGCCGCGGACCAGGGCAGGGCGCACCGGTTCCGGCTTATTGTCGCTGACCGGCCGCTCGGTTGACTTGTCGCACCCCCCTTCATAAAGGGGCGGCGCCTTGGCGGTATCGATTTCCGCCATGCTTCTCGTTCCCGTCTGGCCCTTGGATTTCAGCCGGGGCGACGCACAGGGGAGACGCATGGCAGAAGACGAAACCGACGAGGTCCCGAAGCTTCCACCAGACGCGCGGCTCGAATCGCTCGATGAGCGGCTCGATCGCTTGCAGCAGGCGGAAGCGAAAAGGACGGCGAAGCCCAAGCCTGACCCAAGCTATCAGGCGGGCCAACTCGTCCTGAGCAACCTGATCGGTGCTCCCGCGGGAGGTTTCGTCATCGGTTTCGTGCTCGACAAATGGCTCGGCACGCAGCCGTGGCTATTGCTGATCATGCTGTTCCTCGGCTTTGCCGGGGGATTCATGAACGTGATGCGGATTTCACGAAGCTCGACGGGCAGTCGCTCGGACGGGCAAAGATAAGGGACTTCGAGTGGCGGCCGGCGACATCGATCCGATGCACCAGTTCATGATCCAGCCGATTTTCGGCTCGTTCAACGGTGGCAGCAACCCGTTCGTCTTCACCAACAGCGCTCTGTGGACGCTGATCGTGCTGGGCACGATCTGGGTGTTCATGTTCGGGGGAATGAAGCGCGAGCTCATCCCTGGTCGCTGGCAGGTCGCGGTCGAGGGTCTGATCGGCTTCGTCGATGACATGGTCCACGCCAGCATCGGACCCGAAGGCAAGAAGTACCTCCCATGGGTCTTCACGGCCTTCATCTTCCTGCTGTTCGCCAACCTGATGGGCAACATGCCCTTCGGCATCGTCAAGGTGGCGCATCCCTTCACCGTGACCAGCCAATTCACCTTCACCGGCGTGATGTCGCTGATCAGCTTCGCGATCGTGCTTGGTGTTGGCTTCTGGAAGCACGGCCTCCACTTCTTCTCGCTGTTCGTGCCCTCGGGCGTGCACTGGATCGGCAAGGTCCTGCTGTTTCCGATCGAGTTCGTGTCCTTCATGGTGCGGCCGTTTAGCCTCGGGCTTCGTCCCTTCATCGCGATGTTCGCCGGCCACATCCTGCTCGACATTTTCGGCAATTTCGTCGTCCAGGGACTGCAGGCGGGCGGCGGGGGGATCGGAATCTCGATCCTCTGCTTCCTGTTCGTCGCGTTCATAAGCGCGCTCGAGCTGCTGGTCGCCGCGATCCAGGCCTATGTCTTCGCAATCCTGACGTCGCTGTACATCAACGACGCGGTCAACCTCCACTAACCATCAGCTTTCTAAAGGAGTTCAAATATGGATCTCGCTTCCGCCAAGGTTATCGGCGCCGGTCTCGCGGCCATCGGAGTAGGCGCGGCTGCGGCCGGCGTCGGCTACGTCTTCGGCTCGTTCCTGCAGAGCGCGCTGCGCAACCCCGCTGCGGCAGACGGCCAGCAGGGCCGCCTGTTCATCGGCTTCGCAGCTGCAGAGCTTCTCGGCCTGATGGCATTCGCCATCGCGATGATCATCCTCTACGCCTTCAAGGGCTAAGAGACAGCAACTCGCGAAGGCCATCGGATGCCTCAACTTTCGCAACTCTCCGACGTGCTCCTGTCGCAGCTATTCTGGCTGGCCATCGGGCTCGGGTTCATCTTCTTCGTAATCGCCCGCGGAATGGTTCCAAAGATCCAGGCCACGGTCGATGCGCGCGAAAAGCGGATCGCTGACGACCTGGAGCGGGCACAGGCGGCTCGTTCGGCGGCCGAGGAAACCGAGGAAGCATGGCGCCAGCGCATGGATGCCGCGCGCTCTGAGGCTGCCCACATCGCCAATGAAGCGAAGCAGGCGAGCGCCCGCGACAAGGAGGCAAAGGTCAAGGCCGCAGCCGACAAGCTCGCCGTGAAGGCCGAATCCGCCGAGGCGAAGATTCGAAAGGCCCGGGATTCGGCTCGTTCGGAGATCGAGGCCGTCGCCGCGGCAGCGGCTCAAGACCTCGTTTCGACCCTCACCGGCATCAAGGTCGACGAGAAAGACGCCGCTGACGCGGTGAAGGTTGAGTTCCATGTCTGAGCAACAGACGACCGCAACCGTGGGCCACGCGGCGCCTGAGGCTGCGGAACCGATCTTCCTTGGCCTCGATCCGGGCGGATGGGTCGCGCTGGCGATGATCGCTGTTTTCGCGATCCTCGCCTGGAAGAAAGTGCCCGCGGCAATCGGCAAGGCGCTCGACGACAAGATCAAGCTGATCCGCGATCAGCTCGCGGAGGCGGAGTCGCTCCGCAAGGAAGCCGAGGCGCTGAAGGCGGAGTATGAGAAGAAGGCGAAATCGGTCGACAAGGACCGCAAGGCCCTGCTCGAGCGCGCAAAGCATGAGGCGGACGAAATTGTCGCCAAGGCGAAGCTAGACGCCGAAGCGCTCATCGAGCGCCGAACCCGCATGGCCGAGGACAAGATTGCTGCCGAAGAGCGCGCGGCGATCGACGAGCTACGCACCGCCGCCGCGGACGCCGCCAGCCGCGCCGCGGCCAAGCTCATCGCCGAGCGGCACGACGCGGCGTCGGACTCGAAGCTGGTCGATCAGGCGATCAAGGAAATTGCAGGACGATAAGTCCTGCACCCCGGCGTAGGCCGGGGCCCAGTCCCACCAGTCCCAAATAAATAAATCCTGGACCCCGGCCTTCGCCGGGGAACAGGCATTCTACTGCCGGTGCTGGCCGCCGGGCTGGCTCACGCCCTCGAGCGCCTCGGTGGCGGTCCCGCCGTCGGTCTCGCGGCTGAGATCGCCGAGGCTGACGATTCCGCACAACTGCTGCTGCTCGTCGATCACCGGAAGCCGGCGGACCTGGGCTTCGCTCATCTTGCTTGCCGCATCGGCGATGTCGTCGTCGTCGCGCGCGCAGACGCATTCGCTGGTCATCAGTTCGCGGACGGGGGTGTCGGGGCCGAAGCCCTTGGCAATGCCACGAACCGCGATGTCGCGGTCGGTGATCATTCCGATCAGGCGATTGCCCTCGGTGACCGGGATCGAGCCGGCGTCGGCGCTCAGCATGAAGGAAGCGGCCTGCTGGACCGGTTGGTCCGGCCGGACAGTCTGGACGTCGCGAGTCATCACTTCGCGCACTTTCATGATCTTTCTCCTCTCCTGGGATTTCGACCTGAAAACGAACAGCGAAACAGCAGGTTGCTCTCGTTACGGAACGTTTTCCGTCAGCAGGTCGTAGGTCGCGACCAGTTCGTCCTTCTGATTGAACACCTCGACCGCCCAGCGCACCTGGCCGGTTTCCTCGGACTTGATCGATTTGGCGCGGACCGTCAGCTCAACCCGAAGCGAATCGCCCGGATAGAGCGGTGTCAGGAAACGCAAGTTTTCGAGGCCGCTGTTCGCGAGCACGGGCCCCGGATCGGGATAGACGAACAGCCCGGCCGCGAAGCTCAGGATCAGATAGCCGTGGGCGACCCTGCCTTCGAAGAGCGGCGACGCTTTCGCTGCTTCCTCGTCCATGTGCGCGTAGAATTTGTCGCCCGTGAATTCCGCGAAATGCTCGATGTCCTCCAGCGTCACCGTGCGGCTCTGTGTTTTCCAAGTATCGCCAATATGGAGCTCGCTCATCTTCAGAGTGAACGGATGGACGTCGACGATATGCTTGGGCGCGCCCGGCACATATTGCTCCGTGATCGTGGCGATCATCGCGGGCGAAGATTGGAGCGCGGTGCGCTGCATGTAATGCTTTACCCCGCGGACGCCGCCCATTTCTTCGCTTCCCCCGGCCCGGCCGGGCCCCCCGTGGACCAGCACCGGGAGCGGCGAACCGTGCCCCGTCGATTCCGTGGCATTGTCGCGGTTCAGCACGAGCATCCGGCCGTGGTAAGCGGCCGCCCCCTGGATGAATTCTCGCGCGGCGTCCGGCGAATGGGTGAATAGCGACAATGCGAGGCTTCCCTTGCCCCGGTTCGCGAGCGCGATCGCGTCGGCCAGGTCCTTGTACGGCATGATCGTCGAAACCGGCCCGAACGGCTCGCAGTCATGAACGGCTTCGGTTTTCCACGGGTCGTCCGTTCGAAGAAGGACCGGCGGCAGGAAAGCGCCGCCGGGAACCGGTGGCTCGGCCTTGGGATCGCCGGCGACGATCCTCGCTCCCGCGGCTTCGAGCTCGGCGATCTTTTGCCGGACGTCGCCCAGCTGGCTGAGGCTGACGAGCGCGCCCATCCGCGTGTCTTCGGCGCGCGGGTCGCCGACCTTGGTTTTCGCGAGGCGCTCGGCGAGCGCCTGCTGGACTGCGTCGAGATATTCCGCCGGAGCCATCGCGCGCCGGATCGCCGTGCATTTCTGGCCCGCCTTCACCGTCATCTCGGTCGCGACTTCCTTGACGAACAGGTCGAACTCGGGCGTGCCCGGGGCCGCATCGGGCCCGAGCAGCGAGGCGTTGAGGCTGTCCTGCTCGGCGACGAAGCGAACCGATTCGCGAATGACGGTCGGATGGGTGCGAAGCTTCAGCGCGGTCGAGGCCGATCCCGTGAAGCTCACGATGTCCTGGCCCGTGAAATGGTCGAACAGGTCGCCGACCCCGCCGACGATCAGCTGGATCGCGCCTTCCGGCAGGATCTTCGCCTCGATCATGATCCGGAACGCCGCTTCGGCGAGATAAGCGGTGGCCGACGCCGGCTTCACGATCGCCGGGACGCCCGCGAGAAGGGTCGGCGCGAGCTTTTCAAGCATGCCCCAGACGGGGAAGTTGAACGCGTTGATGTGCACCGCCGCGCCCTGCAGCGGAGTGTAGATATGCTGGCCGACGAACGTGCCCTGCTTCGACAAGCCCTCCAGCTGGCCGTCGAGCAACACGTGCGCGTCGGGAAGCTCGCGGCGCCCTTTGGATGAGAAAGAGAAGAGCGTTCCGGCCCCGCCCTCGATGTCGATCCAGCCGTCCTTGCGAGTGGCGCCCGTCAAATAGTTGAGCTCGTACAGCTCCTCCTTGCGCGCCATGATCGCGAGGCCGAGCGCTTTGATCATCCGCGCGCGGCCGTGGAAGGTCAGCTTGCGCAGCGCCGGGCCGCCGACTTCGCGGGCGTGCCGGAGCATCCCTCCGAAATCGAGCCCACCGGAACCGGTCGTCGCCACCGGCGCGCCGTCAATCGCGCTCGGGATCTCCGCAAGGTTGCCATCGCCCGCGACCCAAGTATCGCGCTCATAATTGAGAAGTTGTGGGGTTTTCATGGGTTCAGTCCGTGAGGGGAGACGCTCTTAAAGTCACTAAAGTCACGCGATGAGGCGCCATTTTGTGTGTCCTTAAGGCAAGAGCCCGGCCAGTTGGATTCGCTGTCGCTTGCACGACCGACATCGGCGGCGAGCGTGGCAGATGAAATCCAACATTGGAAGGTTTGCACGACGGCCTGCCGGCAGGTTGGCAGGCGTGACTCAGCGTGACAGAGGGGCGGCAAGGAGTCCGCTAATGATTGCACCTGTAAGACCGATTGAACTTGCGGACATCGAGGCCGCGCGCGAGCGGATCAAGGGGACGGTGCTGCGGACGCCGCTCGTGAAGTTCGATGAGCGCATTTATTTGAAGCTCGAGAACTTGCAGCCCACCAACGCCTATAAGATCCGCGGCGGCGCCAATGCGGTCGCGAGCCTGTCCGACGAGGAGCGGGGCAAGGGCGTATGGACCGTCAGCGCAGGCAACGCCGGCCAGGCGGTTGCTTACGCCGCCCGGGCGTTCGGCGTTCCCTGCACCGTCGTCGCGATCGAAACGGCCCCTCAGACCAAGCTCGACCGCATGCGGGCGCTCGGCGCGAAAATCGTTCCCGTCTCTTACGATGTCGCCTGGAGCGCATGTGAGGATCACGGGTTCGAGGGCGCGGAGGGGACGTTCGTCCATCCCTTCGACAGTCACGATTTCGTCGCCGGTCACGGCACGATGGGCCTCGAAATCCTCGAAGATTGTCCTGACGTCGGAACCGTCATCTGCGCGATCGGCGGCGGCGGGCTGATCACGGGCGTTGGTAGCGCGATCAAGGCGAAGGGTCCGCACGCGAAAGTGATCGGCGCCGAGCCTGAAACCGCCGCGCCTTTTGCCTTGTCGCTGCGTGAAGGCGGCCCGCGCAAATTCACCGATTGGCAGGCGAGTTTCGTCGATGGAGCCGGCGGAAAGAGCGTCACCGACCGCATGTGGCAGCGGATGCGGCCGGTCACCGACGGCGCGATCACGGTTACGCTCGATCAGACGCGGGACGCCATGCGGCTGATCGCGGAGCAATCGCGAACGCTCGCCGAGGGCGCGGGGGCACTGTCGCTTGCAGCGGCGCTCAGCGACGAGAGCCTTGAAGGGCCGATCGTCTGCGTCGTGTCCGGCGGCAATATCGACCTGTCGAAATTCGCCGAGCTCGTCGCCTAGTGTCTGCTTTGGGTAGGAGCTGATAATATACGCAATGGATCGAAAGGGCACTGCCTGAGCGTCCAGCCCACTTTTACCTTCGATAACTGCAACCGCTGTTACTAACGTGGCATAGGGCCCCCGCCGCCGGCATGGCGGCGGCCAGTTGCGTTTGCTCTTTTCAATCGGGGGAACTGGCCGTGAAATCGCTAAGCATGATCTCAAAATTCGATAGCGCGCGAACAACGCGTATGAAGCTTCGGGGGGCCGGGCTCTTGTCCATCGCCCTGCTTGCCGCCGTGCATTCCAGCCCCGCTTTCGCGGCTGAGAACGATGCGGTGCGCGTCTGGAATGAAAGGGCCATAACGGCGCTGGTCAACGGACCAGCTGCGGCCACGCCGGGCGTACAGTTTACGCCTCCGGTCGCCTTCATCCATCTCGCGATCGTCCAAGGGGCGGTCTACGACGCCGTCAACGCCATCAAGGGCGGCCACGATCCCTACCTGGACGGGATCAAGGCGCCGACGAGCGCGTCCAAGGGCGCGGCCGCTTCGACAGCAGCGCATGATGTCCTGGTCGGCCTCGTCGATCAGGCGCCGTTGACGGCGACCCTGACCACCGCGGTCAAGGCCGACATCAAAACCCGCCTCGATGCCGAATACGCCAGCTCGCTGGCCGAGATCCCGGACGGCGATGCCAAGGCCCAGGGAATCAAAGTCGGAGCCGCGGCTGCCGCGGCGATGCTGGCCAACCGAGCCGGTGACGGCCGGTTCGGCGCGCCCGGCTTTCCGGTCCCTGCCGAGCCCGGCCCCGGGGAATGGCGCCCGAACCCGGTAAACGACCCGAACGCATGGGTCCGCAATGTGCGACCGTTCACTCTGCCGAACCCGGATTACTTTCAAACGTCAGGGCCGCCGCTCCCTCTGACAAGCGCCGAATACACGACCGAGTTCAACGAGGTGAAGGCGTTGGGGCGGGCTACGGAATCGACGCGGACGGAAGCTCAGACCTCGCTGGCCTATTGGTCGGCGGCACACCCGGTTCCCTTGTTGTACGGGGCCTTGCGCCAAGTGGCGGCCGCGAAGGGACTGACGATAACTCAACAAGCGCGATTCTACGCCATGACCAGCATGACCGGAGCGGACAGCCTGATCAATTGCTGGGCAGAAAAGGGCCGCTGGAGCTTCTGGCGTCCGACGAGCGCGATCCGGCTGGCCGCCACCGACGGCAACGATGCAACCGCCCCCGATGTTGACTGGACGTCACTCCTGCCTTTGCCGCCCTACCCAGACGAGCCATCGGGCGCCAACTGCGCCTATAGCGGGGTGATGAACAGCGCCAAGGCGTTCTTCGGCAGCGACGCGGCTGAGTTCGATATAGTCAGCACGGGCATCGGGCCGGTGAACGGCGTGCCGACAGGATCGACGCGGCACTACAGCCACTTCACCGATGTCATCCCCGACATGATCGAGGCGCGGATCCTGGGCGGTCTTCACTTCCGCACGGCCGACGTAAACGGTGCCGCGCTCGGGCGATCGGTTGCGGGGTACGTAGATAGTCACTTCTTTAACTGCGGCCCGGCTGGCCAGTGCAAGCAGGAAGGACGAGAGTAACGCCCGCGTACACGCTCGAGCTTCGGGAGGTGTCAGGCTGATGCTCGGATATATTGCGATTGGTGTCGCGGCGGTCGTTGGTAATGTCCCCGCTTCGCTTGCTCAGGATTCGCGAGTTCTGGATCATTGCAAGCCGGCGGGGACCGGGATTGAAGCGGAACAACGGCAGACCCATGAGGGACCCGGGAGTAATAGCGGCATCTCTGTTGAGATTCCGATTGGCAGCGTTTGCGTGAGCCCTGAGTCCCTCGACGGCGACTTCGTTTACGTCCGCCGGACAACAGACACGGCGGGCATGACAATCGTGGAAGTTTCCACAACGCCGTTCATGGCAGATTTGAGCTCCAACGAAGTAGGGTCGATCGGTAGACCGGATCAGCCGGCGGGTTGGTAGGCTCTACAGGTGGCAGCGACTGACTCGATCGTCCCCAGTCCCAATTAGAAGCACGGACGATTACAGCATCCGGAGGTCGAAGCGGCGTGTCGTCGGGTGTGATGTGGAAAGCCCGCCGTCCACGACCAGCGCCGCGCCGTTGACGTAACTGGAGTCGTCTGAAGCAAGGAACAGGGCCGCTCGAGCGATCTCGTCGGGCTCGCCGCCGCGGGCGAGCGGGTTGATCTCCCCGATCCTGCCTTCCTGGCCGGACGCCCGCGCCATCTCGTAAATCGGCTTGGTCATGCCGGTTTCGATCAGGCCGGGGCAGATGGCATTGACGCGAATGCCGCTGCCGGCGAGCTGCTGGGCCGCCGTCTGGACCAGGTTGATGACTCCGGCTTTGGATGCCGAATAAGCCGCGCCGCCGGCGCCGCTACGCAAGCCCGCGACGCTCGCCGTGCAGACGATCGAACCGCCGCCGCGCGCCTTGATCGCGGGCGCTGCATATTTGATGGCCAGGAAGGGGCCGATGAGGTTGACGCGCAATATTTCCGCCCAGTCGACTGCGGTTTGTTCGGAGATCGACGCGAAGCCGCCGGAAATGCCTGCATTGGCGAAGAAAATGTCGAGCCCGCCATGCTGTGCGACAGCATCGTCGATCAGCCGCTTGACGTCCGCTTCGCTGCCCGCGTCCGCTTGAACGTCCGCGCCATCCACCACGTCCGTCCCAACCACCGTCGCGCCTTCGCTTCGAAACAGCTGGACCGTCGACTTGCCGATGCCCGACGCCGCGCCGGTGACGATTGCGACTTTGCCTTCGAGCTTGCCCACGAGGCCGCTCATAGCCACGGCTGTGAGTTGCTGATAGTCGGCAGCCATGGATTTCAGCCTTGGACCAGCCGAAACCCAATGGCGCGACCGGGTTCGCGCCTTCATGGACGCTGAAGTTCGCCCGCGCGCCGCCGATTATGACGCGCAGCAGCGCGACGGCGATCGCTGGAAGGTGCTTCCGGTCATCGAAGAGCTAAAGGTCAAAGCGAAGGCCGAGGGGCTGTGGAATCTCTTCATGCCGCCGTCGCACGGCGCGACCCCGGTGGACGATAGCTTCAAGTTCGAAGGACCCGCGCTCTCGAACCTCGAATATGCGTTTTGCGCCGAGGAGATGGGCCGAATCCTGTGGTCGTCGGAAGCCTTCAATTGCTCGGCACCCGATACGGGCAACATGGAGGTCCTGAACCGCTACGGCACGCGCGAGCAGAAGGACGAATGGCTGAAGCCGCTGATGGACGGGGAAATCCGCTCGGCCTTCCTGATGACGGAGCCGGATGTCGCCTCATCCGACGCGACCAACATCCAATGCCGCATCGAAATGCGCGGCAACGAATATGTGATCAACGGGCGCAAATGGTGGTCGAGCGGTGCCGGCGATCCGCGCTGCAAGGTCGCGATCCTGATGGGCAAGACGGACCCGTCGGCCGACACGCACAAGCAGCAGTCGATGATCCTCGTGCCGCTCGATGCCCCGGGGGTGACGATCAAGCGGCATTTGCCGGTATTCGGCTATGACGACGCTCCGCACGGCCACATGGAAATCGAGCTGGACGACGTTCGTGTCCCTCCATCGAACATGCTTTTGGGTGAGGGCAGGGGCTTCGAGATCGCGCAGGGGCGCCTGGGGCCCGGACGAATCCACCATTGCATGCGCACGATCGGCGCAGCCGAGGAGACGCTGGACGCGATGGTCAAGCGCCTGATGTCCCGGACCGCCTTCGGCAAGACCATCGCCGAGCAGGGCGTGTGGGAGGAGCGAGTCGCCAACGCCCGCATCGACATCGAGATGACGCGGCTGCTGTGCCTGAAGGCCGCGGACATGATGGACCGCGCCGGTAACAAGGCCGCCCAGGGCGAGATCGCGATGATCAAGGTCGCCGCACCCATCATGGCGCTGAAGATCATCGACGATGCGATCCAGGCCTTCGGCGCCGCCGGCGTGTCGGAAGATTCGGGCCTCGCGCGCACCTATGCGTCGATCCGCACTCTGCGGCTGGCCGACGGGCCCGACGAGGTCCACCGCCGGGCGATCGCGCGGCTGGAGTATAAGAAGCACCGGTGAGCGATCAGGCGATCGACCAAGCGGCGCTCGGCGAATGGCTCGGAGCCAATGTCGAAGGCTTTGCCGGCCCGTTCCAGCTGACCAAATTCCCATCGGGCCAGTCGAACCCAACCTACAAGGTGAGCGCCGCGTCCGGCGAATATGTGCTGCGCCGCAAGCCGTTCGGCCGGCTCTTGCCGTCGGCGCATGCCGTCGATCGTGAGTATCGGCTGCTGTCCGCGCTGCACCCGCTCGACTTTCCTGTGCCTCGGCCGCTCGCTCTGTGCGACGATCCGGACGTCATCGGAGCGATCTTCTACGTCATGGAGCTGGCGAAGGGCCGGCCTTATGCCGATGGCGCCCTGCCCGAATTCGACCCGCCGACGCGTCAAGCGATGTATGCGCAACTGGTCGACACCCTCGCCGACCTTCATTCGATCGGCCCGGACGTGGTCGACCTCGGCGATTTTGGAAAGCCTGGCAATTATTTCGAGCGGCAGGTGATGCGCTGGACCCGGCAGTATCGGGATTCGCAGACGGACTATATTCCGGAAGTCGAGCGGCTGATCGCGTTCCTGCCGGAGACCTTGCCCGAGCAGTCGCGAACTTCGATCGTCCACGGCGATTATCGGATCGACAATGTCGTGTTCGACGGGGACGGCACCCTGACCGCAGTGCTCGATTGGGAGCTCGCGACGCTCGGCGATCCGCTTGCCGATTTCTCCTATCTCGCGATGCAGTGGGTCATGCCCGCTGACGGCGGGGCCGGCCTGGCGGGCCTCGATCTCGCCGAGCTCGGAATCCCTGCGCTCGATGACATCGCGCGGCGTTATTCCGAGCGTTCAGGAGTGCCGGTCGCGGAGAAGCTCGACTGGTACTTCGCCTACAACCTGTTTCGCCTCACCGGAATCGTCCAGGGCATCAAGAAGCGGGTGATCGATGGCACGGCGAGCCACGCAGCGGCAGCCGAAATGGCCAAGCGCGTTCCGACGCTCGCCTCAGCGGCATGGACCTTCGCAGTGAAAGCCGGCGCTTAGCGCCTCAAAGCCGTCCGAGCAGCCAGAGGACCACGATCACGATCAGGATCAGGCCCAAGAGACCTGACGGGCCATAACCCCAACCGCTACTGTAACCCCAGCGCGGCAGCGCTCCGATGAGGAGCAGGATCAAGAGGATGATGAGGATGGTGCCAAGCACGGCATAGCCTCCATTTTTGTTGTTGTTCGCGCGTCGCAACGAACAAACCGACAGGAGGGTTGCGCGGCTAGCTGCCGGCGCGCCGCGCGGGCTGCATCTGAACAAGCGGCTCGATCCAGTCCGGCTCGGGCTGGTCCAGATCGAAATATTCGAAAATCAGGTGAATGCGATCGGTGTCCCCGCGGTTGGTAACTGCGTGAACCGCCATATTGTTGACCTCCACCGCCTCGCCCTCGGTGAAATGATAGGCGACGTCGTCAACGAAGAAGGTGACGTCCGGATTGGTGACGAGCGGCACATGAATCTTGTGCGGCCACTGGGCGGCGGGGTTGGAATCGTTGTGCGGTTCGATCTCTCCGCCGGGAGCCATTCGAGCGAGCATCACTCGTGGAAAAGCCGCGCGTTCATATCCGTAATCGGCCGTCGCCGCGGCGAGGACGGGTTCGAGCAGGTCTTTCCATTCGGCCCAAGCCGGCCGGGCGTAGGATTCGCGCCAGTCCACGAAGTTCGACACGAAGCGGAACACGATGTGGCGCGTGGAGGACAAGGTTTCGAAGCGATTGGGCTTGGCCGCGTTCTCCGCATCCCAAAGCGCTTCCGGAATTGCGAGCACGGCCTCGCGCAGGCGGGTCACATCGACCGCTCCCAGGCGGCGAATGGACTTCGTCTTGCGCGGATTGGGGTACATAAGGCCCTTCAGAACTCGTAGTCGAAATATTCTAGGTCGCGAGCATAGAGCTTGGCTACCCCCTCGATCAGCTCGTCGTTGAAATACTCACGATAATTCCGCCGCTTGGTGGTGTTGACCTTTTCCAGCGTTCGCGTCGGAATGCCGATCCGGGCGCTGATCTCGTCATAGGATTTCTGCATTTCCTCGACGCGGCCGACATAGTCGGTGAGCAGCGTGCCGGAGGCATCGGCGATGAATTTGTGCTGGGGATGAAAGAGGATGTGGTGGTGCGGCGGCTTCGCCAGCACATCACGCATGACGGCCTGAGGGTCATTCTCGAATTCATCCCCCTCGCGAGTGACGAACGCGCAATAAGAGACGAATCGATCGAACGGATTTCGAACGAAGGCGAACTTGAAGAACGAAGCCCAGGCGTCCGGTTGGACGTGAGGCCGAAGCTCCTCGAGCGTGATGTGACCGTGCCCGATTTGCGCAAGCGCCGGGATGGGCAGCTTGCGCTGAACGAACAGCCCGACCTGCTCCATGTCCTGGGGGCCCATATGCTCGCGCAGCGCCTGCCGGACCGCATGTGTTCCGGTCTTTGGAATGGCGACGAAGACGAACTTGTGCAGGGTAGAGATGATCATCGGCCGCTAAACTTGGCCTCGCGTTTCTCGAGGAAAGCGGCGACGCCTTCGCGGTAATCCTCGGTGAAGCCGAGACGACGCATGGCGAGCGCCTGGCGAGCCAGCTCCTCGTCGAGATCGTGAGCCCAGCTCGCGCGGATCATCTCCTTGATCGCGGCGAGGCCGAGCGGCGGGAGGGCCGCGAGCCTGGTTGCGACCGCGTCGACTTCGGCGTCGAGCGATTCATCGTCGACGGCTTTCCAGATCATGCCCCATTGCTCTGCTTTTTTGGCCGAAAGCGGTTCGCCGGTGAGCGCCAGGCCAAGCGCGCGCGCCTGGCCGACCAGGCGCGGCAAGGCCCAGGTCCCGCCGCTGTCGGGGATCAGGCCGATCGCGGAGAAGCTCTGGATGAATTTCGCCGACCGCGCCGCAAGGACGATGTCGCAGGCGAGCGCGATATTCGCGCCCGCGCCCGCGGCGACTCCGTTAATTCGGGCGATCACCGGCTGCGGGAGCGACGTCAGCGTCCGGATCAGCGGGTTCCAGCATTGCTCGACCGTTTCACCGAGGTCGACGGACTGTCCGGGCGCAACCGCGCGATCGTTCAGATCCTGGCCGGCGCAGAAGCCTCGGCCTGCGCCCGTCAGGACGAGTACGCGCGCCTCGCCGAGGTCCGCAAGGGCATCGCGAAGCTCTTCATGCATCTGGACGGTGAAGCTGTTCAGCCGATCCGGACGATTGAGCGTGATCCGGGCAATCGGACCGTCCGCCTTGAAGTCGATGGTCTCGTAAGCCATGCCTGCGAACTAGCGAAGGAGGGGGCGTGGACGCAAACGAACTCGCATCGCGGGTTGCACACGGGATGCTCGCCGCCGAGGGAACAGGGCCGGCGTGGGGAATCGTAATCGAGGAGGCCCGCGCCGGCTATGCGCGACTGTCGATGACGGTCCGGGCCGACATGCTCAACGGCCATCGGATCGTCCATGGCGGCATGGTGTTCGCGCTTGCCGACACGGCATTCGCTTACGTCTGCAACGGCGAGAACGAGAAAACGGTGGCCGCGCAGGCGTCGATCGTCTTCCTGGGCAGCGCGAACGAGGGCGATCGGTTGATCGCCGAGGCTCAGGAGGTCGCGACCGAAGGCCGAAGCGGAGTCACACGAGTGACGGTGCGGACTTCCGAGGGTCGCCCGATCGCGGAATTCACCGGCTATTCGCGAAGGCTCGGCGGGGCAGTCCTCGAGATCTAGCGGCTTACCACGGCGCCACGCCCTTCGGTCCCGGCGGAACCTGGCGGCCATTGAGGACCAGGGTCCCGATCACCATGGAACCGTAGAGATCGACGGGACCGTTGATTTTGGTCGTCCCGAGATATTTGCCCTTGGTCATCGCGGTCGCCCGAGATCGCTGCGACATGGTGCAGCTGCGATAAATCGCCTTCCAGCTCCATGGCAGCACCGCCGATCCAACAAGATTGAACGTGCAGCCGTCGAACAGCACATTGTCGCTCTCGCCAAGGTTCACGATCGGTCCGCCGCCGCTGTAAACCTTCCCGGTCGGCGACTGTTTCGGGTCATCCGTAAAGCGGCAGGTGGTGAAACGACATGCCAGGGCAGGATCGGCGCTGGGGAAAGGGTGCACGACCGAGCCGACGAACGTACAGCCTTGGAATCGAAAGCCGGGCTTGTTCGGCCATGCCGACCAGTTCGAGCTTCCGACGAAGAGGCAGTCGGTCAGGCGTATGTTGGCACTGTCGCCACTGTCCGCCAACATCCCAACCCCTTCGTTGTCGACGAACTTGCAGCGCGTGAAGGATACGTCACGGATCGCCGTGCTCTCCGCCTCGATGTCGACCCCGGCAGAAGGCGAGCTGCTAAATGCCGACCGGCCGGTGTGGCTGAATTCGCAATCCTCGAAGTCATAGCCTCTTCCGGCGGTGACGCTCAGGCCTTGGCGGCAATTGTAACTGCAAATCAGCCGAGTGAACCGGCTGCGCGCGGATCGCCGAGGATCGCCGATGATCATCGCCCCGTCCTGGCCGTGATGGTGCGAATAGACGTTCGCAACCCTTTCGCTGCCGATATTCCCGACAAGGAGCAGCCCCGTCGCCGGGACCTGCCAACCAACATCCCCGAACTTGCCGCCGACCCTTAAGCTTGCGATCCGGCCATCGAGCTCGACATCGCGGATTTCGACCGCGCCGAGGCACCGCTCGACGAGGATCATCGCGCGGTATGGGCTTGCGAGCTCGGACCGGTCATAGTTGGGCATCGGGCGATGCGAGACGCCGCCCGAACGCCGATCGAACGCGCCGAAGCGCAAAGCCGGGGCGCAGCGAAGGCGCGCTCCGTTGCCGAGGATCGTCAGAGGCCCGCGGAGATTTCGAAATTCTAGAATCGGCCGGGGCGCCCAACTCCAATCCGAGGCTCCGGGTGCCTGCCCACCGACGAGATAGGTGCGTTTGGCCGCGAGGGAAACCGTTCCTCCGCCGCGGCGATTCACTTCCGCGCTAAGTCGGCTGAAAGCGGCCGTATCGTTGGTCACGCCGTCTCCGCGTGCGCCGAAATCCTCGGGGCGGAACACGGGGCCGGCCTGTGCCAAGACGCCCGAGGAGCATGAAGCTGCCGCGGCCAGGGCAAGGAATGTCCGTCGATCGAAACTCATTCCGACGGCTCTAACGCGTGAGCTTTGAGTTGGACCTGAACGGAGATTTGAACCGCCTTGCGGCAAAGGCTACATCGGCACCATGTATACGACCGAACTTCAAAAGACGGCCAAGATCGAGAATCTCGAGGATCCGAAGCTCGTGGAGGCCTTCGAGGCGCGGGTCGCGGCCGACGAATTCATCGAACCCAAGGACTGGATGCCGGAGGCGTACCGTCGCACGCTAACCCGGCAGATCAGCCAGCACGCGCACAGCGAGATCGTCGGCATGCTTCCCGAAGGCAATTGGATCAGCCGGGCGCCGTCGCTTCGGCGCAAGGCGATCCTGCTGGCGAAAGTGCAGGACGAGGCGGGCCACGGACTCTACCTCTATTGCGCCGCCGAAACGCTCGGAACGAGCCGCGAAGAAATGATCGAGGCGCTGCATTCGGGCAAAGCCAAGTACAGCACGATCTTCAATTATCCGACGCTGACCTGGGCGGACATTGGGGCGATCGGCTGGCTCGTCGACGGCGCTGCGATCATGAACCAGGTCCCGCTCCAGCGAACGTCATACGGGCCCTACGCCCGGGCGATGGTCCGGGTCTGCAAGGAAGAAAGCTTCCACCAGCGCCAGGGCTACGAAATCATGATCGCCATGGCTAACGGCACGGAAGACCAGCGCCGAATGGCGCAGGATGCACTCGATCGCTGGTGGTGGCCGAGCCTGATGATGTTCGGCCCGCCCGACGCCGACAGCCCAAATACGGCGCAGTCGATGCGCTGGCGGATCAAGCGCGAAACCAATGACGAGCTTCGGCAGAAGTTCGTCGACATCACCGTGCCGCAAGCGGATTTCCTGAAGCTCAAGGTTCCCGATCCCGCTCTCATATGGAACGAGGAGAAGGACGGCTACGATTTCGGCGAGATCGACTGGGAAGAGTTCTACGCGGTCGTCCGGGGTGAAGGACCGGTAGCCAAGGAACGGATGAAGGCTCGCCGCGAGGCTTGGGAGAATGGCGCCTGGGTGCGCGAGGCCGCTGCCACGCATGAAGCGAAACGCCGGGCAAGGAAGGCGGCGTGAGCAGTGACTGGCCGCTCTGGGAAGTCTTCGTCCGCTCGAAAGGCGGCCTTTCGCATCGCCACGTTGGCAGCGTTCATGCTCCTGACGCACAGCTCGCGCTGGCGCATGCGCGCGACACGTACACGCGGCGGCTCGAAGGGGTGAGCCTGTGGGTCGTGCCCTCAGCGGAAATCGTAGCGTCCGATCCTGACCAGGCGGGCGAGCTGTTCGAACCGGCGGAGAGCAAAATCTATCGCCATCCGACCTTCTACGACATCCCGGACGAGGTGAAGCACATATGACTGCTGCGATCCTCCCCGGAACGGGGAGGGGGACCACGAGCGCAGCGAAGTGGTGGAGGGGGCGGCGCGCCCTGCAATGGGCCCCCTCCGTCAGTCCTTCGGACTGCCGCCTCCCCGTCCCGGGGAGGAGCTGATGGACCCGCGCACCGACTATCTGCTGCGCCTCGGCGACGACGCGTTGGTGCTCGGCCAGCGCCTCAGCGAATGGTGCGGGCATGGGCCGGTTCTCGAGGTCGATATCAGCCTCGCCAACCTCGCGCTCGACATGGTTGGCCAGGCGAATTTGCTGCTGAACGAGGCCGGCGACGGCGACCGGCTCGCCTTCCATCGCGACGTGCTCGACTTCAGGAATTGCCTGCTGGTCGAGCAGCCCAATGGCGACTTCGCGCAGACGATCGCCCGGCACCTGCTCTACACGACCTGGCAGCACATGCTCCTGCAGCGGTTGACCGAGTCCAGCGACCAGTTCCTGCGCGAGTTTGCGACCAAGGCGGTCAAGGAAGTCGCCTACCATCGTGAACTTGCGAGCGAGTGGACGATCCGCCTGGGAGACGGAACGGAAGAGAGCGCCCGGCGAATGGCCGAGGGCCTCGAGTGGAACTGGCGGTTCATGCCCGAGCTTTTCGAGGTCGACGAAGGTCTTCAATCGGTCGTCGACAGTGGAATTGCGCCCGACCCGCGCGCGTTCGAAGAAGACTATCGCTCCGCGATCGCAGCCGTGCTGGCGGAAGCGAAGCTGGAAGCTCCCCCGGAGCAGCGCCCGATCCTCGGTGGCCGGCGCGGACACCACAGCGAACATCTCGGCCACCTGCTCGCGGTGATGCAGTTCCTGCCGCGTACCTACCCCGACGCGGTGTGGTAAGGCTTCCTGGGTAATGTCGGTTCACTTTCACGCGCTGAAGGTCGCGGAGATCGTTCCCGAAACCGCGGAAGCCAATTCGATCCGCTTCGAGATTCCGCCGGAGTTGCGCGAGGTTTTCAACTTCAAAGCGGGCCAGCATTTGACCTTGCGCGCGACCATCGATGGCGACGAAGTGCGGCGCAATTATTCGCTTTGCACCGCGCCCGCAGACCAGGACTGGATGGTGACGGTAAAGCGGATCGGCGGCGGGCTCTTCTCGAACTGGGTCGGCGACCAATTGAAGGCCGGCGACACGATCGACGTGATGGTCCCGCACGGCAGCTTCACGACCGACTTCGATGCAGGAGCTCGTCGTCACCTCGTTGCAATTGCCGGCGGATCCGGAATCACCCCGGTGATGTCGCTCATCAAGACCTTGCTGCGCGAGGAACCGGAAAGCCGCTTCACCTTGCTGTACGGCAACCGCGACAGCAGCTCGGTGATCTTCCTGGAAGCGCTCGCGGGCCTCAAGGACAAGCATCTCGACCGGCTGGAGATCTTCCATTTCCTCGACGCGGAGGAGCAGGACATCGAGCTGTTCAACGGAATGCTCGATCGTGCGCGCTGCGAAGAGGCCATCTCGGCTCTGATCCCCGATGCCGCGGAGGTCGACGCTTGGTTCATTTGCGGGCCGGGCCCGATGATGGATGCGGCCGAAGGCGCTCTGCTCGACCGCAGCATCGCCAAGGAGCGCATCCACATCGAGCGCTTCACGGCGGATCGTCCCCCTGAAGCGGTTTCTCGCGAGATGGCGCAGCTTCAGACGCAGGCGGAGGGAGTCACCGTCTCCGTTACGCTCGACGGCCGCACCCGCCGAGTGCCGTTCACGGCGGGCAACATCCTCGACAGCGCACGCGCTTCGGGGCTTCCCGCGCCCTTCGCCTGCAAGGCCGGCGTGTGCGCGACCTGCCGGGCCAAGGTCACGAACGGCAAGGTCGAAATGGCGGTCCATTATGGCCTGACCGATGAGGAAGTCGCGGAAGGCTATGTGCTGACCTGCCAGTCGGTACCGCTCGGCGATGGCGTCGCGGTGGATTACGACGCGTAAACTGGCTAATCGCGCTTCATGCTGACCCGTACTGACGCGAAAGCACGCGGCCTTGCCGATCTTGAACCGGTTGCCGAGGATCCGCTGATCGGGCTGATTGCCCTGGTCAACGCCGATCCGCGACCCGACAAGATCGACGTCGGAGTCGGCGTTTTTCGCGACGGCGCCGGCAACACCCCAATCCTCAAGGTGATGAAGGAAGCCGAACAAAGGCTCGTCGATACGCAAGTTACAAAGGCCTATCTCGGAAGCGCGGGCGACAAGCG
>JBKPOO010000027.1:0-101154 GCA_046733175.1 Pseudomonadota bacterium
CTCCGGAATCGGGTTCATCTGCTGAGTGACGTCGAGATATTGGCGAAGCTGCGGCTGGCTGACCGGATTCCCGTTCCACAGGATTTGGCCGTTCGCCGAAACGACCACGGTGTTCTTGACCGGCTGGATCGGCGGCGGCGGCTGATTAGGCTGGTTGACCGGAAGGTCGAGCTTCACCGCGTGCGTCTGGATCGGGATCGTGATGATGAACATGATGAGGAGAACCAGCATGACGTCGATGAGCGGCGTCACGTTCACATCCAGCATCGGTTCGCCAGATTCATTGTCGCCGGTGGTCTGCATTGACATGGCGATAAGCTCCTATTCGGCGCGGTAGCCGGCCAGCGGCGGCGGCTCGGAAATGAAGCCGACACGCTGGAAACCAGCCTGCTGCATTGTGATGATCGCTGCGCCGATGCACTTGTACTGCGTGCTCACGTCACCGCGGATGTGCGCCTCGGGCATATTTTCCTCGTTGACGTTCTGGACGCCTCCAACGTCTCGGATCAGCTTCTCCAACTTGGCGACGGCACGATCGAGCAGCTCCTTCTGGGTGACTCTCTGGACGCCCCAATAAACCTCGCACGTTCCGCCCGGGCCGTTGCGAACGGCGAGCGAGACATTTTCCGGCTTGGTCATCGTCGGTTCGTACCGAACGTTGGGAAGTTTGATCGGGACCGCCTGCTTGATCACCTGCGTAGTGATCAGGAAGACGATCAGGAGCACCAGCATGACGTCGGTCAGCGGGACCACGTTAATATCGGAGAGGGCTTCCTCTTCGGATTCTAAGACTTGTCCTGCCATAGGCCGGGTTTCTTTCTTCTACTTCGACCGAGCGAAGGTCCGGCCCGAACGTCCGAGCCGGACCTTCGAACGCAATTACTTGGCTGGAGTCGGGGTCCGAACCGGCTCGGCTGGAGCAGTTCCGGCGCGCGCCTGAGCCGCGGCCTTCGACGCTCCACCGATCCGCGGCTTCACCGCTCCGCCGGACATCAGATAGCCGTGGAGGTCGTTGGTGAAGGCGGCGAGGTCCTCCATGATCGATTTGTTGCGGCGAACCAGCCAGTTGTAAGCCAGCACCGCGGGAACCGCGACGACCAGGCCGAGCGCGGTCATGATAAGCGCCTCACCGACCGGGCCTGCGACGGCGTCGATGGACGCCTGGCCCGACGCGCCGATCCTGATCAACGCGCGGTAAATGCCGACCACGGTTCCGAACAGGCCGATGAACGGAGCGGTCGAACCGACCGTGGCGAGGAAGGCCAGGCCTTCACCAAGCCGCGCGCTGATGGCGCCCTGGCTGCGAGCGAGGCTGTTGGCCATCCAGTCGTGCTGATCGATCGGGTCGGTCAGCTTGCTATGCTGTTCCTGAGCGAGAAGCGCGTCGTCCACGATCGCGCGATAAGCGCTCCGCGCCTCCAGCTTCGTCGCCGCTTCACGCAGGTTCGGCGAATTCCAGAAGCTCGCGCGGACCTTCCGCCCCTGCGCGATGATCTTCTGTTGCTGCATCAGCTTGGTGAAGAGGATGTAGAACGAGAAAATCGACATCAACACCAGGATGGTGAAAACCGAAATGGCGATGATACCGCCCTGCTTGAGCGCTGGAATCAGGCCGTAGGGGTTGGCATTCGCGGCTTGGCCGGCGGGGGCTGCTGCTTCTTGCATTGCTGTGCTTTCCTTCTCGAAACTTGCTACAATTTAGGGTTATTCAGCCGGGAGTACCCACCTGATTGGCGGCGTCGTGTACGTGTCGGCTGTCGCATTGCCGTTGCTATCGCGCGCAGGCGTGAACTTCACCCGTCGACGCAGAATGTTGCACGTCGTCGAATCCAAGGAACCGTTTCCGGTTGACTTGATAAGGCTGCAACCTGTGACTCGGCCGTCCGCACCGATCGTCAGCTGCGCCTGTGCAGTTCCTTCGGCGCCCGCCGCAATGGCGGCGGCAGGATAGTCGTCGTTGCTAAAAACGCTTCGCACGTCACCCCTTGCGGGAGCCGCCGACTGGGCCTTCCGAGGCGGAGGCGGCGGAGGAGGCGCCGGCGGCGCGGGAGCGACCGGCGGAATCACGGGCGTCACCACCGTCGTAATCTGCGGTGGAGTCGGCGGCGCGATATTGACGATCGAAGGCGGAGTCACCGGCGGCGGAGGCACGTCCGGCATGTCCTTGGGCGGGGGTGGCGGCGGTTCGGGGGGCGGTGGCTGCTCCTCCACGTTGAACGTCTTGAGGTCCTGCACCGTCTTCTTGATCACATTGTAAGCAAGACCTGTGACGATCGCATAACCGAGACCCAACTGGATCACTGCGACCAATATGATCGCGAGAGTCCGGTTGCCGCTAATTTCTTTGCGTTGCGCGTACGACATTCAGCCGCAAATCTCCTCGACACGCCGTGGTGACCCACGGCCAGACCGGGCGTTTGCACGCGCGCCCCGCCTGCTGGAATAAAATCGCCGATGTATCAACATATCATCAGCTACAAGCGCGCCTCATTATCCCCGGCTCAAAGGTCGCGCAACGGATTTTGTTCCACTATCGCAAGAGCCTTAGGGCAAAGCGGCCATTCCCGCCGCTCAGTTGCCGGGCCAGGAACCGCAGAAAGAGGCGATTTCAACGCCTACTCCGGCTGCATTCGAATAAACATCCGGCTTCGAGGTTCGAACGCGAATGTGCCTCACTCCCCGAAATGCCGCGATCCTATCGAATACCGCATGCGCCAGCGTTTCCTGAAGGTTGTACCGCCGTTCCGACGCAATCTCGTCGATCTGGGAGCGCAGGAAATCATAATTCCACGCGCGAGCGGGATCATCGTCGGGCGGAGGCGCAACCTCGTCCAGCCACACTTCGACGCTGACCAGCAAACGCTGCGGCGCGCCGACCTCGAAATCGTGAAAGCCGATGTCGGCCTGAACTTCGAGCGACTCGAGCAGGATTCGCGCCGAGCGGACTTTCAGGCGATCCGGCACGAGCCCTTTCAGATCAGGGTCAGTCATTGATCGCCGAGAAACTGGACGTCGCGGTCGAGGCCGAGGAAGCGCTGGCCGCCGTCGATCACCAGCACCTCGCCTGTGACCGACGGCGCGTGGATCAAGTAGCGCAAGGCGCCCACCACGTCCTCTGGAGTGACTCCGCGTCGCAACGGGTTGCGAGCATGCATCTTTGCAAAATTCTCCTCGCTCTGCCCGCTTGAGCGGAGCATCAAGGCCGGGGCAATGGCGTTGACTCGGATTCCTTGCGGCGCGAGCGCTCGGGCCGCAAGCTCGGTGAGGCCCGCAAGGGCGATCTTGGACAGAGTGTAGCTCAGGAAGTCCGGGTTCGGCGCGGCGAGCTTCGAGTCGAGCAAATTGACGACCAATGCGTCTCCTCCCCCCTTTGCCTGGGCGGCGAAGCGGTCGATGAGAAGCGCGGGTGCGCGGACGTTGACCGCCATATGCGCATCGAGCTCTGCGCCGTCGAACTCGCCGAAGCCGTCCCACGCAAAGCGGGAGGCGTTGTTGACGAGAAGGCTGACTGGAGGCAGCCCTTCGCTTGCCCGAAAGATCCGTTCGCCGCAGTCCGGCCGGGCGAGATCCGCGACCGCCTTCAAAGCTCCGTCGGGCACTTCGTCGGAGTCGCGATGGACGTGCGCGACGACCTTCCAGCCATCCTCGATCAGCGCAACCGCGATGTGCCGGCCGACCCGCTTGCCGGCGCCAGTGACGATGGCGGTCCGTTCGCTCATGGCGGGCACTCCTGCCTTGAGCCACGCCGCGAAGCAATCCAATGACGCGCCAATGCCTGAAAGCCGACCTCCGATCGAACTCCACGGCCTTAGCCTGAGCGACCTTCAGCGACTGATCGATGAGCGGCGCCTCCCGCCCGTGGAGAAATGGAACCCGCCGCATTGCGGGAATTCAGGAATGCGCATCGCCCGCGACGGCACCTGGTATCATGAGGGTTCGCCGATCCGGCGGCCGGCAATGGTCCGCTTGTTCTCAACGGTTCTGAGGCGCGAGCCGGACGGGCGGCACGTCCTCGTCACGCCGGTGGAGAAGCTTGAGATAGAGGTCGAAGCGACGGCATTCCGGGCCGTGGAAATGACGAGCGAAGGCGATGGACCACGGCGTCGAATCGCGCTGAGGCTCGACAGCGGCGATGCGGTGATCCTCAGTCCCGAACATCCGCTAACGATTGTCGAGACCGAGCATGGCCCGTCTCCCAGGCTTCTGGTCCGTCACGGACTCGAGGCGGAACTCACTCGCGCCGTCTATTACGAACTTGCGGAACTCGCTCTTGCCGAAGGAAACCAGCCTGCCGGCATTTGGAGCGACGGCGCTTTTTTCCCAATGGAATCGGACGCGTGACCTTGGCGGACCGGCTTCGCGGCGCGCTTTCGGAGAGGCCAGTCGAACCGCCCCTCGAGGGCGACCTTCCGGAGCTGCGCGCAGAAGCCGATGTACCCGCGGCGGTTCTCGTTGCGATTACGGATCGCGAGGAGCCGGGCGTAATCCTGACCGTCCGCCGGGAGCATATGCGGACGCACGCGGGCCAGGTCGCGTTTCCCGGCGGCCGGATCGATCCCGGAGAGGATGCCGTCGCCGCGGCCCTGCGCGAAGCTCACGAGGAAATCCTGCTCCATCCCTCCACCGCCGAACTCGTCGCGACAATCGAGCCATATCGAACGGTGACCGGCTACAAGGTGACGCCGGTAATCTGCGTGGTTCCGCCGGATTTGCCGCTCGAACCGCACGAGCATGAGGTCGCGGATTGGTTCGAGGCGCCGCTTCGGTACTTGCTCGATCCGGTCAATCAATGTCAGCGCACTGCCTTGTTCGAAGGACGCGAGCGCCACTATTACGAAATCATCTGGGAAGGCCGAAGGATTTGGGGGGCAACTGCGGCTATGATCGTCAACCTGTCGCGCAGGCTGCAATGGCAGTGAAGCTAGATGTCACCCGATGGTGGGGGCAGCTTGGAATGCGCGAGCTCCTCACGAAGCTCGGGGCGGAGGATGGGCTGATCCGCTTCGTTGGCGGAACCGTTCGCGACGAGCTTTTGGGCATTCCGCATGCCGACGTGGACCTTGCGACGCGCCTCGATCCCGTCTCGGTCATGGATCGGCTGAAATCCACCAAGATGAAAGTGATCCCGACGGGCATCGACCATGGGACGGTCACCGTCGTCAGCCGCGGTCAAGTTGCGGAAATCACGACCCTGAGGCGCGACGTATCGACCGACGGCCGTCGAGCCACCGTCGCTTTCACCGAGGATTGGAAAGAGGATGCCGCGAGGCGCGATTTCACGATCAACGCTCTTTCCGCCGACCCGCTCAGCGGCGAAATCTTCGACTATTTCGGCGGCTTGAGCGATCTTGAGACGCGCCACATCCGTTTCATCGGCGACCCGCTCGAAAGGATCGCCGAGGATCATTTGCGAATCCTCAGGTTCTTCAGGTTTCACGCGCGGTTCGGGTCGGGCGAAATCGATGAAGCAGCGCTCGACGCCTGCACGGCCCGCGCCAACGACCTGATGGCGCTTTCGCGAGAACGCATTGCGGATGAATTGCTGAAGCTCCTCGGTCTGCCGAACCCGGCTGCGACCGTCGCGATCATGCTGCAGCGAAAGATCCTGAAGCCGGTGCTTCCGGAAATCGCCGCTGGCCGGCTGGGCGAGCTGGAAGCGTTGATCACAGCCGAGCAACAGGCGGAGATCACTCCAGATGCCTTGCGGCGACTGGCGGCGATTCTGCCCCGCGACCCGGAGCTAGCCGCGGACATCGCCGCGCGCCTCAAGCTCTCCAACAAAGCGCGCAAGCGGCTGGTTTGCGCGGCAAACGAAGACCTGGATCACTCACCGCAGGCGCTTGCCTATCGAATTGGGCCGGACTGCGCGACGGACCGGTTCCTCCTTGCCGCCCAACCGACGGATGCGGCGGCGATCGCCTCGTGGAAACCGCCGCGACTCCCGATCAAGGGCGGAGCGCTGATTGCCCAGGGGTTGCCCGAAGGACCGGTCGTCGCTCGAACGCTGAGGCGTATCGAGGACGAGTGGGTCCAGGCTGGATTCCCCAGCGGTGAGCCGCTCGATCGAATCGTTAGCCGCGCGCTTCAGTCGGCAAGCTGATTATCCCGGGGAGCTGTTCGCGGCACTCGCAATGGCCGGCGCGCGCGAATCGTCAAAACCATTGGCGGCCGCTGCATTGTTCGTCGGCCGAAGCGTCGCGTAACGGGCGAACAATTCTTCGAAATGCTCATCCATCGTCCGGACTTCGCTGTTCAACGCCGCCCGCGCTCGCTGCAGTTGAGGCCCGCTTTCGACAAAATGAAGAATCGCATCTTGCAACGAACGAAGATTTCCGGCGCGATATGTCGACCCGGCGCCATGAAGGGGATGATCGGCCGCGCCTCCGCGGTCCGGAACGATCAAAGGAATGCCGCTGGCGCGGGCTTCCGCCGCGACCATGCAAAAAGTCTCGGCCTCGCACCCGTGAACCAGTGCGTCGCCGCTGGCGAGCAGGGAGGCAAGTTCGCGCCGTTGGGCGATGGCGCCGAGGACGCGTACATTCGCCGCGCGGCTCGCGACGCGTTCGACCTGAGCCCGTTTAGGTCCATCGCCGACGAGAAGGAGTCCGACATGCGAATTGAATCGGCTCGCGGCGCGAATGACCATGTCCCACCGTTTCTCCGCCGAGAGTCGGCCAACTCCGAGCAAGAGAACGGCCTCGGCGGGCAAGCCGACCGAGCCTAACGCCCTCGCCCTTAGTTCAGCGGAACGTAACGAGGGGGAAAACAGAGCGCTTTCTACTCCCATGCCGATGGCTTCCGATTTGCCGAGTCCTGCGTGCGCGAGGCGTTTTGCGAGTTGCCCGTTGCCGCAGACGACCAGGTCGAACATCCGATCGAGCCGACGCAGATGGTGCCAGAACCAGCCGAACAGGCGATCGATGGCCTGGGTCGGAATGACGCTTCCTAACCAGCGATAGGCATATGCAGCGAGCGGATCGCAATGCATCACCAGCGATCGCGACGCTGGCCCCTGCCAGCGGCCGACCATCGCCGCGCTGGACCAGGGCGAGGACGCTTCGACATGATCTGGCGCCCAAGCATCGAGCGTGCGGTGCATCACCGACTCGTCATCGAAATATCGATATCGCCGGTCGAGCGGCAGAGCCGGCGAAGCTATGGTCACGATGAACGCCCCAGGCCCGCGCCGGATGGTCTCGTCCCGCTCGCCCGGTGCGATCACGATCATCTCGTGGCCCGCCCTCGATGCTGCCTTGAGCTTGGCCTCAACATAGGTCCGGACACCGCCGCCGGCTGGGGTGTAGAACGCACAGACGTCGACGATCCGCATCCGCGCCGGAAAGCCGGCACGGCGCGATGAACTTCAAGTGAAGCTTTGTTCATTAGGTGCCGTGCAGTTCGTGAAGCTAAATGCGGGACCGATGCCTGCTGCGCGGCTCATCGCATCGATTCACGACGTTTCGCCCCGGTTCGAGCGCGAGATCGACGGATTGGTCGACCTACTCGGCTCCCAAGTCGGCAATCGCATCGCGCTCCTCGTCGTCCCGAACCACTGGGAGCAATCTCCAATCGTTCGCGGTTCAGCGTTTGCACGCCGTCTGCGCGGATGGGCCGAGGCTGGGTTCGAGGTCTTCCTCCACGGTTTCTACCATCGCGATCACGCCCGCCACGGCCGCCTCTTCGACCGCCTTCGCTCGCGGTGGATGACTGCCCGCGAAGGCGAGTTCCTGGGCCTCCCGAACGCTGAGGCGCAGGCGCGAATTCAGGCTGGGCGTGATCTCCTCGAGGATGTGACCGGTCTTCCAATCGCAGGGTTTGTCGCCCCGGCCTGGCTCTATGGAACCGGAGCTTTGACCGCCCTGGCCGAATGCGAAATCCCGATCGCCGAGGATCATCTTACGGTCTGGTCTCCAAGATCGGGTGCAATCCTGTCCCGCGCGCCGGTCATCACTTGGGCCAGCCGCACGGAAGCTCGGCTTCGGTCATCGCTGATCGCGGCTGCGGCGCTACGGCGCCTGCCGGTGGGCGATCTGCGGGTTGGAGTCCATCCGGCCGACTATGGTTCGGTGCGCCTCCTGGACAGCATCGAGACGACGTTGAGCGCAACGCTTCGGCGGCGTCGAGCAGCGGCCTATTCAGAGCTTTTGGCTAGAAGCGGAACGTGAAGGAAAATGCCGGCCGGCGCGATCTGGATTGAACCCCATCGATACGCACGTCCGGCCCAAATCTCGGACGGGACCGATGGACCATCTTGAGCCCGAGCCGCGCGTTGGGCGCGACCTCCGTGTCGGCGATGAAGCCAGTCGCCGGAGTCTCGAATTGGTTAAACGTCGGATCTTGGGTCAGCCGCAAGTTGATGGTGCGCGACCGATGGGTCGGCTGGCTGTTTTGAAGCACCGACTGAGCATTCGCTGCCGCTGCTGCGGCCATCGGCCACAGACCGGCGATGATGAGCCAGCGCGTCACGGCTTGGGCTCACTCCCCTATTTGCGGGGAATAAACCGGATTTGCCCAGTCGAAGTTCCAACGAGAATAAGGACGCCCAATGCGGGACTCAGCTCAGCGGCGGCGGGACTTCCAATATTCGAGAGCCGCGGGCGCTTCGAGCGGCTTGGCAAAATAATAGCCTTGGCCCGACGCACAACCGAGGGTCGCCAAGGTCGTCGCCAGTTCGACCGTCTCGATTCCTTCGGCCGTCGTGGACATTCCGAGGGCTTCCGCGAGGCTCAGAACGGCGCGGACGATCGCCACCGCGTCGGGATCGACCATCATTCCGGAAACGAAGCTCTTGTCGATCTTCAGTACGTCGATGGGCAGGCGCTGGAGGTATGCTAGGCTGGAATAGCCGGTTCCGAAATCGTCCATTGCGACCGTCGCGTCGAGCGCCTTCAAGGCGTCGAACACGCGAGTGGCCCGCGCCGGGTCCTGAACGATCGAACTTTCGGTCAGTTCGAGCGTCAGCCGATCGCCCGTAAGCCCGCTCGACTTCAGGGCGCTCTCGACGACGGCTGCAATGTCGTCGCGAGCGACCTGAATCGCCGAAAGATTGACCCCAACGTAGAGTGGTAATTTCTCGCCGGTCTGCTTGTCCCAATGGGCTAGAGTTTGAGCGGCCCGATCCATCGCCCATCGGCCGAGTTGCAGGATCAGGCCCGATTCCTCGGCGACCGGAATGAATTCCGAGGGGCTAATCTCGCCCCGGTCCTCATGGGTCCAGCGCGCCAGCGCCTCGAACCCCGCGACCTCGCCCGACTTGAGGTTGATGAGCGGCTGGTAGAACAGCTTCAACTGATCCTTGTCGAGCGCTCGCCGAAGCTCGGTTTCGATCGAGAAGCGGCGCCGCGCCTCGGTCGCCTGCTTGGGTTCATAGACCTGCGGACGCCCTGCCGCCTTGGCTTGCTTCACCGCAAATTGCGCGTTGCGAAAGAGCTCCTCGGGGTCCTGACCGGCATGCATGAGAGCAGCGCCGATTGCGCATTCAACCCGAATCTCCAGATCGGAAATCTTGAAGGGTGTCGCCATCACCTGCTGAATCCGCTCGGCGGCTTTCAGCGCGTCCTCGACTCCGCGGCGGAGGGAAACGAGAACGCCGAACTCATTGCCCCCCGTCCGGGCCAGCACGTCGCCGGCGCGAAGCGCGAGGATGAGGCGGCGGGCGAAGGTGATCAGAAGTTCGTCGCCGGCCAGGCTACCCATCGATTCGTTGATTCGGCTGAAGCGCAGCATGTCCACGACGAGAACGGCATGTTCGAGATCGCGAGCCACCTTCTCACCGGCATTTTCAATCGCCTCGGTGAAGGCCAGTCGGTTGGGCAGGCCGGTCAGGCTGTCGCGCAGCATTTCGGCGCGCAGGGTTCGTTCCGCCTGTACTTCGACCGTGCGGTCGACGACGCTGAGCAGGCAACGGGCGGGCTTGCCCTTCTTTTTAGGCAGTGGCGCGAGCTTGACCCGGAAATAGCGGGAAGAAACCCCCTCGCCGTCCTTGAAATCCAGATCGCCGGCGACGTTGGTCCCGTCGAAAAACTGATGGAGCAGTTCGGCAATCGGTCCCGATTTCAGGCAATCGGCTTCATTCCAGTCGCTCGCGGTGCAGGTCGACTGGCTGACCGTCTCGAAAAAGCGGCTGTTGTGAGCGACGACTTTGAGCGAATCCTTGTCGCGCTCGACGATCGCCGCAGCGATCGGCAGGGCATTGAGCAAGCCGGTGTCGTCCGCAGTCGCAAGGTGCGGTTTCGCGCTCGGGTTTTCCGTCCGCCGTTGCCTTCCGGCAGCCGGCAGGCGGTGTGCTGCAGCCTGCATACCCCGCCTATGAAGGGCGATGGGTTAATTCCGAGTATCTATTTCCCTCTAGGCCGCGTTGTTAACGGGGGTTGGTTAAGCCCCGTTCAGTCAAAGCGGTTACTTCGGGGGAAGCCAATCGGGGGCATCCGGCCCGCCGCACCGCGCGCCGCGCGCCATGAGGTCAGGTCGGTCTCGGTGCGAACCCGCCCGCTCTCCCCGCCGAGCGCCCAGCTGAGGCCCTCCTGCATGGAAAAAGCGATCGCATCGGAAAGTCCGCCGTCGCGGTAGCGCTGCAGGGTCACCCCTTGTCCGCGGGCGAGTTCCGGCACTTCGCTGAGCGAGAAGACGACCATCTTTCGGTTCTCCCCAACGACCGCGATGGAATCCGCACCCTCGGGGATGGCTCGAACAACGGCCACTCTTGCGCCGGGCCGGACATTGACCAGCTGCTTGCCTTTGCGAGTTTCGGCGAGGGTCGCCTCCCCGCTCGTGGTGAAACCCTTGCCGTCCGACGACGCGATCACCAGCCTCATTTCGGGCCGGACGACGAGGAGCTGGACGATGTCGACCTCCGCATCGAGGTCGATGAACAGGCGCACCGGCTCGCCGAACCCGCGCGCGCTGGGGAGCTTGTCGCCGCCAAGCGTATAAACTCGACCGTTGGAGGCGAACAACGCCAGTCGGTCGGTCGTCTGCGCGTGGAAGTGAATGAACGGTCCGTCGCCTTCGCGCCATTTGAGCTCGCCGACCTGCTCCAGCGCGAGATGACCCTTCATCGCCCGGATCCACCCGCGCTGCGAAAGGATGACCGTGATCGGTTCCTTTTCGATCATCGCCGACCAATCGATCTCCCGAGTGGGCGCCACTTCCTCGATCCGGGTCTTCCGCTCGTCACCGAACTTTTCCTTCACCGCGGCAAGGTCGCGCTTCAGACGCGTGCGCTGGCGAGCCGGGCTCTCGATGAGCTTGACGAGGTCCTCTCGCTCCTTGGTAAGCGCCTCCCGCTCCTTCGCGATCTCCATCTCCTCGAGCCGCCGCAATTGCCTGAGGCGCATGTTGAGGATCGCTTCGGCCTGGCGGTCCGACAAGCCGAACTCGGACATCATCAGGGCCTTCGGCTCGTCCTCGGTACGGATGATCTCGATCACCCGGTCGAGATTGAGGAAGGCGACGAGGAAGCCGTCGAGCAGCTCCAACCGGTCGTCGATCTTCCCGATCCGAACCTGGGAACGGCGGACCAGCACTTCGATCTGGAAGGCGAGCCAGGCCGTCAGCGCCTGCTTGAGGCTCATCACTCCCGGAGTCCGCGTCGCATCGAGCACGTTGAGGTTCAGCGGAAAGCGGATTTCGAGGTCGGTCAGCCGGTAGAGGCTCTCGAGGAGAAGCTCCGGATCAACGGTCCGGGCGCGCGGCTCGAGGATCAGCCGGACCGCTTCGTCGCTCTCATCCTTTACGTCAGCAAGGATGGGCAGCTTCTTGTCCGCAATGAGCTGGGCGACCTGCTCGATCAGTTTCGACTTTTGCACTCCGTATGGGATTTCGCGGACCAACAGGTGCCACCCGCCGCCCTTCTCCCGTTCGACCTCGATCCGCGCCCTCAAACGGAAGGAGCCACGGCCCGTCGCATAGGCCGAGGCGATTGCCTCGCGGCTGTCGACAAGCACTCCTCCAGTCGGGAAGTCCGGTCCGGCGACGAAGTCCATCAACGCGCTGTCTTCAGCCTTGGGATTGTCGATCAGGTGCGCTGCGGCGTCGATCAGTTCAGTGACATTGTGCGGCGGTATCGAGGTCGCCATTCCGACCGCGATTCCGGCCGCGCCATTGGCCAGCAAGTTTGGAAACAGGCCCGGGAAGACCTCGGGCTCCTCTTCTTCGCCGTTGTAGGTTGGCCTGAAATCGACGGTGCCCTCGTCGAGCCCCGTCATAAGCTGCATCGCAACCGCGGTCAGCCGGGCTTCCGTGTACCGGTAGGCGGCGGCGTTATCACCGTCGATGTTGCCGAAATTCCCCTGCCCGTCGACGAGCGGATACCTGAGCGCAAAATCCTGCGCGAGGCGAACCATGGCGTCATAGACCGACTGGTCGCCGTGCGGATGGTATTTGCCGATGACGTCGCCGACCACGCGCGCCGATTTCTTGTACGCACCCGCAGGATCGAGCCGAAGGAGGCGCATGCCCCACAAGATCCGCCGATGGACCGGCTTCAACCCATCTCGAACGTCGGGGAGCGAGCGCGCCGTGATCGTCGATAAAGCGTAGACGAGGTAGCGTTCCGAAAGGGCGGCGTCGAAGGGGGTGTCGATCGTGGTCGACGGAAGATCATCGGCTTGCATGGACCAGCGATTAGCAACGCCCGGCGCTTCGAGTCAGCCTAAATCGGCGGTACGTCCACCATAGGTATTTTCCGCTGGTGATTCCCCCAATGTGGCGGAACTTACCTTCAATTGCGGAGGAATGTTCCTAATTGGCCCAGCGATTTTGCTTAGGCGACTTGGCGGGACTCCACGAGGGCCCGCGACCGCAGTCCTTCCATCAGCTCCTGCTCGGATGCGTGAGCCTTCGCCATTTCGGCCGCCAGCCATTCGCGGAACCTCTTGACCTTCGGGACGAGGCGGCGCTCGCTTGGATAGACGAGCCAATAGGACCAGCCGCGCTTGGATATCTTGTCCGGGAACGGCACGAGCAAACGTCCCTGCGCAATGTCGTTGACCCAAAGGAAGGGCGACATCAGTGCAAAGCCCTGCCCGCCCATCGCCGCGTGGCCTTCGTTCGCCTGGTTGTCGAGGCGAAGGCCACCCCGCGGTTGCGGCCGGCCTTCGGTTTCGACGCCGCTATCTTTGAACCATTGCTCCCACCAGCTGTCCTGCGGGCTGATCAGCGGCAGCTCCAGGAGATCGGCCGGCTCAAGATTGGGACCGAATTTCTTGAGCGCCTCGGCCATGCACGGCGGAGAGGCCATGGGCGTGAAATCGACGTCGAACAATTTGTGCTTTTCGAGCCCGTCCCAATCGCCGCGACCGGCGCGGATCGCGATATCGGTGTCTCCCGAGCGCAGATCGACGACCTCGTTGCTGGTCGACAGGCGGACGGCAAGGTCGGGATGCTCCATCTGGAAGGCGCCCAGCACCCAGGCCAACCACGTATTGGCAAAGGTGTGGGTCGTGGTCACTGTGAGGAGCGATTCATCTTCCTGCCGATGGCTCGCGAAGGCAGCTTCGATCGTGTCGAATGCCGTCGAGAGAGCCGGCATGAGCCGCGAACCGAGCGGAGTAAGCCTCACGCGGCCGCGCTCGCGCACGAAAAGTGGCGCGCCCAAACGCTCTTCGAGGCTTTTGACCTGATAGGAAACTGCGGCCTGGGTCATACCAAGCTCGGCCGCTGCGGCCGTGAAATTCTCTGTTCGGGCAGCGGCCTCGAAGGCCCGGATCGCGGCGAGTGGGGGAAGCCGTCTCATAAGCGTAACTAATAAGACCAGCTTATTGGTTCTGTCGAGTGTTTGATTGGCGAAAGTCGGCCCGAAAACATAAATGATCCTCAGCCGCCGGCGAGGATTTTCCCTCCCCTATCCAGCCCCCACGCCGGCGGCAAACCAAAAGGAAGGAGGCGTGCCATGATTTATGGCCACAATATTCGTGCGTTCATCGAAGACGGCCCCGCCGTTCAGGTTATCAACGCTCAGGCGTCGCGCTCGACCGCGCGCTCATGGCGCGCTCTCGATGCCGATCTGCGGCTTGCGCTCATCGAGCAGGCTTTGAAGCCGGCGAACGACATCATCGACGATTTTCCACTGGCGCTTTGAGCCAGGACCAGGAGACGAAAGGAATGGTCACCATGGTGGATGAGATTTACGACCGCGCGTACCGCGAAGGCCGCGCCGAATTGAATGCCGCATTGATCGGCTCCGCCGTCACCCTCGGCCGGCTGATCGGCGACAGCTTCAAGGTTCTCCATCGAATCGAATGGAGTGCACCGTGGGAGCAAAAGGCCAAGCGCGTACGGGTCAACTGACACTCCCCTGAGGAGCGCGGGCGCACGCACCCGCGCTCCTCAATCCTTTGAAGAACCGACTAACGAACTCCAGCGGGCCCCCTTAATTGCGGTGGGGCAGGACAGGCTCTATAGCCGCCGCTCTTTCCACTGCCGTTGGAGCAATGCGAACCGTGGCTCGCCGCCGCCAAATCTATGAGGGCAAGGCCAAGATCCTCTATGAGGGTCCGGAGCCGGGTACGCTCATCCAATATTTCAAGGACGATGCGACCGCCTTCAACGCGCAAAAGCGCGGCACGATCAGCGGCAAGGGCGTGATCAACAACCGCATTTCCGAGCATATCTTCCTTTCGCTCCAGGCGATTGGAGTGCCGACCCATTTCATTCGCCGCCTCAACATGCGCGAACAGCTCATCCGCCAGGTCGAAATCGTCCCGATCGAGGTGGTCGTCCGCAACGTTGCCGCGGGCTCGCTTTCGAAGCGGTTAGGCATTGAGGAAGGCACCCAGCTGCCGCGCACGATCATCGAATATTATTACAAGGACGATGCGCTCGGGGACCCGATGATTGCGGACGAGCATATCGCGTGCTTCGGCTGGGCCACGCAGGACGAAATGAACGACATCGCCGACATGGCGATCCGGGTGAACGACTTCCTGTCCGGAATGTTCGCGGCGATCGGCATCCGGGTGATCGACTTCAAGCTGGAGTTCGGCCGCGTGTGGGACGGCGATTTCAGCCGCGTGATCCTGGCTGATGAGATCAGTCCCGACGGCTGCCGCCTGTGGGACATCAAGTCGGGCCAGAAGCTCGACAAGGACCGCTTCCGGCAAGACCTGGGCGGGGTCGAGGAAGCCTATCAGGAAGTCGCCCGCCGCCTCGGGCTGCTTCAGGGCGACGACGAAGTCGCGGTCCTGGACCTCGACGAGCATCGCAAGAAGCGAGGCCGCTAAGCCTAATCGATCACCTCGAAGTGAAGGACCTCGGGCTCCATTTCCAACAGGAAATCGGGGTCGAAGTCATAATATTTCGCCTTCGTCAGTTCGTCCCCGGCGAAGCGACGGATCGCTTCGATGTTCTCCCACAAAGTGAACATCTCGATGTGGACGGTGTCGCCTTCGCGGCGATGGAGGCACCATGCAGCGACATTGCCTTCGGTCGAGCGATAATCGGGCAGCGCGACGTCCTTAGACAGCCGCAGATATTCTTCGGCCTTGGCGAGGGGGACCCGTCCATGCCAGCGTCTTCCAATCATTGAATGTCCTCTTGCTAGAAGTCCCATCAGCCCGCATCTGCCATAGCGATGAAGCGCGCCCGGGTCGTCACCATGAATGCAGCACTTGGGCCGCTGGACTATCAAGTTCCAAAAAATATCGACGTCGAACCCGGTTCGATCGTCATTGCGCCGCTTGGTCCGAGGCAATTGCTTGGAGTCGCCTGGGAAGCTGAGCGACTCCCGACCAACGAAGTCCCCGACGCGCGGCTCAGGCCCCTGGCGGGCATCGTTCATGTGGCGCCAATCGCCGCGCCCTTGCGGCGCCTCTGCGAATGGACAGCCGACTACTATCTCGCGCCCCTCGCCTCGGTGCTGAGGATGGTCCTGCCCTCCTCGGCAGCGCTGGACGGGCCGCGCCAGCTCGTTGAATATCGGCCGACGGGTCTCGTTCCGGATCGATTGACCCCCCAGCGCGAAAAAGCGCTGTGCGGTCTCGAAGGCCGGCAGGGAACCATCCGCGAGCTCGCGGACCGTGCCGGAGTCAGCGAAAGCGTGATGCGCGGGCTGGTCCATGCCGGCGCCCTCGAACCCGTGGCGGTGGATGCGGACCGACCGCTGCCCGTCCCGGACCCCGAGCATGGCCCGCCCGATCTCAACGAGGATCAGCAGAGCGCGGCCGAAAGCCTGGTCTCATCCATCGGCAAGGGCTTCGACCCGGTGCTGCTCGACGGCGTAACCGGATCAGGGAAGACCGAAGTCTATTTTGAAGCCATCGCTGAATGCCTTCGGCAAGGCAGGCAGGCACTGGTGCTGCTCCCCGAGATCGCGCTGACCGAGCCGTTCCTCAAGCGGTTCGAGGCGCGCTTCGGCTGCGCTCCCGTCGCCTGGCATTCTGACCTGCGATCATCGCAGAGACGTCGCGCCTGGCGCGGCATCGCAAGCGGTGAAGCCCAGGTGACCGTCGGCGCTCGGTCCGCCCTTTTTCTTCCATACCAGAACCTCGGCCTGATCGTCGTTGATGAGGCGCACGAGCCGAGTTTCAAGCAGGAGGACGGAGTCCAGTATCACGCCCGCGACACCGCCGTGATGCGCGCGAAGTTCGAAGACATTCCGGTCATCCTCTCGTCCGCGACTCCGGCCATTGAAAGCAAGCAAATGGTCGAGCTCGGCCGTTATCGCGAGATCAGCCTGCCGCAGCGCTTCGCGGGTGCATCTCTGCCGGAAATCAGCGCGGTCGATCTCACCCAGGACCCGCCGCCGCGCGGCCGGTGGCTGGCGCCGAGCGTAGTCACCGAGCTTGAGGCCAACCTGGAGCGCGGCGAGCAGTCCCTGCTTTTCCTCAACCGCCGCGGTTTCGCGCCGCTGACCCTGTGCCGGCATTGCGGGCACCGCTTCCAATGTCCGAACTGCACGGCCTGGATGGTCGAGCACCGGCTCATGCATCGCCTCGCCTGTCACCATTGCGGACATGTGATGCCGCCGCCGAACGCCTGCCCCGAGTGCGGCGAGGAAGACAGCCTCGTCGCTTGCGGGCCCGGGGTGGAACGCATCGCGGACGAAGTCGCGGAGCTGTTCCCCGAGGCGCGGACGGCGATCGTCACGAGCGACACGATCTGGTCTCCGCTCCGCGCCGCAGAGTTCGTCGGAGCAATGGAGGCTGATGCGATCGACGTCGTGATCGGAACCCAGCTCGTTACGAAGGGCTATCACTTCCCCAACTTGACCTTCGTCGGAGTCGTTGACGCCGATCTCGGCCTGGCTGGAGGCGACCTTCGCGCGGCCGAGCGCAGCTTCCAGCAAATCCAGCAGGTGGCCGGACGGGCCGGGCGCGGAGACAAGCCCGGCAGGGTCTTGGTTCAGACTCACGAACCTGGCGCCCCCGTAATTGCCGCGTTGGTGTCGGGAGACGCCCCGGGCTTCTACGCCGCGGAAACCGAGGCCCGGCGCGAAGCCGCGATGCCGCCTTTCGGACGCCTCGCAGCGATCATCGTCTCGGCCGAGGATTCGGACGAGGCGAATGCTGTTGCGCGGCGGATCGGTCAGGCCGCACCCAAGGTCGACGGAATGGCGGTGTTTGGACCGGCCCCCGCCCCGCTCGCGATGCTCCGTGGCCGGCATCGCCAGCGCCTGCTGGTCCACGCCCGTCGCACCCTCGACGTCCAGGACGTGATCCGGGACTGGCTGGCCGAGATCGAATGGAGCGCAAAGGTCCGGGTCAGCGTCGACGTCGATCCCTATAGCTTCCTCTGAAGCCGCCCCGCTGTCTTACCGTTGACACATCCTCCGATAACGTATTCTTTCCCGATCACACGTGCCGAGTCGCGCGGGCGCAATGCCCGACGGGGGAGACTCACGGTGCGGCCAATTTCCATGCTGCTGACCGCCTGCGCGGCTGTCGTTTTGACGGGATGCACTTCATTCGAAGGCGCGCCACGACCGGTCATCGGGTTGCGACAGAATCTCGCAATGCTCGACAACTACAAGATTCCTGCCGCGATCGAAGATTTCGATGCCTTAGCCGGACCGAAACCCGACGAGGCGGTCCGTTACCGCAATAAGGTCATGGCGATCTATATGAACGCGATGGACGCGCAATATGCGCTGTTCCGACGCAAGCTTAACGATCAGCGAAAGGGTACCAATCTCGGGCTTGACCTTGCGACACTCGGATTGACTGGAGCAGTTCCGCTCGTGGCCAGCGGAGCGAAGGATGTGCTCGGCGCGCTGGCCAACGCGGCGACGTCCAGCCGGACAGCAATCGATAAGGAACTCTACTTCGAACAGACGCTGCCGGCGTTGCTCGCAGCGATGGATGCCGAGCGGGATGACGCTAAGGCCAATCTCATCACAAATATGAGCAAGTCTGCCGCGGAATATCCCATGGCGGTGGCCTTCACCCACCTTAGTTCCTACGAGGCGTCGGCGTCATTCGAGCGGGCCGCCGACAAGCTGACTGCGGCAGCCAGCGCGGATCGGGCGAAGGCAAACGCCAAACTCGAAAACGCGGTTGCCGGCTGCAACGTGAACGAGGATCTCTCCACGCCCCGCAGACGCATTTTCGGCTACGTCGTAAGTGAAAAGGCCACTGCCGAAGTACTTTCCAAAATGGCGCTTCGAGTGGGCGCTCCCACCACGCGTGATGGGAAACCGTTGACCGTTCAAGAGCAGCGGGACGCTATTCAAGACAAGCTGCTGAACGGACCCTGCGATCTCACCACCCTGAACCTGATCGCTTCGGATTTTGCCACTTACACAAAGCCAAATGGAGCTAATCAATGAGCAAAGCTCAAACCACTTATCCGAAGTCTTCGAACCTGACCCTGGAGCAGATGGAAACGCGGGCAAATAGCGATGAAGCGCTGTTCCTCCGTTTGACTGCGCTTGGCCACACTGACGAGGATACACTCCTCACCTTTGACCGCTCCACGTCGGCGCCGCCCCATAAAATTTCCCTGCGGAAAGCCGACGATGCGCCGGCCGGTGAGAAGATCTGCACTGGGAAAATTTGGATCCAGGGCAAGGAGCAGAATGTAACTGCGTACCGTCGATCGAACTAACCTTGGTCGGCGTCAGCGCATCCAGCTCGGCTGAATGAGCCGCCCGCGCTTCAAAGCGAGCACGATCATGCAAATCCCGAGCGCCGTCGCGATGGTGATCGCGATGATCGAGCCCTCGAGGCCGAACTGACCGCCTGAGAGGAGCTCCGGACCGGATAGCCTCGCCTGGACCAGGCCATGCTCGTCCACTCCCGAAACCGGAACATCGAAAATCTCGCCCTGCGTGAAATTCCAGCCCGCGTGCAGTCCCATGACCAGCCACAGATTGCGCGTTAGCATGTAGGCCGCGCCGAGCAGGACGCCCGCTTCGACGGCGATTGCGAAGGACGAAAACCAGGTGGCGTTGGGATTGAAGATATGCGCCAGTCCGAACAGGGCCGAAGTCACGAGCAGGGCCAGCCAGGTGCCGCCGAACTCCTCGATCCAACGGAACAGAATTCCCCTAAACAGCAGCTCTTCGGTGAAGGCGGGCATGATCGCCACGGCGACCAAATCGAACCATAGCCTCGACGTGTCGCCAGGGCCGGTTATGCGATAGACTCCCAGGGCTGCGGCGACGGCCACCGACAATGCCATGATCGAGAATCCAATGGCAATCCCGACGGCGCCGTCGCGCAGCGCGGGACCCGCGGGCAGGTCGTCCTTCGGGTGTGCGCCAAAGCGGACGATGATCAGCTTATAGGCTGCGAGCAGGAAGGCGATTGTGATTGCCGCGTGGACCGCGGTATCCGCGGTCTTGTCGATCGCCGGAACGAATTTTCCGACCGTTACGCTCGCCCAAAGCGCGAAGAGGTAGATCGCCGTCGCAATGACGAGGGCTACCAGGGGGTAGTCGAGGATTCGCCGCCAGATTGGGCGTTTCGCTTGAGCTTCTGATGTCATCGTTTCCCCCTCAGCCTTGTTGAGCCGAGGCACGAGGAAACGGCAAGCTACTAATCGATTAGCGGCAGCTGCGGGGACGCGACGCCGCCTTCGGCGTCGAGCAACATCTTCTTGCGGTCGAGCCCCCCGGCATAGCCCCCAAGCGTTCCATCGCTGCGGATCACTCGGTGGCATGGGATCAGCACCGCGACATGGTTGTCGCCGTTGGCGGTGCCGACTGCACGGACGGCAGTCGGCTGGCCGATCGCGGCGGCTATCTGCGCGTAGCTCCGAGTCTCGCCCGGCGGGATCTTGCGCAATTCGCGCCAGACCGCTTCCTGGAAAGCGGTCCCTGCGACGTCGATCGGCAGGTCCGGCATGGCCGCCGGATGCTGGATCGCTTCGAGGGCTCCTTCGACCAGCTCGCGAAGCCCGCCGTCATCGCGCACGATCGTCGCTTTGGGGAAGAGACGTCGAAGCGACGCCTCGCTGTCGCTGAATGTCAGCCTGCAGATTCCCTTGGGTGTCGCGGCAATCAGCATCTGGCCGAGCGGGCTGTCGAACGTCGTCCAGCGGATCGTTTCGCCGCGGCCGCCGTCGCGCCAGGCGGATGGGGTCATTCCGAGCCTCTCCTTCGCATCGCTGTAGAATCCGCTCGGGCCTGAATAACCGGCATCGTAAATGGCGTCGGTCACCCGGCCGTTCGCCTTGAGCGCAGTTTGCGCGCGCTTGTTACGCAGTGCCCGCGCATATTCCGCCGGCGAAACTCCGAGATCGCGCTTGAAAATCCGCTGGAAATGATGCGGCGCGTAGCCCACCGCTTCGGCCAGTTCCGCGAGGCTGGGCGCCTCCTCGGCATTCTCGATGACCTTCACTGCTTGCGCCACGGCTTCCCGGTCCCGCCCCACTTCGTCCGGCTTGCACCGGAGGCACGGCCGGTAGCCCGCCGAGCGCGCTTCCTCCGCCGTCGCGAAGAATTGCACGTTCTCGCGCTTGGGCCGCTTCGCCGGGCAGCTCGGCTTGCAGTAGATGCCGGTCGTGGTGACGGCACCGATCACCTGGCCGTCCCAGCTGCGGTCGCGGCGCATGAAGGCCGCCCAGGCTGTGTCGGCGTCAAGGCGGGCGACGTTGGTCATCCGTTCCGATTTAGGCGCATGGATGGGCGTCGCAAGCGTAGCCATGTCAGTTCCTTTCCACCCTCGCCGAGAAGCATCCGCGCGTCGCATTGTGCGCGTGGATCGTCACGATCTCCGGATTGGCGAAGAGCTTGCGGATTCCCGCATCGGCTTCGCCCGGCTGGGTAAGGATCGCCTCGGCCATCATCCCATCCTTGTCGAAACCGCGCAGGGACAGGACACGAGGTTCGAAGACCGGCGGCACTTCATCGATATATTCCGCGGGCCGTTCGTCGGCTTCGGTGACGAAAATCGCATGGCTTGCCCGGTACGGATTGGCGACGTCGTGGCTCACGTGGTTCACCAGCAGCACGCTTTCGCCCAGGTCGCGGTCGGTGAGGCTTACACGGCACGGAAAGCTCGGTTTCGCAGTCACCGTCATCCTGACGATGCCCCGCCCCGCCAGCTCGTCGTCCGCCAAGCCGAACAGCGGGCGATAGGGCTCGGGATCCAAACCAACGACTCGGTAGGTCACTATCGCGCTCCTCATTTGCTCGATTCGGGGCCGGGATACAGACCGCGAACATTTCACGCGTCCGGAAGCTTGCGCTCAAACCCGAGCGTGAGATTCTGACACCATGGAATTGACCTTCCATGCGGGCGATTTCGATAGCCCTGACGTGCAGGCTCTGCTTGCAATGCATTATGGCATCATGCGGTCGATCTCGCCCCATCGTGCCTGTCATGTCCTTCCGCTCGAAGGCCTGAAGGATCCCGCGATCACCTTCTGGGCGGCTCGCGAGAACGGACAGCTGGTCGGGGTCGGCGCGCTGAAGGAAATCTCCGCGGATCACGGCGAGGTGAAGTCGATGCGAACGGCGCACCGGGCTCTGGGCCGCGGGGTGGGCCGGGAGGTGCTGCACCATATCGTCGATGAAGCGAAGTCGCGGGGCTACAAGCGCCTCAGTCTCGAAACCGGCGGGTCCAAGCCATTCGAGGCGGCGATCGCGCTCTACGAAAGCGAAGGATTTACCCGCTGCGGCCCGTTTGGCGGTTACGAAGACACGCCTTTCTCCCGCTTCTTCACGCGCGAGCTGTAGACCCGCCTTGCATCCCCGCCGGGCCGTTGCTAGGGGCCCCGGCGACCCATGGGGGCGTGCGGGGCGACCTGCATCAGCGCCCATGAACAGAATAGACATGCCGGGGGCATGTCGTAACCTGTCCCCCGGACAGGTTGATTCTGTTCATTTCGCATGGGGCAACATTCCGTTTCTGGAGCTTTTCGCGCGTGGAGACATCCGGCGGCATTCGAGCCAGCTTAGCAGGGCGCTACGCGTCGGCGCTGTTTGACCTTGCGCGGAACGAGCGGCAGATCGATGCGGTCGGCCGCAGTCTCGATGGGCTGAATCAGGCTCTGCTCGATTCGAAGGATTTTGCCGAGCTGATCGAAAGCCCGCTGGTGTCGCGCGACGAGGCGGGCAAGGCATTTTCCGCACTGACCGCAGAGCTTGGGGTCGATCCCATCACCGCCAATTTCCTCGGTGTCCTCGCGCGGAACGGCCGTAAGAAGGAGCTTCGGGCCGTCATCCGCGCGTTTCGCCGCCTGGCTGCCGAGCATCGCGGCGAAACCACCGCCGACGTGATCACGGCCCGGCCGTTGAACGACGACCAGGTCGCTGCTCTGAAGCAGCAGCTCCGCACTCGCGCCGGCCGCGATGTCACCATCGACGCGCAGGTGGATCCGAACATTCTCGGAGGAATCGTCGTCAAGCTGGGAAGCCAGATGATCGACGCCTCGATCCGCACCAAACTCAACCGACTCGCTTTGGCGATGAAAGGCTAAGCAAGACCCATGGACATCCGCGCCGCTGAAATCTCCCGCGTCATCCGAGACCAGATCGCGAATTTCGACGCCGACGCCGAAGTCTCGGAAGTCGGAACCGTGCTGTCGGTCGGCGACGGCATCGCCCGCATCTACGGGCTCGACAACGTCCAGGCGGGCGAAATGGTCGAGTTCGACAACGGCGTGAAGGGCATGGCCCTCAACCTCGAGGCCGACAACGTCGGTGTCGTGATCTTCGGCACCGACGCCGACATCAAGGAAGGCTCGACCGTCAAGCGCACCGGAGCGATCGTTGACGTTCCGATCGGCAAGGGCTTGCTCGGCCGAGTCGTCGACGCGCTGGGCAATCCGATCGACGGCAAGGGCCCGATCGAATTCACCGAGCGGCGCCGCGTCGAGGTCAAGGCTCCGGGCATCATCCCGCGCAAGTCGGTGCACGAGCCGGTCCAAACCGGCCTCAAGGCGCTCGACGCGCTCGTTCCGATCGGCCGCGGCCAGCGCGAGCTGATCATCGGTGACCGCCAGACGGGGAAGACCGCCGTCGCGCTCGATACCTTCATCAACCAGAAGGAAATCAACAAGTCGGGCAAGGAGAGCGAGAAGCTCTACTGCATCTACGTCGCCATCGGCCAGAAGCGATCGACCGTCGCCCAGATCGTCCGCGCGCTAGAGGAAAACGGCGCCATGGAATATTCCATCGTCGTCGCCGCCACCGCGTCGGAACCGGCGCCGCTGCAGTTCCTCGCACCCTACACCGGCTGCGCGATGGGCGAATATTTCCGCGACAACGGCATGCACGCCGTCATCGTCTACGACGATTTGTCGAAGCAGGCCGTCGCTTATCGCCAGATGTCGCTTCTGCTCCGCCGTCCGCCGGGCCGGGAAGCTTATCCGGGCGACGTTTTCTACCTCCACAGCCGCCTGCTCGAGCGCGCTGCGAAGATGAACGAGGACAACGGGGCGGGCTCGCTCACGGCGCTACCGGTCATCGAGACCCAGGCAGGCGATGTGTCGGCCTACATTCCTACCAACGTGATCTCGATCACGGACGGTCAGATCTTCCTTGAGACCGATCTGTTCTATCAGGGCATCCGGCCGGCGATCAACGTCGGCCTTTCCGTCAGCCGCGTGGGATCCGCCGCGCAGACCAAGGCGATGAAGAAGGTCGCCGGTTCGATCAAGCTGGAGCTCGCGCAATATCGCGAAATGGCGGCGTTCGCCCAGTTCGGATCCGACCTCGACGCTTCCACCCAGAAGCTGCTGGCCCGCGGCGCGCGCCTGACCGAATTGCTCAAGCAGCCGCAATACCAACCGATGCCGATCGAAGAGCAGGTCGCTTCGATCTACGCCGGGACGCAAGGTTTCCTCGACGGCGTCGATACCAAGGACGTGGTCCGCTACGAAGGGGCGATGCTCAGCTACCTGCGCTCGGACAAGCCGAAGATCCTGAAGGCGATCCGCGACAGTAAGCAGCTGGAGGACGACACGGCGAAGGCGCTGAAGGAGGCGCTAACCGACTTCGGGAAGACGTTCGCATGATGTCCTTCGAGACGCCGCCTCGACAGGCTCAGCGGCTCCTCAGGATGAGCGGCTTTCCCTTGTCCGCTCATGCTGAGGAGGGACTGAGCGCGCGAAGCGCGTCGAAGGCCCGTCTCGAAGCACGCGCGAGAAGTTAGGATGGCATCACTCAAGGCCCTCAAGATCCGCATCGGCTCGGTCAAGTCGACGCAGAAGATCACCAAGGCGCTGAACATGGTGGCGGCGTCCAAGCTTCGCCGTGCCCAGCAGAATGCGGTCGCGGCCCGGCCTTATTCTTCACGAATGACCGAAGTCGTCTCCTCGCTTGCAGCGAAGATCACGGCGGGGCCGCAGAGCCCAAAGCTCCTCGTCGGCACCGGCAAGGACGATACGCATTTGATCATCGTCGCGACCAGCGACCGCGGCCTTGCCGGCGCCTTCAACACCAACATCGTCCGCGCTGCGCGCAAGAAGGCCGACGACCTGATCGCCGAAGGCAAGACGGTCTTTTTCTATATTGTCGGGCGCAAGGGCCGCCCGGTGCTCCAGCGGCTGTTCCCGAAATCGATCATTGCTCAGTTCGATACGAGCGAAATAAAGAACCCGTCCTATGCCGAGGCCCAGGCGATCGCGAAGGATATCGTCGATCGCTACACCACCGACGGAATCGACGTCGTGCACCTCGCTTATGCCAATTTCCGCTCCACGCTGGTGCAAGAGCCCACGGTCGACCAGATCATCCCGGTACCGCCGCGTGCTCAAGATGAGGTCAAGGGTCCCGCGTCGCTCTCCGCTGTCGAATATGAGCCGGATGAGGAAGACATCCTCAGCGATCTCATCCCGCGCAACGTCGCGGTCCAGGTCTACCGGGCTCTGCTCGAGAACCAGGCGGGTTTTTACGGCTCGCAGATGACCGCAATGGACAATGCCACCCGCAATGCCGGCGACATGATCAATCGCCTGACGATCCAGTACAACCGGACCCGGCAGGCAGCGATCACCACCGAACTCGTTGAAATCATTTCGGGCGCCGAGGCGCTCTAAGCAGTTGAACGCAAGGAAGACACAGATGGCCACCGCCGCTCCAGAGACGAAGCCCCGCAAGAAAGCCGCGCCCAAGGCCGCGGCCGCCAGCACGAAGGCGCCAGCTACGACCAGCAACCTCACTGGCCGCGTCGCTCAGGTGATCGGAGCCGTCGTCGACGTCGCCTTCGAGGGCGAGCTTCCGCCGATTCTCGGAGCGCTCGAGACCGACAATGGCGGCAACCGCCTGGTTCTCGAAGTCGCTCAGCACCTCGGCGAGGATGTTGTCCGCACAATAGCCATGGATTCCACCGACGGCCTCACTCGCGGACAGGTGGTGACCTCGACCGGCTCCGAAATCCGCGTCCCTGTCGGCCCGAAGACGCTCGGCCGAATCATGAACGTGATCGGCGAACCGATCGACGAGCGCGGCCCGATCGGCAGCGACATGTCGGCGCCGATCCACGCCGAGGCCCCGGCCTTCGTGGACCAATCGACCGAAGCGGCCATCCTGGTCACCGGGATCAAGGTCATCGACCTGCTCGCGCCCTACGCCAAGGGCGGCAAGATCGGCCTGTTCGGCGGCGCGGGCGTCGGCAAGACCGTGCTGATCCAGGAGCTGATCAACAACATCGCCAAAGGCCATGGCGGCGTGTCCGTCTTCGCCGGAGTCGGTGAGCGGACCCGCGAAGGCAACGACCTCTACCACGAATTCCTCGAAGCCGGCGTCATCGCGAAGGACAAGGACGGCAACCCGACCCCCGAAGGGTCGAAGGTCGCGCTGGTGTTCGGCCAGATGAACGAGCCGCCTGGCGCACGCGCCCGGGTCGCGCTCTCCGGCCTGACCCAGGCCGAATATTTCCGCGACGTCGAAGGCCAGGACGTGCTGTTCTTCGTGGACAACATTTTCCGCTTCACGCAGGCGGGCTCGGAAGTCTCCGCGCTGCTCGGCCGCATTCCTTCGGCCGTGGGCTATCAGCCTACGCTCGCCACTGACATGGGTACGCTGCAGGAACGAATCACGTCCACCAACAAAGGCTCGATCACCTCGGTGCAGGCCATCTATGTGCCCGCCGACGACTTGACCGACCCGGCTCCGGCGACATCATTCGCCCACCTCGACGCAACGACAACGCTCAGCCGCGCGATCTCCGAGCTCGGGATCTATCCGGCGGTGGACCCGCTCGATTCTACCAGCCGAGTGCTCACCCCGGCGGTCGTCGGCCAGGAGCATTATGAGACCGCCCGCGCCGTCCAGGAAACACTGCAGCGCTACAAGAGCCTGCAGGACATCATCGCCATCCTCGGCATGGACGAGTTGAGCGAAGAAGATAAGCTGATCGTCGGTCGCGCCCGCAAGATCCAGCGCTTCCTTTCGCAGCCGTTCCACGTCGCCGAGGTCTTTACGGGCATTTCCGGTAAGTTCGTCCAGGTCGAGGACACGGTTCGATCGTTCAAGGCCGTCGTTAACGGCGAGTACGATCATCTGCCCGAAGCCGCTTTCTACATGGTCGGCGGCATCGAGGAAGCGGTCGCCAAGGCCGAGAAGCTGGCGCAGGAGGCCTGAGCCCTGTCGAACGAGCTTCGCCTCGAAGATTGCGTGAACGAACGCTGCCCCTGGTCCGGTGAGCCCGTCAGCGCGGATAGCCTGACGCTCTACAACGGCAAGGTCGTCGGTTTCTGCAACACTGGCTGCCGCGACAAATTCGAGGCGGCGACACGCGCGTTCGACGCGAAGATTGAAGGCAAGGACTAATGGCGGATCTGCATTTCGAGCTCGTCACGCCGGACCGCCTCGTAATGTCCGACGACGTCCACATGGTCGTCGTCCCCGGCAGCGAGGGCGAATCCGGAATCATGGCAGGTCACGCGCCTTACATGACCACCCTGCGTGACGGCGTGGTGGCGGTTTATCGCTCAGCCGGAGCAGCGCCTGAGAAAATCTCGATCACCGGCGGATTTGCGGAAGTCAGCGACAAGGGCCTGACCGTTCTCGCCGAGAGCGCGGGCGAAACGGCCGCCTAACAGCTTTACCCGGCGTTAACCACGCTCGGTCAAATGGTCCCTCAAGGCGAGGGACAGTATGCTTCATTCGGTCATCGACAAATTCGCGGAAGTCGAAGCTCTCGTTCTTCCGTTGCAGGTGACGATCGTCGTCCCGACGCTCAACGAACGCGACAATATCGAGCCGCTCCTGTCGCGGATGGAGACGGCTCTGGCGGCATTTTCATGGGAGCTGATCTTCGTCGACGACGCGTCGACCGATGGCACTCCTGAACTGATCCACCGTATCGCGCAGTTCGATCGCCGCATCCGGCTGATCCGGCGGTTCGGGCGCCGCGGCCTGGCTTCGGCCGTGGTCGAGGGCGCGCTGTCCTCGACCACGCCGGTGATCGCGGTGATCGATGCAGATCTCCAGCACGACGAAACGACCCTCCCCCGATTGATCGAGCCGTTGCTTGCAGGACAGGCCGACATTGCGCTCGGCACCCGCTATTCGAACGGCGGATCCACGCAGGGGTGGGAAAAACGGCGATTGCGCATCAGCCGCGCGGCAACCTGGATCGCTGATCGCATGCTCAAAGCACCATGCAGCGACCCGATGAGCGGCTTGTTCGCGGTCCGGCGGGAAACTCTGCTCGCGGCACAGCCGCGCCTGTCCAACGTCGGTTACAAGATCCTCTTCGACATCATCGCGTCCTCACCGGCTCCGCCGCGAATTGCCGAAGTGCCGTATCGCTTCGGCACCCGGCACAGCGGCGAAAGCAAACTCGATCAGGCTGTCGCCCTGCAATATGTCGAGATGCTGCTCGACAAGCTTGTCGGGCGCTGGGTTCCGGCGAAAATGCTGATGTTTGCTGCGGTCGGAGCGCTGGGCGTGTTCGTGCACCTCGCTCTCCTCGACTTCGGGCTCAACATCAAGTTGGCGTTCGGAAGCGCGCAAGCGGCCGCTGTGATCGGCGCAATGACGTTCAATTTCGCGCTGAACAACAGCATCACCTATCGCGATCGGCAGCTGAAGGGTCTCGCGTGGCTGCGGGGGCTGATCAGCTTTTACGCGGTCTGCTCCGTGGGCGCGGTTGGGAACGTCGGGATCGGGTCGCTGGTCTATCAGCAATTTTCCACCTGGTGGATTGCCGGCATCGCCGGGGCAGTGGTCGGATCGGTTTGGAACTATGTCGCGAGCGGATGGCTGACGTGGACGCGGCGGTAGGTTCGATCGACATTTCGACGCCGGCTAGCGCGCGTCTTTTTCCCACACGGCAGACGGCCATTGCCGCGGTGTTTTTGCTGACGGCGGTCGTCACCCGCCTCAGCGCCTTCGGCAACCCGCTGTTTCACGTCGATGACCAATTCTATCTGCTGGTCGGCCAGTCGATGCTTCACGGGCAATTGCCCTACGTCGACATCTGGGACCGCAAGCCGCTCGGCCTCTTCCTGATCTATGCCGGAATCGCTGCGCTCGGCGGCAGCGGAATCCCGCAGTACCAAATCGTAGCCGGCCTATTCGCCTTAGCGACGGCCTTGGTGATCCAGCGCATTGCAAGCCGACTGACGAATACGCTCGGCAGCACGCTCGCGGGCGTGGCCTATCTCGTCATGCTCCCGCTCTTCGGAGGGCAAGGCGGACAGTCGCCGGTCTTCTATAATCTTTTCATCTCCGGTGCCGTGCTCCTGGCAATCCGGGCCATCGAGGACGGCCTAAGCCCCCGCTTTCATCGCCGCGCGCTGGCCGCGATGCTGCTTTGCGGACTGGCGATGACGGTGAAGCAGGTCTCGTTCGTCGAAGGAGCCTTCGTTGGGCTCATGTTCCTGTTGGTTGCGTATCGAAAGGGAATGCCGCTTCCGTCGATGGGCGGCCTTGCGGCAGCAATGGTTGCGGCCGCCTTGCTCCCCACCTTTTTATGCCTGCTCGCCTACGCGGCAGCCGGGCATCTCTCTGCCTTCGTTTTTGCGAATTTCATCTCGATCTTTCAAAAGAGCGGGCACGGACTTTGGGCGAAGCTCGGCGGAATTGCATATCTCCTGCTCTTCATGGGTCCTCTGACGATCTTCGCCGTGTGTGGATCCGTCATCCGCTCGCGCTCGGAGATCCCGCAGTCGCAGCTCCGCACCTTGGTAAACGGATGGATCGTCGCCTCCGTCCTCGGCTTGCTCGTGGTCCCGAATTTCTACGACCACTACAGCCTGCCCCTGCTCGTCCCGCTTTGCGTCTCGGCATCCACCTTTTTTGCTCGGCCACTGGGGCCGCTGTTTGCCGGAATTCTGCTGATCTTCGGGAACTCGAACAGCGATCTCACGGGTTTTGCTCGAAACCAGCACGCAAAAGCCGTATTTCCGCGAATGGCGGCAACCGTGGAAGCAAACCTCGATGGCGGTTGTCTCTTCGTCGCATCCGGCCCGGGCCTCCTCTACAGCGCGGTTCCTGCGTGCCGGCTTACGCCTTACTTGTTCGGCGATCATCTCATGCTGCGCGTCGAGCGCGGGGCTATCGGTGCCGACACTCGGCAGGAACTGCGGCGGATCCTGTCGCTCCGCCCGGCCGTGATCGTGCTTGAAAGTGGGTCGACGGCGCCCCTTGACCCGGCAAATAGCGCCTTCCTCGCAGACGAACTTCTTGCAAATTACCGCCTCGTCGAGGTGGAACAGGTCTACGAGCGTCTGGAGGATCGCCATTACCAGGTGTGGGCGCTCCGGCGAGCCCGGAATTAACGCAATTAGCTTTTTCTAAAAGTTTCGGTCCTATTCACCACCTCGACTAAGCGGAACCGCATTGGACGGGATGGGATGAGCGCATTCGGCAAGCGTGGCGGCATGGGTGGCGGGCGTCCGAGTTTCGGCGTCGCCAAGCCGATGAAGGGCAGCCCTGGCAAGCAACAGGCGATTCCTTCGGAGCCCGAGGGCGGCGAGCAATTCCCGCCGCTCGATGAGCTTACTCCGCCGGTCGACGCTCCGTCCGCGGAAGGCGGTTCGGCGCCGATGGGTGCGATGGACAAGCTCGCTGCCCGCCAGAACGCGAGCGGCGACCAAGGCAGCAGCAAGTCGGAAGGCTTCGAGGCCTCGGTTCACCGGATCAAGGAGCAGGTGCTTCCGCGCCTGCTGGAGCGCGTCGACCCCGAAGCCGCGGCCACCCTCTCCAAGGACGAGCTTGCCGAGGAATTCCGGCCGATCATTTCGGAAGTCCTGACCGAGCTTAAGATCAACTTGAACCGTCGCGAGCAGTTCGCGCTTGAGAAAGTGCTCGTTGACGAGCTGTTGGGCCTTGGGCCGCTGGAAGAATTGCTCGCCGATCCGGCCGTCAGCGACATCATGGTCAACGGTCCCGACCAGACCTACGTCGAGCGCAAGGGCAAGCTCGAGATTGCCTCGATCCAGTTCCGCGACGAGGAGCATCTGTTCCAGATCGCGCAGCGGATCGTGAACAAGGTCGGGCGCCGTATCGACCAGACCACCCCGCTCTGCGACGCGCGCTTGCAGGACGGCAGCCGCGTCAACGTCATCGTTCCGCCGCTCTCGCTTCGCGGCACCGCCATCTCGATCCGCAAATTCTCCGAGAAGCCGATCACCATCGACATGATGAAGAGCTTCGGGTCGATGTCGGAGAAGATGGCGACGGTGTTGAAGATCGCCGGCGCGAGCCGGATGAACGTCATCATCTCGGGCGGTACCGGCTCGGGTAAGACGACGATGCTCAACGCCCTGTCGAAGATGATCGACCCTGGCGAGCGCGTGATCACCATCGAGGACGCGGCCGAGCTTCGTCTGCAGCAGCCGCACTGGCTGCCGCTGGAAACCCGCCCGGCCAACCTCGAAGGCCAAGGCGCGATCACCATCCGCGACCTCGTCATCAACGCGCTGCGTATGCGCCCGGACCGAATCATCCTGGGCGAGATTCGCGGCCAGGAGTGTTTCGACCTCCTGGCGGCCATGAACACGGGCCACGACGGTTCGATGGCGACGCTTCACTCCAACTCCCCGCGCGAATGCCTAGCGCGTATGGAGAACATGGTGATGATGTCCGACATCAAGATCCCGAAGGAGGCGATCAGCCGTCAGATCGCGGACTCGGTCGACCTCATCGTCCAGGTGAAACGCCTCCGCGACGGTTCGCGCCGCACGACCAACATCACCGAAGTGATCGGCATGGAAGGGGACGTCATCGTCACCCAGGAGCTGTTCAAGTTCGAATATATGGACGAAACCGCCGACGGGAAAATCCTGGGCGAGTATCGCTCAATGGGCCTTCGCCCCTACACGCTCGACAAAGCCAAGCAGTACGGCTTCGACCAGCCATACCTCGAAGCCTGCCTCTAAAAGCTCCGCTTGCCGCCCGTCGCGACGGCCGTTAGCCTTCGGCCGCATGGCGGACGAAGCCCACACATTGGGGTTCGGAGTGACGTACGACATGGTGGCCGCGCGGACCGCATGCGGCCAGCTGCTCACCCTCACTTCTCATCGCTCGGACGATCAAATCCCGCCGCACAAGCATATCAACAATTATCTGTGCATCGTCCTCAACGGCGGTTTCTCCGAGCAGGAGGGTAAGCGCTGGCACGAACGGCTGAGCGGCGGCTTCTTTATCCATCGGGCCGGAGAGATCCATCACGACCGGTTCGGCCCGCGGGGGGCGGTTTGCGTAAATCTCCATTTCCCCGCAGGCGAGCCCGGGCCGGCCGTCGAGGGCCGATGTTCGCTGGCCACAAGGATTGCCGCACAAAGGCTCGCCTTTGAGCTGGCCGGGAGCTCCCGCGAAGAGTTGGCGATGGCTTCGCTCGCTGCCGAGATCATGGGAGAGCTCGAGTCCGGCGACGGCTGTTGCAGCGACCGCGGTCGATGGATCGAGCGCATCGTCGAGGCCATTTCGGAAGAGCCCGAGCGGCGATGGACGCTTGGCGAGCTCGCCCAAATCGCCGACCGCCACCCGGTGCACGTCGCTCAGGCTTTCCGAGCGCGAACGGGGATTTCGCTCGGCGTGTTCCAGCGCCTGCGGCGGCTGACCTCGGTCAGCCTGGCCTTGCGGACGGCGGCCATGCCCCTGGCCGAACTAGCCGCCGAATTCGGCTATTGCGACCAGTCGCACATGAACACCGAGTTCCGCGCGGCGTTTGGAATCAGCCCGGGCCGCTACCGCCGCGACTTCCACTAATTTCGTCCAAGACAGCGTCGCTGGGGGTCTGCGAGGCTCCGCGGAATGTTGATTCGACTGCTTCAGACAATCGTTTGTTGTCTCGCACCCATTGTGCTTTGCAACTCGGTGTCGATGACGCGGGCAAACGCTCAGGGCGCACCCACGGCACGCCGTGCAATCGCGCTCAACGGCCTGTGGCGTGCGATCCAGCGCTTCGGGCCCGACGAACGCGGGCCGCTGATCATTGAAAAGACAGCGGGCGGCTGGGTAGCCGACTTCCTCGGCCGACGTTTCCCCCTTCAGGAGCAAGAGGGCGCGCTTGCCTTCACGCTTCCGGCTGGTCGTGGATCGCTGCGTGCAAAGGTGGGGCCGGATGGCGGGATTTCAGGCGGCCAGTGGTTTCAGCCTGCATCACCGGTCGCGCCCGGTTATGCGAGCAACATCGTGTTCCGTCCCGCGGGTCACGGACGCTGGATCGGCCAGGTCATGCCATGGGACGATCGATTCACGCTCTACTTGATGATCGAGCGTCACTCCGACGGCACCATCGGCGCCTTCATTCGAAATCCCGAGCGTAATGCCGGCTTTATCGAAGGCGTCGACGCGCTTGAGCTGGACGGGTCGTCAGTGAGGCTGACCGGCCGTCCGGGCGGCCGCGGAGAACGCCGGATTGTCGCAACCGGTTCTCTCGATGCGGACAATGGAGTCATTCGGCTCAACTTCCCCGATTGGGGAGGCAGCTATGATTTTACTCGCCAGGGCGACGACAGCGATTTCTGGCCGCGGGGCCGAAATCCGGGCATCTACACCTATCATCCGCCGCCTGCCCTGGACGACGGCTGGCCAGTTGCGAGCCTCGACGAGCAGAACATCGATCGGCGCGGAATCGAAACATTCATCCAGCGGCTTCTCGATATGCCGATGGACTCCGCGGATGCGCAGGAGGTCAATGGAATTCTCATCGCACGGCATGGCCGCCTCGTGCTCGAGGAATATTTCCACGGCTTCCATCGTGACCGCCTCACGGTCACGCGATCTGCCGCGAAAAGCATAACCGCTACCTTGATCGGCGCGGCGATTCAGGCCGGCCTCCCGGTCCGGCTGACAGATCCCGTCTATCGGGTGATGAACGGTGGTCGTTTTCCCGACGGCCTTGAAGATCGCAAGCGCGCGATGACGCTGGAACACCTCATGACGATGAGTTCCGGAATCTTTTGCGACGACAGCAATCCCATCGCGCCGGGCAATGAGGAGGTGATGACGTCGCAGACAAAGGAGCCCGATCTTTGGCGTTACTATATGGCGCTTCCGATGGACCGGGCACCCGGCGAGCGGTCGATATACTGCAGCGGCGATCCAAACCTGGCGATCGGCGTGCTGTCCCGCGCCACCGGCCAGCAAGCGATGGACTTGTTCGACCGCCTGCTTGCGCGGCCGCTCGGCCTGAAGCGTCATACGTGGGTCTATTCTCCTGCACTCCAGCCTTATGGCGGCGGCAGTGTCTCGCTCATACCGCGCGACTTCCTGAAATTCGGGCAGCTCATGCTCAACGGCGGGACATGGGGCGGGCAACGGATCCTGTCGCGTGCTTTCGTTGAGCGTGCCTCGGAACGGCTCTGCCCCCTCAACCGGATCGGATACGGCTATCTGTGGTGGACAACGGATATGCCGTACAAAGGACGGAAAGTGCGCGTTTATTTCGCTGGCGGCAACGGCGGGCAAGGTGTTCTGGTCGTGCCGGAACTCGACCTCGTGGTCGAGACTCTCGGCGGAAGCTACAACAGCCGATCCGGTCTCGAAATACAGCAGGGTTATCTCGCCCGCTACATCCTGCCTGCGGTCCGTGAGGCCGGCGATCCCCGGAACGCTCCGGTGATGCCTCAGGACTTCAAGGTCACATACGGCATCGAACGGCCCGCTCCGCCTTGTCCCGCGTCGGTTTATTCGCGCCCGTCATGAACAGAAGAAATTGGGGTTCAAGCGACGCTGGCTTGACCCTAATTTCATCCAAGACAGGGGTTGGGGTTCTGGTGAGACTTCGACGTCTGCCGCCGGAGTAGCCCTATGACGCGTTTCTTGTGCCTTGCAGCGGCTGTGGCCTTGGTCGCAGCACCAAGTACGGGCCAATCTAATAGTTCGGCCACGCCAAGCGTCGCCGACCTGAGCGGTCTCTGGGGTGCCAAGAAATGGTTCGGCCCGGACGTTCGCGGTCAGCTCATCGTCGAACGCGTTGGCGGCCACCTTCGCGCTGACGTCGCCGGCCGCAGCGCGCTTGTGACGCAAAAGGGACAAGAGCTGGCGTTCGATCTCCCCGGAAACGAGGGGAGCTTCAGGGGCCGCTTCGAAGGAACGAATGTGATTCGCGGCCACTGGATGCGCCCGCCTGACGCCATCTCGTTCGGCCAGACCGCCTTCCCAGTTGTGCTGAAAGCGATCGGACCGGGACGCTGGTCCGGGACAGTCGATCCGGGCGAGGAGGAATTTTCCTTTTACATTTTCGCTCGCCGAAATGCCGACGGCTCCTATGCCGCGGTGCTCCGGAATCCGGAATTCGACCTCGGCAATCAGCTAAAAGTGGACCGCCTCGTGCGCGATGGGGATACTCTGCGGTTGACCGGCAAGCGCGGCGAGACCGAAAGGATCGTAGCAGCGGGCGGGATAGCGCCCGGAGCAGATCGGTTTTCGCTATTTTTCGACGGCCGTGGCGGCACCTACGACTTCGCGCGCGATGATGGCGCTAGCCTCGTCTATCCACGTCCGCGGCCGGGAGAGCCCTATCGATATTCCGAGCCGCCGTTCCTAAATGACGGTTGGCCGACCTCGACCCTCAAGGCCGAAGCCATCGACCAGCCTGCGATGGAGCGGCTCGTCCAGTCCTTCATCGACATGAAGATGGACGAACCCGACGCACCGGAAATCCATGCTCTCCTGATCGCCCGCCACGGACGCCTGGTGCTCGAAGAATATTTTCACGGCTTCTCGCGCGACAAGCTTCACAATCTGCGGTCGGCGGGAAAGAGCGTTTCGGGGGCGGTGATTGGCGCGGCCATGCACGCGGGCGCTCCGCTGCGGCTCGACAGCAGGGTGTATCAGGTGATGAACGGCGGGACTTTCCCGGCGGGCCTGGAACCGCGCAAGCGAGCAATGACGCTCGAAAACCTGCTGACCATGTCGTCGGGTCACTATTGCGACGACACGGACGACAAGGCTCCGGGCAATGAGGACTATATCAACGACGACCTTCAGCCACCCAACATCCTGCAATATTTCATGTCGGTGCCGATGGTGACGGACCCCGGAACCAACAGCGTCTACTGCAGCATGCAACCGCACCTCGCGCTCGCCATGCTGGCCGAGGCGACGCATGAATCGCCGCTGCGCATTTTCGACCGCCTGATCGCCCGGCCGATGCAGATTGCCGACTATGCATGGCCGCTCGATGCCAACGGCCGGCCCTATGGCGGCGGCAGCGTCTCGCTTCGCGCCCGCGATTTCATGAAATTCGGGGAATTGATGCGGAACGGCGGAACCTGGCACGGGCGCCGCATCCTCGACGCGAGCTACGCGAAGGCGATCGCCACTCCGCAATATCACCTGCGCAACATCACCTACACCTATCTGTGGTGGGCCGAAGATTATCCGTACAAGGACCGCAAGGTGTTCGGCTATTCCGCGCGCGGCGCCGGGGGCCAGATGATCTTCGTCATCCCGGAGCTCGACCTCGTCGTGACCGCCATGGGCGGCAATTACTCAAATCGCCGCGGCGGGCGCTATCTCAACAACTTCATCGCGACGTCGATCCTGCCCGCGGTTCGCGAGGCCGGGGACGATCCGAACGCGCCAGTCAACATTCTCGACTGGGTATCGCCCTACGGAGCGTCGAAGGACGGCAGCCGCATCTCGGCGCCACGCTAATTGCTCGCTGTTTTCGTCCGCTTTTGGCTATCTTCCAGCAGCGCAGCGCGGGCCGCCGCATGAAGGCGCGCGAGATCGACGGTCGATAGATCGTTCACGCTGCTTAGCTGCAATCGTTTCACCATCTCGGACAGCACGGCGCGATTGGCGTAACTGTGCGGTGAGCCCGGATCGGTACCCTGGTCGTCGACGAACCTGCTCAGGACCTTCGCCCTGGTCGTATGTGCAAAAGCGAGCTCGACCAACTTCGCGCGATATTCCAGCTCCCACGGCTTCAAATCCTTGAAGCGCGACTTGTCCGAAAAATGCTGGGTTTCATGCCCAAGGAAACTGACCTTGAACTCTTCATCCTCGAGGTTCTCGTAGCGCGGGACAACCGCGAAGAGCGCGTCTTCGGTGGCCCAGCCGCCGGTCGCGGCTCGCCCGCAAGTCGCGTAATGCGACCAGCCGAAGCTCTTGAATTCATCCAGATATTCCACCTTCGCCTGATATTGGCCGTCCGGAAGGTCCACGGGAACGAGCTTCTCGTCCTGCTTGCGCCAGATCATCAGCTCCCGAAGCAATCCTGTTCGACCTTGGAGCGAATGAACTCCCTCCTTCGTCAAGGCGTTGGAAAGAAGCGGCTCCAGCGCATCCAAATTCGTGTTCTTCGGAGCGCGCAGAAGTTTCCGCAATTCCGTTTCCAGCCGCTTCTCTTCGGCCTCACGGCGTTCCGGATGGGTCATCGCCGTGTGCCAATAGTCGCGATAGATCGCCAGCACTCGATCGGCGAGACTTCCGGTCGCGGCTCGAGCCGAGTGGCTGTTCGGACCAAAGCGTTCGCGCATGCATGTCGCCGCCGCCTGATCCCTCGCCGACAACCCGGAGAGATCGACGCCATTGAGCGCGGCGAGCGCTCTGATCTCGTCCGCCTGGAGAGCCGCGCCCATCGCGCTCGAAAACCTTTCCTTGGCGTCAGGACCGGGCGTCGCCGCCAAGGCCGCCGCCATCATTATAATTCTAGGGGGCATGCAGAGCTCCGATCGTCAGCTAGGCGACCGGTTAAGTGAAAATGCCTCCGCCGTTCTTGAATGGAATTAACTTTCGCCGCCAGAAACCGGGCGGCCGGCCAGTCAGGTGGGCAATTTCGCGGGTCATGTGCGGCTGGTCGGCGAAGCGGCAATCTACAGCGATGGAAGCCAGCGCAGCATCGCTCCCGCAAACCATCGCTAAAGCGCGGCGCGCTCTCGCCTCGGCACGAAACGCGGCGGGAGTAACCCCATAGGCGACGCGAAAACGCCGGCTCAACGTCTCCGGTGCAAGGCCGTTCGACTGCGCCCAAGAGTGAAGCGGCCCGCAATCCCGGTTAAGGTCGCTCGCGAGCTGATCGGGCCAATCATTGGCCGGAATGACGTCGCCCATTGGGACAAGCGACATGGCCGCAGCGAACGCATCGCGCTCGGCGAGGCGGACAAGCGAGTCCAGATCCGCAATCTTGAAAGCGGCGGGTAAGGCGGTGTCCAACGGAAGTGGAAGATTGAGGATTTCAGCGCCTCGGGCGCCGACATGATCCAGGTGCGCATCGAATTCGCGATGAACCGCGACGTCGCCGGCCGCGAGGTCGAAACGGCCAGCGAGACCGGCCTCATGATAGCCGCCCGACAACACCACTGCGATATAGCCTCCGCCATGGCGGTGCCTCGGGATGCTGATTCCTGGCCCAAGCTTTTCCCGTCCAGGGTGATGCGAGCGCAACTGGGGCGACGGCCTGATCATCCCCGCAATCATATGCCGCGGGCGGTTCGGTCGCCATCACGATCTAAGGTCTGGAGGACTTAGAGTTGCTGGGCCTCGCTCAGGATCAGCGGCTCTTCGCGCTCCCGTCGATTGTCGCGCTTTTCGCCGAGCCCCCGCGCATCCGCCAATTTGCGGCGCTCCATGTGGTTCGTCTCCGCGAGCCGCAGCTCTTCGATGGTCGGCCACAGCTGTCTCAAGCTATGAGGGAGCGCGTCGCAGACCTTGCGGATCTGCCCTTCGGAGACGTGCCGCGAGAGAATTCCGAACACGCAACGGATCGCTTGCTCGGCATTGATCGGCCGGCCGCCGCTGAGAGCCTCCGCGACCTCGGCGACGAACCCATCCCGGCTCTTACGTTCGCCCGTACGTCCAGGCTCGAACTGGTCGTAATAGATTCCGCGGATCATCAGCGGCAGCTGAGCTCCGAGATGTGCCGCAAGCGGCAGCGGCAACCGGTCGCGGAGCTTGTGAAGCACGACCGAAAGCACCTTCCAGGCAATATGCTTGTCGGGCCCAAGCTCGCTGCAGATCTCGTTCAGCCAGATGTGGGTTGTCTCCAGAGTCCGATCGAAGACGTCCAGTCCGTTCGCGCTCATTGCTCCACTCCCGAGTCCTGAATCCGCGCACCGACCCGCGAACGAACCGGCGATGCTCATCGTTCCAATAAAACAGCCGTGGGCGAGCGACGGGAGCGCGCTCGCATTGCCTTCGGAACAAAGCGCTCCCGTGGCTGGTATCTGCAGCCTAACAGGATGATTTAACTATGAAAAATGGTGGGCGTGGCAAGGATTGAACTTGCGACCCCTGCGATGTCAACACAGTGCTCTACCACTGAGCTACACGCCCACTCTATCAGGGCATTTAGGGTTCGGATTTAGAAGGCGCAACCCGCAGAGATCGGCATCTTGCAACCGACCCGGCACCTTCGCTTAGAGCCGGCCGTGCTGGTCCTCGGTCTGGAAGATCCGGTCGACCTCCAGGACCAAGTCCTTGAGGTGGAACGGCTTGGACAGGAGCTTCGCCTCCGGCGCGGTTCGTCCGGCCTGCAGCGCGACCGCCGCGAAGCCCGTAATGAACATGACCCGGATGTTGGGGTCGATCGCGCTCGCCTTCTGGGCAAGCTCGATCCCGTCCATTTCAGGCATGACGATGTCGGTCAGCAGCAGGTCGTACTGCTCGCTTTCCAGCAACGGCATCGCTTCGGTGCCGCAACCGACCGCGGAGACCTCATAGCCGACACGCTGCAGCGCGCGCTGCAGATATTCGCGCATCGACGTATCGTCTTCTGCAAGAAGGATTCTCGCCATGGGGGTGGACTATGCGCTGAACCAATCCGTTTTGCCAGAAGCGAATATCGGTCTCACGCGTTGCAGCGCCTCCATGTTCGTCTTACTTTGGTACAGAAATTAACCGTGACGCCGCTCGCCCCTCCAATCGTCCACCAGCCCCGCGGTGACCTCCCGGTGCTTCTGTCGGTGCCGCATTCGGGCCGCGATTATCCCGATTGGCTTGTCGGCATGGCATCGTCTGGCCGCGCGTCGCTGGTGAACCTGGAGGACCCGCTGGTCGACCGGCTTGTCTGGAGGGCCGTCGGCCGAGGTGTCGCGGCGGTGATCGCGCGGGCTCCGCGAGCAGCCATCGATTGCAATCGGGCGGAGGATGAAATCGATCCGGCGGTGATCGAAGGCGGACGTCGCGACCGTCTGACGGCTCGTGCCCGTGGCGGCCTGGGCATTATTCCTGGCCGCACCCCTCAACACGGTTATCTATGGCGAAGGCCGGTCACGCACCGGCAGCTCACTAATCGACTGGAACAAGCCCATCGACCTTATCATGCGGCGCTGGCCGAGCTCCTCGATGTCATTTTCGACCGCTTCGGCTGCGCTTTGTTGCTGGACTGCCATTCGATGCCCCCGCCCCCGGCCGGGATCCCACCAATCGTATTTGGAGATTGTCGACAGCGGACAGCCGAGTCTTGGGTGAGCGCGGAAGCTATGCAGATTGCTCGGGATTGCGGCTTCGGAGCAGGGCTGAATGATCCGTTCGCCGGCGGTCACATCATCGAACGCCATTCCGATCCGCGACGCGCCGTCCATGCCTTGCAGATCGAGATCGATCGCCGGGCCTATCTCGATGCGTCATTGCGTAAGCCGGGTCCGGGCTTCGATCGAATGGCCGGCTTCATTGAGACCCTGGCGGTGCGCCTCGGCGACGCCCTCCTGGGGCGCCGCTTCGCGACGGCGGCCGAATAATCCTTCGATACGCGGCTTCGACAAGCTCAGCCGCTACTCAGGATGAGCGGAACAAACAAAACCCGCTCATGCTGAGTAGGCATTGAGCGAAGCCGAAATGCCGTATCGAAGCACCCAGCGCTTAAGCGTCAGCCGACGCGGGCATCGGAACCTGCTGCGGCGCCTTGCCCTGTCCGAGCTGGCGGGCGAAGACTTCGCGCATCTGCGCCAGCGAAAAGAGATGGGCGTAGAGCAGAGGCAACATGCCGTTTTGGTTCATCTTGCGCAGTTCATCCCCACGCATCTCGCGCAGCTTCTCCTCGTCGATCATCTGGAAGCCGCGATAGATGAAGGGCTGCTGATATCCTTCGGGCTGGATCGCCACCTCGCCGTCCATCAGCAGGCCGGACTTCTTCACGTCCTCCATGAAGGCGGTGGTGCGTTGACCGGCGGTTTCGAACTGTTCGCAAAATTCCAGGATCGCCTTGGTCGCCTCGCTGGGGTCGTCGCCATCGAAGAGGGGCTGGCCCTCGGGGAAGTCGCCGACTGCCTCCGACGTGGGGTCGAAGCACAACGACAGTTCGTCCGTCTCCTGATTGAGCTTGGCGAGCAGGAACGGATAGCGACGGATATAGGCCGGAATGTACGTCGCCGTGTCCATCGGACGGCCGTCCTGGTCGAGAAAGACGTTGATCCCTTCGTTGAGTCCCATCAGCGCGATCGGGATGGGATTTTCGCCGATTGAAAAGACGATCGGATAATGCCGCTGCGCGAGCCCGAACTCGTCGACGGTGATCGGAATTGCGTGCGTCTGCGCGATGAAGGGCGACTTTTCGACCTGGCGGATCTTCAAATTGCCGTGCTGAGTCACGTTGAGAGGCACGATTTCTTTGTAGAACAAAGGCAAATTCTGGTTCGGCGCGGCGCTCGCCATTGTGATGTCTCTCCTGGGGTCCGGCCTTACGGCCTCTCTCCTCAAGGCCCGCCGGTTGGCTCTGGCGGCGGCCTCTATTGGCCTAACGACGATTAAGCAAGCGGCGGGGCTGAAAGTGCCGGCGTTAACTCCGCGCACAATTCATTGATTGTTCAAGCCCTCCCTGCGAAGCCGGTTGCCGGGAGAGTGGGGAACGGTGACTCCGGCGATATTCGATCTGCTACCTTTGCTGCTTGGCATTTTCGCCTGGCAGCCGAGCCAGGCGAACGTTTCACGCCTGGTGGTCCAGGATGAGGTAATCCTGCGCGTCCCGGTTCAACCACACCCCATTGCCCCACAGTTCGACTGGAAAGAGAAAAAGGGACCGAAATGCATTCCGGCGGGGGCGATCCGCCGCCTTTCGCTGTCGGGCGATGAGCAGGTCGACTTCATTCTGTCAGGCGGAGGCCGGGTCCGCGCCCAGTTCGACGAGAGCTGTCCCGCGCTCGATTTCTACGGCGGCGCATACCTCCAGTACGGCCGCGACGAGCAGATTTGCGCGCACCGCGACGCAGTCATGTCGCGGATCGGAGGAAGCTGCACGATCGAGCGGTTCCGGCTTCTGATTCCAAAGTTCAAACATTGACTTTTCCGCGGCCGCGCGCTTAGCCGCACGCTCCGCGTGCGCATCGGGCCGCGCTGCGTTTAACTTCCGGAACTTGAATGACTTTCGCCGATCTCGGCCTTTCCGACGAATTGCTCCGCGCCGTTGAGGACAGCGGCTATCCCGAACCTACGCCGATTCAGCGCGCGGCGATCCCGTCAGTCCTGATGGGGAAGGACCTGGTTGGAATCGCGCAGACCGGAACCGGCAAGACCGCGGGCTTCGTCCTGCCGATGCTCGACATCCTGCATCATGGCCGAAGCCGCGCCCGGATGCCGAGATCGCTGATCCTCGAGCCCACGCGTGAGCTCGCGATGCAGGTCGCCGACAATTTCGACAAATATGGAAAGTACCATCCGCTCTCCATGGCGCTGCTGATGGGTGGCGTTCAGATGGGCGACCAGGTGAAGGCTCTCGAAAAAGGCGTCGACGTGCTGATCGCGACTCCGGGCCGCCTGATGGACCTGTTCAGTCGCGGCAAGATCATGCTCAACGATTGCAACTTGCTCGTGATCGACGAAGCCGACCGGATGCTCGACATGGGTTTCATCCCGGACATCGAGGAGATTTGTTCGAAACTTCCCAAGAGCCGCCAGACCCTCCTCTTTTCGGCCACCATGCCTCCGCCGATCCAGAAACTCGCCGCGAAATTCCTGAAGGATCCGAAGCGGGTCGAGGTCGCGAGACCGGCGACCGCGAACGTCAATATCGAGCAACGGCTCGTCCAGGTGAAAGCCGACAGGAAGAAGGATGCGCTGAAGGACCTCCTGCGCTCGGACGAGTTCAAAAACGCAATCGTCTTCTGCAACCGGAAGACGACCGTGCGCGAGCTTGCGACGAGTCTAAGGCGCTCGCAGTTCGCCGTCGGCCAGATTCAGGGCGACATGGAGCAGGCCGAGCGCATCGCCGAGTTCGAACGCTTCAAGAAAGACGAGATCAACATCCTTGTCGCTTCGGACGTCGCCGCGCGCGGCCTGGACGTGAAGGGCGTCAGTCACGTCATCAACTTCGACGTACCGTGGCAGCCAGACGATTATGTCCATCGCATCGGCCGAACCGGCCGCGCTGGCGCTAAGGGCATCGCGATAACGCTGGCGACGCCCGCAGATGCGGAACTGGTCGAGCGGATCGAGAGACTTACCGGGCAGAAAATTCCCCGCTCGTCATCGGCCCCGGATGAAATCCGCGATCGCAAGCCGGACTCCAGGCCTGAACCAAAAGCCAAGCCGGAGCCCAAGCGATCTTTGAAGCCGGAGAGGTCCGGGAAGTCGAACAAGTCGGACAAGTCGGAAAAGCCAGAAAAGCCCGAGCGGCGCCGCGACGAGCGCAGTATCATCGTCGAGGACATGAAAGCCGACTGGAATGGGCCACTTCCCGGTTTTCTTTCGGTGAGTGCCGACTAGGCACATTTCTGACACTGGAAAGCACGCTCAGCCGTTCCTAGGTCCTCACCGGGCTGGCAAACGAAGGAAGCGTGATGAGCGACAGCGGCGATTATGTCCCGCCCCAGGTCTGGACCTGGGACCAGCCGAGCGGCGGCGCGTTCGAAAATATCAACCGGCCGATCGCCGGTCCAACTCATGAGAAGGCCCTCCCCGTCGGGAAACATCCCTTCCAGCTTTACTCGCTTGCCACTCCCAACGGCCAAAAGGCTTCGATCCTGTTCGAAGAGCTGCTCGAAAAGGGGCACAAGGACGCGGAATATGACGCCTGGCCGATCAACATCGGCGATGGCGAGCAGTTCGGAAGCGGCTTCGTTGCCATCAATCCCAATTCGAAGATCCCCGCATTGGTCGACCGCAGCGGCCCCGAGCCCATTCGAGTGTTCGAATCCGGCGCGATCCTCCTGTACCTGGCCGAGAAGTTCGGCGAGTTTCTTCCCTCTTCCGACAAGGCGCGGGCGGAGACGCTGTCATGGCTGATGTGGCAGGTCGGCGCTGCGCCCTTCCTCGGCGGCGGCTTCGGCCACTTCTTCGCTTATGCTCCGGCGAAGTTCGAATATCCGATCAACCGCTATGCGATGGAGGCGAAGCGGCAGTACGACGTTCTCAACCGGCATCTCGCTGAGAACGAATATCTCGCGGGCTCGGACTATACGATCGCCGATATCGCGGTTTGGCCTTGGTATGCCGGTCTCGCGCTTGGCCGAAGTTATGAGGGCGCCGACACGTTCCTTGCGCTACATGAATATGAACATGTCATGCGCTGGGCGAAAAGGATCGACGAGCGGCCTGCGGTCAAGCGCGGACGGATCGTCAACAAGACCTCGGGCAACCCTGCCGAGCAACTGCACGAACGCCACGATTCGAGCGACTTCGAGCTGAGGACGCAGGACAAGCTCGAGACGGCCGCCTAGCGGCGATACCGCGCCAGGAAATCCCTAGCGAATGAAGTCAGCGTTTGGGCGGCGATGGCATCGCGCAGGCCCTGCATCAGCCGCTGGTAGAACCAGAGGTTGTGCTGGGTCATCAGCATCGCGCCGAGGATTTCACCCGACTTGACGAGGTGATGCACGTAAGCGCGGCTGAAACTCGCGCAGGCCGGACACGGGCAGCCGGGCTCGAGCGGCTCCTGGTCCTCTGCGAAACGCGCGTTGCGGAGGTTTAGCGGGCCGTCGGCCGTGAATGCCTGCCCCGTCCGCCCGGAGCGGGTCGGAAGCACGCAGTCGAACATGTCGATCCCGCGCACCACCGCCTCGACGATATCGTCCGGTTTGCCGACCCCCATCAAATAGCGGGGTTTGTCCGCGGGCAGCATGCCGGCCGCGAAGTCGAGGCAGCCGAGCATCGCTTCCTGCCCTTCCCCCACCGCCAGACCGCCGACGGCATAGCCGTCAAAGCCGATGTCGATCAGCGCGTCCGCCGATGCCCGTCGCAGCGCCTGGTCGAGCGCGCCCTGCTGGATTCCGAACAGCGCACCCCTTTCAGCATGCGCGCCCCCCCGATCGAATTCCTCGCGGCTGCGCTTCGCCCAGCGCATCGACCGTTCCATCGCCTCGCTCTGCTGCTCCCGTGTCGATGACGTCGGCACCAGCTCGTCGAACGCCATGACAATGTCGGAGTCCAGCAGCCGCTGGACCTCGATCGAGCGCTCGGGGCTTAGCATGTGCCGCGATCCGTCGAGGTGGCTGGCGAAGGCGACGCCTTCCTCGGTGACCTTGGCGAGCTCGCTAAGGCTCATCACCTGGTAACCGCCGCTGTCGGTCAGGATCGGGAGCTCCCAGCCCATGAACTTGTGGAGCCCACCGAGCTTCGCGACCCGCTCTGAGCCGGGACGCAGCATCAAATGATAGGTGTTGCCGAGAATGATATCCGCGCCGCTCGCTCGCACTTCCTCGGGCCGCATCGCCTTGACCGTGGCCGCGGTCCCGACGGGCATGAAAGCCGGCGTGCGGATTTCGCCCCGCTGCATCGCGATCGTGCCGGTCCTGGCAGCGCCATCGGTCGCGGCGATCGTGAATGAGAAGCGCGTCACGCGCGGGGCCCTAGCGGACGCTGTTGTCGACGGCAAAAAGGTCGTCGACTACCCGCGCAACGAGGAGACCGGCTTGTTGCCGAAGCAATCTTCGCGGCGGATCGGCCAGTTCAGCTGCTCACCGGCCTGCGAGCGTTCCAGGACCCGGACCCATGTGAAGCCATGTTCGCCGGCCAGGCGCTGCACGAGCGCGCAGCGCCCGTACGGCAGGGCCGGTCCCGCATATTCGCCTTCGACAGTCGTTCCGTCAGCCCGCTGATGGATGAAATACCCGCGGTGGTATTTGCAGCTTCCGTGGCAGCGAAAGATTTCGAATGTGCGTTCGGTCGCAGAGGGGAGAGCTCCTCTGTAAGACATCGACGCTGCATAAACGTAGAATATGGCGCAGGCGACGGTCGCCAACACCGCCACTGCAATTCCGCCCTCCCTCAATGCTAGAAACTTGAGTGAGCGCGATCGAAGCTGCGATGCAGCAAGCAGGATTGCCGCTAGTCCCCACACGCAAAGCGGCCCGCTGAAATCCTGTGCAGAAGCCGCTGGAATGGTGGATTGCGTCACCCAGTACGCGGCGACGAGAGCCAACGGCGACAATAGCAGCAGCCCCGACAATCGCCACAGCCGGATCATTTCCTGGGGCAGGGCCGCCACCGCTTGACGAATTCGAAGCAGGCGTTGGTAATCGGTCGTTACGCTCGACTGGCCCGCGACATAGGTCGGCTCAGGGATGTCACCCGTCCAGCTCGATGAATGGATTGGATCCGCCACACCTCTGCTCCCCAGGGCAGCTTATCAGCCCATTTTAGCCGGGCAACAGCAGGCTCGCGTCGCCGTAGGAATAGAAACGGTAACCGGCTTCGACCGCGTGCGCATATGCCGACTTCATAACGTCGAGGCCCATCAGCGCGCTGACCAGCATGAACAGGGTCGAGCGCGGCAAATGGAAATTGGTGATGAGCCCGTCGATCGCTTTGAAGCGGTAGCCGGGCGTGATGAAGATCGCGGTGTCGCCCTCGAACGGGAAGATCATGCCGGCGTCGTCCGCCGCGCTTTCGAGCAGGCGCAGGCTGGTGGTGCCGACCGCGATCAGCCGTCCGCCTGACGCACGTGCGGCGTTGAGGCGGGCCGCCGTCGCTTCGTCGATCCGCCCCCATTCGGCATGCATCTTATGGTCTTCGATCTTTTCCGATTTGACCGGAAGGAAAGTGCCGGCTCCGACATGGAGCGTCAGCGTCTCACAGCCGATACCGCGCCCGTTCAGCGCGTCGAGCAGCTGGGGGGTGAAATGCAGGGCCGCGGTCGGCGCCGCGACCGCACCCTCCTCGCGCGCGAACATCGTCTGATAGTCGGCGCGGTCTGCTACGTCCGCCGGCCGCTTGGACGCGATGTACGGCGGAAGCGGCATCCGCCCGGTCCGTTCGAGCAGCAGTTCGACGGGTTCGCTACCGTGGAACTGGAGCCGCGCCGAGCCGTCGGCCGATTTCTCTACGACCGAGGCCTGAACGCCCTCACCGAAGTCGATCGTGTCACCCGCGCGGGCGCGCTTCGCGTTGCGCAAGAACGCCTGCCACTCCCGCGGACCTTCGCGCTTGTGCAGCGTGGCGCCGATGCTGGCCTCTCCGCGGCGACCCTCGAGCTGGGCGGGGATGACCTTGGTGTCATTGAATATGAGCACGTCGCCCGGCTGCAGCAACGCGGGAAGGTCCATCACCTGATGATCGGAGAACTCAAGTTCACGGACAGCCAGCAGCCGGGCGCTGTCGCGCGGCCTCGCCGGTCTCAGCGCAATGCGCTCAGCTGGAAGATCGAAATCGAAGAGGTCGAGGCGCATCCTCAGGTCAGCGGCCGCAGCGCGACCAGCGTCTTGAACCGCCGCACCGAGCCCTCGGCATTGATGTAGGTCGCGACGAAACGGTCGTAATGGGCCATGTCGTCGACGGAGAGCTTCAGCATCACGTCGGCCTCGCCGGTCACGTAATGGGCTTCGCGGACTTCGGACGCGGTGGCAATGGCCTTGGCAAACCGCCGGATCGTCTGGGCCGAATCGTCGGCAAGCTCGGCGAGAAGGTACACCGTCAGCGCGTCGTCGCGGTAGTCTGCAACCCGGGCGTGGGCACCAAGCAGGACGCCGCTGCCGATGAGCCGCTCCACCCGCCGCTGCACCGCGCTCGCTGACAGGTGGACGCGCTCCGCGAGCGCGGCGTAGGTGAGCCAGGCATCGCTCCGCAGGAGGGCGAGGATCTGGCGGTCGCGGTCGTCGAGGCGCGGGTTCACGAGATGCCCTAACGCAGGAATCCTGCGCCTGCCATCCAAATAAACGCGCATCGTGCGCGAATCCGTTCCTATGAAAGGCAATGGAACAAGCCGGCCAACCGCCCAAGGCGAGGCTGCTCAGCGCCGTCGAGTTCATGCTCGCGGCGGCGGTCGTCGTCGGGCACAACGTCTGGCGAGTCCTCCCCAACGAAGTCCCGATCCTCACCGTGGCGGCGCTCGTTTCCGTTCGGCTGCGCGAAGGCGGTTGGGCCGCGCTTGGCTTTCGCCGACCGAAATCGTGGATCCGCATGGTCCTGATCGCTCTGGGCGCGGCGGCGCTAAGGCTCGTCGTGTCGGATCCGATCGAAGCGGCGCTGACGCCGCTGTGGGGCGCTCCTGCCCTGCCCTCGGCAGTCACGGCCGGGCCGCACGACCTCCGCTGGCTGATCATGACGCTGGGACTCGTGTGGACGTTCGCCGCGTTCGGCGAAGAGATCAGCTATCGCGGTTACCTGACGTTGCGCGCAGCGGATTCGCTCGGCGCCTCCAGAAGCGCCTGGGTGATTGCGACGATCGCAGCCGCAGTGCTGTTCGGCTTGGGTCATTATTACAAGGGCCCGGTCGGAATGGTCGATTCCGGAGTCGCCGGGCTGATCCTCGGCGGTGCTTACCTGCTTTCCGGTCGCTGCCTGTGGACCACGATCCTGGCGCACGGCTTGATCGACACCACCGGCGTATTGCTTCTCTATTCAGGAATGGCGTCCTAGCTGCCGTTCGCGCGGGGCGCAGCCATGTCGCCCAGATAAGCGCGCACGATCTTTGTCGGCTCAGCCGGCGGCTCGCCGGGAGCGATCTTGTCGACGGCATCCATCCCTGAGGTCACCCGGCCCCACACGGTATATTTCTTCTCGAGCCCGATATTGGGATCGAACATGATGAAGAACTGGCTGTTCGCCGAGTCCGGGCTATCGGCGCGCGCAGCCGCCACCGTTCCACGGAAATAGGGCATGTTGGTGAATTCGGCCTTCAGGTCCGGCAGGCTGGATCCGCCGCTCCCGTCCCCTTTGGGATCGCCGCCCTGAGCCATGAAACCGGGGATGACGCGGTGAAAAGCCAGGCCGTTGTAAAAGCCCTGGCGCACAAGCGCCTGAATGCGTTCGACGTGGTGCGGAGCAAGATCGGGTCGCATTTGGATCACGACCTTGCCGCCCGTCGACAGCTCGAGCGTTAGCGTATTCGCTGGATTGGCCGCGACTTCAGCAGGAGCTGCAATGCTCGGAATCGCCGGCGGGACAATCGTTTCCGGCTTTTTCGCAGCCACTAGGGCGAGTGCCAGAAATGGAAGCGCAAACAAGGCTTTAGACAAAGTATATTCCTCCCCGGAGCTGCCTCGCAGCCCTAATGCAGTCGCCCCTCTGACGCTAGCGTGAACCGCCGTTCAGGTGGCGGCGGACGTCCTCGGCCACCGCCGCCGTCACGAATTTGTCGATCGCCCCGCCGTAGCGGGCGATTTCCTTGACCAGCTTCGACGCGATCGGCTGCAGCGACGCGTCGGCCATCAGGAAGACCGTTTCGATGTCATCGTTCAATTGCTGGTTCATGCCGGCCATCTGGAACTCATATTCGAAGTCGGCCACCGCCCTCAGCCCGCGAAGGATCGCGGTCGCACCCTGCTTCTCGGCAAACTCCATCAGCAGCGAGTCGAACTCGACGACCTCGATGTTGCCGGGCACGCCCTCGACCTCGCGCTTGACCATGTCCAGCCGCTCCGCGGTCGTGAACATTGGCTCTTTCGACGGATTGGTCGTCACACCGATGACGAGCTTGTCGACGAGGTGCGCGCCGCGGCGAATTATGTCGAGATGACCCAGAGTGATCGGGTCGAAGGTCCCCGGATAGACTGCGATCTTCACCCCCGCACTCCTCGCTTAATGATCCCGCTCGATAGCAAAGCGCGCGATCGCGCGCAGCAGGTCGGCTTCCTCGCCGTGGCCGGAAAGATGTTCGACCGCCTGGTTGACGAGGAAGCTCGCCTGTTGCCGCGCCCGTTCCTCGCCGAGAAGCGAGACGAAAGTCGCCTTGCCGGCATTGGCATCCTTGCGGGTCGGCTTGCCCGCAGCCTCGCTGTCCCCGCTGTGATCGATGAGGTCGTCGGCGATCTGGAACGCCAAACCGATGTTGCGGGCATAGCCGCGATAGGGCGTCCGCGCTTCCTGCGGCAGCTTGACGAGGATGCAGGCGGCCTCGACCGCATATTCGATCAGCGCTCCGGTCTTCAGTTGTTGCAGACGTGTGATCGCCGGGAGGTCGAGCTGCTCCCCCTCGGCCACCAGGTCCATCATCTGGCCGCCCGCCATTCCGTTCGGACCTGCCGCCTTACCCAGTTCGAGGGCCAGTTCGCATCGCACGAACGGATCGTCGTGCGTCGCCGGATGAGCAAGGATCTCGAACGAGAGTGCATGCAGGCTGTCTCCGGCAAGCACGGCCACCGCTTCGCCGAAAGCCTTGTGAACGCTCGATTTCCCCCGCCGCATATCGGCGTCGTCCATGCAAGGAAGATCGTCGTGGATCAGCGAATAGACGTGGATCGCCTCGATGGCGCAGCCGACCCGAATCGCGCGTTCCCGGGAAATGGCGAACAGCTTCGATGCCGCCACGGTGAGCAATGGCCGAAGCCTTTTGCCGCCTCCGATCGCCGCATGACGCATGGCTTCGAAAAGGCGCTCGCGGCTGTCCCCGGTCGACGGCAGGAGGCGATTGAAGAAGTCGTCGACCTCGGAAGAGACCTGCGCCACCTCCGCGTCGATCAGTCCGGCGAGCCGGTCTACGGTCTCAACCGGCATCGAACGGCTTGACGCCGGCAGGCTTGCCGTCGCTGCCGAACGCGATCTGCTCGATCCGCGCCTGGGCCTCCTTCAGGCGCGCCTCGCAGTGGCGCTTCAGCCGGTCGCCCTCCTGATAAAGTTCGATCGAACGGTCGAGCGGCGCCTCACCCTTTTCGAGGGTTCGGACGATCTCTTCGAGCCGGGCAAGAGCGGCCTCGAAACTCAGCTGGCTGACGTCGTCAACAGTGGCCATGGGCGGCTTGTGACCCTCACAGGCCCGCGAATCAAGCAGCGGCGCTTATTCGACCGGCGTGTTCTTGAACGGGTCGCGAATGCCCGGGAAGACCTCGTCGCTGACTGCCCCGCCCTCGGCTTCGGCGAGCGCCGCTTCGGCGTCGCGCGCATGCTGTTCCCGCTCGCGCCGAAGCTGTTCGATCAGCGCCTCGCGGTCGCTGTCGAGCCGCGTATCCGCAAATTCGGATTTGCCGGCGGACTTGGCCGCCTTCGCGACGGCTGCGTCGAGCTCGCGCTGGGTGGTCAGTCCAAGCGTGACCGGATCCTTGGGGGTGATGTTGGCCATGTTCCAGTGGGTGCGTTCGCGGATCGCGGCGATGGTCGTCCGGGTGGTGCCGATCAGCTTGCTGATCTGCCCATCGCTGACCTCCGGATGATTCTTGATGATCCAGGCGATTCCATCGGGCTTGTCCTGCCGCTTGGAAACCGGCGTGTAGCGCGGGCCGCGGGTACGCCGAACCTGGTCAGGCACGCGATGCATCTGAAGACTATAGTCCGGATCCTTTTGGCCCTTTTCGATCTCCTCGTGGGTCAGCTCGCCAGCCCGGATCGGGTCGCGACCCGTGAGCTTCGTCGCCGCCGTGTCGTCGGCGATGGCCTGCACCTCGAGAATGTGCAGGCCGCAGAATTCAGCGATCTGCTCGAACGTAAGTGACGAATTGTCGACCAGCCACGCGGCGGTCGCATGAGGCATCAGGGGCTGGGCCACTGTATTTCTCCGGCAAGTCCAAATGAATAGGGCCGCCCCTCACGGAGCGGCCAGCTTGGGCGGCGATGTAGCCGTCGGCCGCTCTTGGGGCAAGGCCGGTTGCGGCTCGGATCGGCCGCAATGCGGACCGGAAGAATTTGATATCGAGCCCGTCTCCAGTCGGACAATCGAATTCAGCTCGCTGATACAGAGAGGAAGGCTCGCATGCGCAAGATCGTGATTTCACTCGTCGCCGCCTCGGTCGTTGCGCAGCCGCTCGAAGCAGCCGGTTGGCAGGATCAGGGATTCGAAGTGCGGCGAGGCGCGTTCATCGGCGCCCAGTTTCGGGTCTCGCTCGGCGGGGAAGCCCGCCCGAAAGCTCGGGCGCAATTGATGATCGCTCCGACTCAAAGCCTTGTTTCCAGCGACGGAAAGGTGCGGGCCGCTATCGGCCAAGGCTTCGGCTTCGGGGTCACCTCAGGCGAACGGCCAACGCTGACGCTTGCCGGTGTCCGCGCCGATTTGGCCCTAAGACCGCAACGCGGGAATGCAGTCGATCCTGGGAAGAAAATGGGCATTTCCAAGGGAGTGGCCATTGGGCTCGGAGTGCTTGCCATCGCTGGCGGGGCATATTTCCTGTACCTGCTCAGCGAGGAGGAAAAGAACAGCAGTCAAGAATAGGGATCAGCCGGCTTACATGCTCATTGGAACGTAGCGCGGCTGTCCCTTCACCCGTTCTAGCCAATGCCCGATGCGCGGATAGAGGTGCATCTCGAAACCCGCTTCATGGGCGACTTGAGTGTAGGCGAACAGGCACACGTCAGCCAGGGTCATGTGGCCGGCGACGAACCAGTCCCGCGCCTCCAGATGCTTGTCCATCAGCTTGAGGGCGGCTTCGCCCGCCTCGCGCTTGGAGGGAATTTGGTGCTTCTGCGCCTCGGTCAAATTCTCGTGCCCGACCCAGTCCTTCCAGAAACGGAGGCTCGCGACGTTCGGCTCGTGATTATATTGCTCCCAGAACATCCAGCGCAGCATGTCCGCGTGATCAAATCCTTCAGTCGGAATGAGCGTCGAGCCGTCGGCGATGAAATAACAGGCGGCATTGCTCTCCGGAATGAAGCGGTGATCCACCTGAAGCACCGGGATCCTGCCGTTCGGGTTGACCTCCATCAGGAATTGCGGCGTCCGAGTTTCACCTTTCATGATGTCATATTCGCGCCGCTCGAGGTGCTTGCCGACGATCGCCGCGGTCAAACGGACTTTGTAGCAATTCCCCGACGAGGCATATTCGTGGAGGATCAGTTTCTCGGTCATAAGGGTCCAAACCTTCCACCAGCGAGAGCCGTGACATGGCTCCTGCCGGATGATCGGCGAGGAGAAGCGTGAAGGGCGGGCCAGTAGGCCCCCGTCCGAGGGCTTCGACGACGATCCAGCGCCGGCGGGGCCATGCCCTCCGAGTGGGACGCAAAAGCGCCCTGGCACGCTCGCTCGTTCGCTAGATAGAGCTCACTATTCCGCCTCACTCGCTCACTCCCAGAACACTTTTTCGTCGCCATCACGGCCTCGTTGGTGGAAGGTTTGGACCCTAGCTTCCACCCTCCACTTCGAGCACAATCTTTCCGACATGCTCGCCGGCTTCCATTCGCGCGTGAGCTTCGGCCGCGCGCGAAAGCGGGAATGTGCTGTCGATTACCGGCTTCAGGCGGCCTCCTTCGACATAGGGCCAGACCGTCTTCGCAATCTCGTCCGCGACCATTGTCTTGAACTCGACCGAACGTGGACGCAGCGTCGAACCGGTTAACGTAAGCCGGCGCCGCATGACGTCGGAAATGGACACTTCCGCCTTTGAGCCGCGCTGGAAGGCGATCGACACATGCCTTCCGTCCTCCGCCAGTGCCTGCAGGTTGCGCGGCACATAATCACCGCCAACCATGTCGACCACCACCGCAACTCCAGCGCCCTCCGTCAGCCGCTGGGCGACCTCGACGAAGTCCTGCGTCTTGTAATTGACCGCCGCCTCGGCCCCGAGCTCGAGCGCTCGGGCGCATTTTTCGTCGCTGCCGCAGGTCACGATCACGTTCAGGCCGAACAATTTCCCCAGCGCGATCGCCATCGTCCCAATGCCGCTCGTCCCGCCGTGAACCAGGACCCAGTCGCCATCCGCGGCGAACCCGCGCTCGAACAGATTCACCCAGACCGTGAACAGGGTCTCCGGCATCGCCGCGGCTTCGCTCAGCGAGATCGCGTCAGGCACGAAGAGGCAGGTGCCGATGGGAGCCGAGCAATATTCGGCATAGCCGCCGCCGGAAACCAAAGCGCAGACATTCCGGCCGATAAGCTCCTCGGCGCCCTTACCCGCCTCGACGACCGTCCCCGCGAGCTCCAGCCCGAGGATGTCCGGAGCGCCCGGAGGAGGCGGGTAGAGTCCGCGCCGCTGCAGGATATCGGGGCGGTTGACCCCTGCGGCGGCGACCTTGATCAGGACTTCGTCCGTGCCGATGCGTGGCACGGGCCGCTCGACCAGCGCGAGTTCTTCAGCGCCGTCGGGCTGCGGAGCGACGACCGCCTTCATCGACGAGGGAACCGAGCTGCCCACGAACCCGGCTTATTGACTTGGGGGCGCCAACGGTCAACGACTCCAGCCGTGGACCTGGAAGACCTTTTCCCGAGTAAGCCCGACGATCCCCTCGTCGCGCTCGGCAAGCAGGACCTCGACCCCATGTCGATCGCCGAGCTCCAGGAGCGCATTGAGATCCTCAAAGCCGAGATCGCGCGCGTCGAGGCGCACATGAAGCGCGCTCAAACGCACCGCTCGGCGGCGGAAGAGCTTTTCAAGAAGCCTTAGTTGTTCAGCGTTCGAACAGCTGGGGGCGATAAATTGGGGATAAGCGCGACGCACGCCCTTGATTGCCGTCTCCGCGCGTATGACATTGTTAACCATGTCCGCGTCATCTCTGCGGACCGGGAGTAAAGGATTAAATGCCCAGTTTCGCTCGCGAGCTCGAACAGACCCTCCACAATGCGCTTGGCGAGGCCAGCCGCCGCCGGCACGAATATGCGACCCTGGAGCATCTACTGATCGCGCTGATCGACGACGAGCATGCATCGAAGGTGATGACCGCCTGCGGTGTCAGCCGCGACGAGCTGCGCTCGAGCGTCAAGCAATATCTCGACAATGAGCTTGGCGCGCTCGTCGCCGACAGCGCGACAGACCCGACCCCGACCAGCGGCTTCCAACGCGTCGTCCAGCGCGCGATCCTCCACGTCCAATCGTCGGGCCGCGACGAGGTGACCGGAGCGAACGTGCTCGTTGCGCTCTTCTCCGAGCGCGAGAGCTATGCCGTGTACTTCCTCCAGCAGCAGGACATGAGCCGACTGGATGCCGTGACCTACATCAGTCACGGAGTCGGCAAGGGTGAAGCAGCCGCCGAACCGCGGGCTCCCGAAGGCGCTGAGGACAAAAGCGAGAAAGAAGGCGGGAAGAAGGAATCTGCGCTCAAGCAATTCACCGTCGACCTCAACGACAAGGCCCGCATGGGCAAGGTCGATCCGTTGATCGGCCGCATGCCGGAAGTCGACCGGACCGTTCAGATCCTCTGTCGCCGCTCGAAGAACAACCCGCTTTATGTCGGCGATCCCGGAGTGGGTAAGACCGCGATCGCCGAAGGGCTGGCGCGCAAGATCATCGAAGGCGATGTCCCTGAGGTGCTCAAGGGCGCGGTCATCTACGCGCTCGACATGGGCGCCCTGCTCGCCGGCACTCGCTATCGCGGCGACTTCGAGGAGCGGCTGAAATCCGTCGTCTCAGAGCTCGAGAAAATGCCGCACGCCATCCTCTTCATCGACGAGATTCACACGGTGATCGGCGCCGGCGCTACGTCGGGCGGAGCGATGGACGCGTCGAACCTGTTGAAGCCCGCGCTCTCCACCGGCGCGATCCGCTGCATCGGATCGACCACCTACAAGGAATTCCGCAACCATTTCGAAAAGGACCGGGCGCTGCTCCGCCGGTTCCAGAAGATCGACGTCAACGAGCCGACGGTCGAGGACACGATCAAGATCATCGCCGGTCTCCGCTCCTCGTTCGAGGGACACCACAACGTCCGCTACACGTCCGATGCCATCAAGTCCGCGGTCGAGCTGTCGGCGCGCTACATCCACGACCGTAAGCTCCCCGACAAGGCGATCGACGTGATCGACGAGGTCGGCGCGATGCAGATGCTGGTGCCTCCCAGTCGACGCAAGAAGATCATCACGCCCAAAGAAATCGAGGCGGTCGTTGCCACGATGGCGAGGATCCCGCCGAAATCGGTCAGCGCCGACGACAAGCAGATCCTGGAGCACCTCGAAGCCGATTTGAAGCGCGTCGTGTTCGGCCAGGACCTCGCGATCGAAAAGCTGGCGTCTGCGATGAAACTGTCGCGCGCGGGCCTTCGCGACCCCGACAAGCCGATCGGCAATTATCTGTTCTCCGGCCCGACCGGCGTCGGCAAGACCGAGGTCGCGCGCCAGCTGGCCTCGATCCTCGGCATCCCGCTCGAGCGGTTCGACATGTCCGAATATATGGAGCGCCACGCGGTCAGCCGGCTGATCGGCGCGCCTCCGGGCTATGTGGGCTACGACCAGGGCGGCCTCCTGACCGACGCAGTCGACCAGCACCCGCATAGCGTCCTCCTGCTCGACGAGATTGAGAAGGCGCACCCGGACCTGTTCAACATCCTCCTTCAGGTCATGGATCACGGAAAGCTCACGGACCACCACGGCAAGACCGTGGATTTCCGCAACACCATCCTCATCATGACGACGAACGCCGGCGCGTCCGACATGGCGCGCGAGGGCATCGGCTTCGGGGCGTCGAGCCGCGAGGACGCGCAGGAGGATGCGGTCAAGAAAATGTTCACGCCGGAGTTCCGCAACCGCCTGGATGCGATCGTGCCCTTTTCTTACCTGCCGCCGGCGGTGGTCGCCCGGGTGGTCGACAAGTTCATCCTGCAGCTGGAGCTCCAGCTCGCCGACCGCAACGTCCACATCGACCTCGACGACGAGGCGCGCGCATGGCTGGTCGAACGCGGCTACGACAAGCTCTACGGCGCCCGCCCGATGGCCCGGCTGGTGCAGGAGAAGATCAAGCAGCCGCTCGCCGAGGAGCTGCTGTTCGGCAAGCTGGTCAACGGCGGCGAGGTCAAGGTCCGGATCAAGGACAATGCCCCAGCCTTCGAGCTCACCCCTGCTCCGCCCAAGGCGGCCAAGGGCAAGAACGGCAAGGCCAAGGCGGACAAGGTGCCAGTCAAAGCCAAGCGGAAGAAGGCCGACGACGAAGCTCCGGCCGCGGAGTAGCGTTCGGCCTCAGTCGTTGTCCTGGACTTTGATCGTCCCTTCGGAACCCTGCGCCGCCGGACGGATGGTGATGACGAAGGGATCTCCGTCCTTCGTCTTGCCCGAAACTGAGTCACCAGAGGCCGCGGCATCCATTCCTTTCGCCTTGAACTGATCGACGAAATAGGAGCGGACATCCTGCGGAGATGCAGCCGCCCTGAAGGTGAAATCGACCGTGCCGCCCTTCTTACCGGCGTCGACGTTGAAGCCCGTGATGGTCCCGCCCGGAATCATCTTCACTCCGTCGATGTCGAAGTCGCTGTGGCTCATCGCCCCCGCTGGCAACTTCACCTGCCCGTTGGCGAACGGGACGTCGAACGTCACCTGACCGTTCTCGTCGGCTTTGATACTGACGTTTTCGTCGCCATCCGCGGGGTTCTTCGAATGAACGTTGCAGCCCGCGAGGAGCGGAACGAGGGCGAGAAAAGCTGCAATCCGCATGGGCCACCTCCTGTATTATATAGGCAATACAGTGAGCCGGCGGAATGCGTCAAGTCGCCGCAGGCATTGCGACCCGAGGCTTGAACTCCGCCGCCTCCTCCGATCCCTTGGTAGCATCGCCTTCGCTGTAGCTGTGCGCTCCGGCACCGGCGAGATGGCCGCCCTGGACGATCAGATATTCCTCGCGGATCGGCCGCCCCTCGAAGAAACATTCGAGGATTTCGCGCGTGCCCGCCGCATAGCGCGCCTGGGCCGACAGCGACGTGCCCGAAATGTGCGGCGTCATTCCGTGATGCGGCATGTCCCGCCATGGATGATCGCGCGGCGCAGGCTGCGGGAACCAGACGTCGCCGGCATAGCCCGCGAGTTGCCCGCTCTTGAGAGATGCCGCGACCGCGTCGCGGTTCGCGATCTTCCCGCGCGCGGTGTTCACGAGGTACGCGCCGCGCTTCATCCGCGCGATCATCGCCGCGTCGAACAGATTCTCGGTTTCCGGATGGAGCGGCGCGTTGATCGTCACCACGTCGCAATGCGGCACCATGTCCGCCGCCGATTCGTGGAATGACGCTCCAAGCTCCCGCTCCACCTCGGCGGGCAGCCGGTACCGGTCGGTGTAATGGAGGTGGACGTCGAACGGCTTCAGCCGCCTCAGCACCGCCGAGCCGATCCGGCCGGCTCCCACGGTACCGATATGCATCCCCTCGATGTCATAGGATCGCGCGGCGCAGTCCGCGATGTCCCAGCCGCCCGCCTTCACCACCTCCCACGACGGCAGATAATTCCTTGCCAGCGACAGGATCATCATCACCACATGCTCGGCGACGCTGATCGAATTACAGTAGGTGACCTCGGCGACCGTCACTCCGCGCTCGATCGCGGCCTGCAGGTCGGTATGATCCGACCCGATGCCGGCGGTCACGACCAGCTTGAGGTTCTTCGCTTTCGCGAACCGCTCGGCCGTCATGTAGGCCGGCCAGAAGGGCTGTGAGATGACGATGTCGGCGTCGACGAGCTCGCGCTCGAACTCACAGTCGGGGCCGTCCTTGTCCGAGGTGACAACATATTCGTGGCCGCCCCCCTCCAGGAATTTGCGCAGGCCCAGTTCCCCGGAAACGCTGCCGAGCAACTCGCCCGGGCGGAAGTCGATCGCTTTCGGCGTCGGCAGGGTCTGGCCGTCGGGGTAGCGATCGATCCTCGGAAGGTCGTCGCGCGGATAGCTGGTGGGGTGGCCGCCGGCCGGATCGTCGTAGAGGACGCAGAGAATCTTCGCCATGGAACGCGCCTTTCAAGTTCGCTTTGGAACGGCACGCGACTGGGCCACGGCATCGATCGGCCGGTGGCCGGGATGCGGCGCCTCTATCAGCTTTTGGAAGGCTTAGGCAGTCGGCTTGTTTGGCTTGAACGCAAACCGGCAGGAGCGCTGGCCGCGGGCCATGCAGCGGCGGTGCTCGACCGCCTGACCGGACAGCGATCTCAAAAGCGCGAGGTCGACCTCGCAGATCGCCTGGTCGGCCATGGCGAGGTCGTGGAACACGCAATTGTGCGCCTCGATCTCGACCCCGGCGGCGCCCTCGACCGGATGCGACTCATAACCGAGGTCCCGCATCAGGCCTGCGATGACGCGCACCCTCTCATTGGGGTCGGAGCCGATATCCGAACGCAGGCTGTCGGCCAGCGACAGGCCGATCCGACCCATGGCGACGCGCAGCTCCTCGGGGCCGAGATGGTGAGACAATTCCTCGAGCAGCTGCCTGGCGAGGAGCGCATATTGCCGCGGAAAGGTCCCCTTCCCTGCCGCGCTCAGCCGATAGCCCTGCGAAGGCCGGCCCTTGGTCCGGATCGAGGAGTCGCGTTCGATCAGGCCCTCGCGCTCCATCGCCATCACGTGCTGGTGCGCGGCGTTGCGAGAGATGCCGAGCGCAGCCGAAAGCGCCTGCACGCTCAATGGCTCTTCGGACTTCAGGAGAAGCTCGAGGATTCGGTCGCGGCTCCGGGCCGTCTCGCTCATCGTCAGCTCGTTCATCGCCCGGGAATCTAGTGCAAATTCCAGCTTTGGCAACTTTGTAATTGTTAAAGTTGACAAAGTGTCGTTTCAGTCCGAAGAGTCGTTTCCAGAAAAGGGAGGAAACATCATGCTGAAACTTGCGATTCTCGTCTTCGCGATCGGTGCTGTGGGCGGGCTCGTCATGGCCACGCGAGTCCTGCGCGGGCAGCTTGCGTCCTGGGCGCTGTCGCTGCTCCACGCAGCGCTTGGAGCAACGGGTCTCGTGCTCACCGCGCTCGTCGTTCTCGGCAAGACGGCCGACGTCGCGAGCATCGTCCCGATCGCGCTCCTGATCCTGGTCGTCGCGGCGCTCGGAGGCTTCTTCCTCGCCTCCTTCCACGCGCGCAAGCAACTGCCGCCGCGCGGCGTGGTCTTCATCCACGCGGGAGTCGCGGTGATCGGTTTCCTGCTGCTGTGCGGCGGCGTCTTCCAGCTCATCTGAGGCGCCGCATATGTTCGGCCACCCGCTTCACCCCGCGGTCGTTCACTTCCCCCTCGGACTGCTGCTGTCCGCCTCCGCCGCCGACTTGGCGTGGCTGGCTAGCTTCACGGACGACGTGCACATCGGGGCGGTGCTGATGGCGGGCGGCCTCATCATGGGCCTGGTCGCGATGGGCGCGGGCATGGTCGATTTCACCAGGCTCGACCAGGCCGTCGTGCCCCACGCGCTCCGGCACATGTCCGCCGTGGGCATCGCATGGACGGGCTATGCGATCGCGCTCTACCTCCGCCGGGATGCATTGATGGGCGGAACAGAACTCGGCTCGGTCAGCGTGGCGATAAGCCTGGTCAGCGCCCTCCTCCTTTCGCTCGGGGGCTGGCTGGGCGGGCGGCTGGTCTACACCTTCGGCGCGGGAGTCTCGAAGGACCGGCGCGACCGCACATCAGAGTTGCTGTGAGCTCCCCCGTGGGCAATCTAAACTTCGTCTGCATTAAATGATAAGTTAACGAGTCGCGTTTGCTTGGGGGGCTTGTAAAATGCATATTCGTTCGCTTGCTTCAGTCGCCGTTTGTGTTGCCGGTTTGGTTTCGATCCCTGCGTCCGCGCAGGAGGCAAGTGCGGAGGCGCCCGCCGGCCGCCGGATGGCCATCGCCAATCAGTATCTGTGCCAATTCGACAGCTCGGTCACCAAGGCGAACGTGCACGCCGAGACCGGCAAGGCCATCGGCCCGGCGCTCGGCCAGCTGCTTTTCGTTTACGAAAATACGATCCGCGGTTTCGCGGTCCGGCTGCCGGCCTCTCCAGGCACGCAGAACGGAGCCGCGCTCCTGCGGGCGAACAATTCCAAGATCAGGCGGTGCGTGGCTGACGGCGTCGTGCGCGCCTTGGCGGCCCCGGGGCGCCCGGGCGGTGGCGGCTCCGGCCAATCGATTCCATCGGGAGTGAAACGAGTTGGCGGTCCCGGCGACGGCTCCGCCCTCGCCAACCGGGCCTGGGTGATCGATTCCGGGGTCGATCTCGATCATCCGGACCTCAAAGTCGACCTGACCGATGCTCACGACTTCATCGACGGAGACAATGCGCCAGAAGATGGCTTCGGCCATGGTACGCACGTCGCCGGAATCATCGGCGCTTTGAACAACAGCATCGGCGTGGTTGGTGTCGCCGCGGGGGTGCGGATCGTGCCGCTGCGCGTCCTGGACAACACCGGGTATGGAGCGGATTCGGGGGTCACGGCTGCCGTCGACTATGCCGCTCCGCTTGCGGCGCCGGGCGACGTCTTCAACCTCAGCCTCGAGGCCGACGCCATCGACCCGATCATGGAATCCGCGATTGCCAGCGCAGCCGACCAGGGGATTTTGGTGACCATTGCGGCAGGAAACGATTCCGGGAGCGCGCTCTTGCACAGCCCCGGTAGGCTCGAGCACGCCGGTGTTTTCACAGTTTCGTCGTTTGGCGCCCGCGACACGTTTTCGCGATTTTCAAACTACGGAAACCCGCCCATCGACTTCGCCGAGCCCGGGGAGAGCATCCTTTCGACCTACAAGAACGGCACGTATGCGACCTTGTCCGGGACTTCGATGGCGGCGCCCCACCTCGCCGGCTTGCTGCTCCTCAATGCGGCTGGGCCGTCAAGCGGAGGAGTCGTGAAGCGCGACCCCGACGGCAATCCCGACACCATCGGCGTGCGTTGAATGGCCGTGGGCTGGTTCAGAGAAGAATCCGTCGGCTGCTCGCATGTGACGGAGTGGGTGCAAGGCGGACGCTAGCTCCACGCGCTTTACAGAATCATCGCCAAGTCAGCTATTGAGAGGCTCGTCCGGGGGCGGACGCGGCTGGCCAATCGAAAAAGAGCCAGGCCGTCGATCATTGAAAGGGGGGCTGGATGACGGTCCACGACCGCAAGGGGCTGGAACGATACAACGACCTGTATCTCTGGATGATCATCCCGATGGCGATCATGCAGATCGGGATATTCCATGATTATTGGGGTGACCTGACCGAGAACGCATGGGCGGTCCATATTCATTATTGGACAGCGACCCTGTGGTATCTCTTTCTGATCCTGCAGCCATATTATGCGGCTCGCCGGCAATTTGACCGGCACCGGACAAACGGGATCATAGGATTCTTTCTCGCGGGGGGCGTGGCACTGACGGCGCTGAGCGCGCTGCACCGCGACATCGTAAACGCTGACCTCTCGGCCCGGATGCGCGATCAGTTCGGCCCGTTCGAGCCATGGTTCTTCTACGGCATCGCGACCGTAGAACTGGTCATGATGTCTGCCTTCATTGTCGCTGTGATCCAGGCGATCCGTCATCGACGTTCGCTGCACGATCATGCCTGGTGGCTCATTTCGACCGTCTTCATCATCATGATGCCCTCCCTCGGTCGGGGAGTCGGCGTCCTTTGGGGGATCGTCTTCGGGCGGGATGATCCCGGACAGCTGGGTTACTCACTTTATCTGACCACGGCGATCATCATCGCTTTGCTGTTTTGGGCTGCGACCAGATACGGCCGGGTCAATCACCCCGCGACGTGGCTGGCACTCGGAGCTAACCTCTTCAATCTGCTCTTTGAACCACTGGGAAAGTGGGAATGGCTACAGGGCGTTCTAAGGATGATGATCAAAGGCTAGCGCACGTCATCCATGCTGCCTTGAAAAGGATTCCTGTGGGGGTGCACGCAAGGGCGCCACTGAAAACCACGTCTCCTGTCGGAAGCTTGATCATCGGCAATCCAGCGATCGATCTCGGCCCTGTCGTTCCAGCCGAGGGCTTTCATGGATTCGGCCAAAGGCGCCACGCCATTGAAACTGAACATGAACCTGCTCGTGTCGAGTTCATATAGCGCCTGAAACATTCGCGTGCGGGATTCCGGTGTCAGTTCCTGGGGAAGCGACAGTGCAGACACTACGGCGGCGGCGCGGTCTTCCCGATCCCTGTTGCGGTTCAGGAACTCAATCTGGCTGTAAACGCCAACCAACTGGTCAAAGCGCTTTCGGTCCATTGGAGCGAGCGCGCCTGTGGTGAGCGCCGAGTTCCAGGCCGCGGTTGAGAGGACGTCGTTGGGCCGCTGGTAAACTCCCGGAACGACCGTCTCAACTCCAGTCGCTTCGCTAAGCTGAATCTTCAAGAGGGCGTTCTCGGTGATGCCCGCCCATCTGTTGCCACTATTCAGCAACATGGACTTCAGCAATTGGGCTCGCTCGAGATGACATTTGCTGATCGCCTCCCGCCAGATGAGGGTGGTCAATGCCGCTCGTACCTCGTCGTGGATCGCATCCTCCGCTGCAGCCATGTCGCTCATGGCGCGCCGATGCTCAGCCCAGCCCTGAAGCCATAATGCGATCAATACGCCCGCGACGACGACGACGAGCTCCATCGTCCAATGACCAATGGTGCGCTTCTGATCGCCCGTAAGCCTGCGCAAGAACGCCATGCCAGTGCCCCCCGGCTACCATCTCATCAGGGAACCTGATGCGCAACGGCAGTCAAGGTATCCGCAATGAGTGGAAAGCAGACATCAAAGAGCAAAGTCACCAAAAGCGCTGGATGGCAATCGCGGGGATGACGGTGGACGGCGTGTTGTGACCCTTGGGGATGATCCACACGCCGGCAATGATGCCCGCGCGGTCGCTCCAATTATATTCCACCGCCGGCGCAAAGCCGACGTTCCAGCTCTTGGGCGACGTCTGCCGAACCAGCGGGCCGTCGCCGTCGCGGCCCTCGACCTTCGTCCGGCCCCAGAAATCCGCCTCGACGTCGAACGCCAGTACCCACTCCTTGGTCACGCTGTATTCCGCGCCGAAGATCAAAGTCGTCTTGGAGCCGGGCCGGGCATGGCCGCGAAAGTCGGGCCCTGTCCCGAAGACGCTTCGTCCGGTTACGTCGTGGCGCAGGGGAAACTGCTGGAGGACGTTGATCCTGCCGCGCAGCAACCGGCCGTTGTCGAGCAGGAAATATTGCTGGACGTTGATCCCGATTTCCGGTGCGAACGAGCCGCTTCCGTGCCCCTGCTTCAACGCGCCGAGATGATCGTCCTTGCCGGTCGGCAGGACGAGATTGGTGACGAGCGCCACGCTCGGCACTCGATGATCCGGAGCGAAATTCGACACCCGGACTTGCGACAGCAGCTTGAAGTCACCGATCGCGATGTCGCGATTGTGCGGCTGGGTTCCCCAGGAGAAGAAGGGCTGAACCCCCACCGTCCAATTGTCCAACAGCCCATATTGATAGAAGCCGCTGGATCCCGGGCTATGCTCGCCGCCCGAGATGGCGTCGAAGAAATAAGGCTCGGTGTAGAAATGGCCCTTCGGCAGGGTGTTCGCATTGGAAGCGAGCAGTGGACCCGTCCATCGGGCATTGTTCATCGCCTCGCGGTAACGCTCAGCGGTCGAAGTGTCTGACGCCGTCGCGGCGCGCGCTGCACCCGGCATCAGACAGACGAGTGCGATCGCAAGGGCCGGCAGTACAAACTTCATCGAACGGCTTTCCCCCGACTATCGATTCGCTGGCCGCAGCTAGGATGTGGCCGCGACCGAAGTTTCCAGACCCGACTCTGCAAATATTGATGGGCCACTGGCATCGGCTTCCTCATCTTCGCCAATAAAATCTGGCGGGGCGGCCATAAGGGTGATCGCGGGCTAGGTCCGCCGTTCGTCGACAAGCCGCTTGCCGCCTGCCGCCGAAAGTTGAATGCTGAAAGCTCATCCGGAGGGGACTTCTCGTGACATCCATTCGCTCGCTCGCGATCCTGCTCGCCGCAACCGCGCTTGCCGCGCCTGCCGCCGCCAAGCCCGCGGACGGCCCGAACCCGGCCTTCACCGGGCGCGACCTGTTCGACCTCAGCGCCGCCTCCGATCCGCAAATCAGTCCCGACGGGCGATGGGTCGCTTATGTGCGCCGCTCGGCCGACATCATGACGGACAAGGCGCGCTCCTCGATCTGGATCATCAACGTCGCGACCGGTGAGCAGCGGCCGCTGGCCGCGGGGACTGGGGATCATTTCAACCCGAAATGGTCCCCCGACGGCCGCCGCCTCGCTTATGCCTCAACGGCGGAAGGCGGCGCTCCGCAGCTCTTCGTTCACTGGCTCGACACCGGCCAGACCGTTCGAGTGACCGGGCTTCCCGACAGCCCGCAAGCGCTTGCCTGGTCGCCGGACGGCCGCCGCATCGCCTACCTGATGAGCGTCCCCGATGAGGGAATGAAGCTGGGCAAGTCTCCGGACAAGCCCGAAGGGGCAAACTGGGCGAAGCCACTCGAGATCATCGATAAGGTCACGTATCGCGCGGACGGCGCCGGCTACATCAAGGCGGGGTTCGACCATATCTTCCTGGTCGATGCCGACGGCGGCGCGCCCCGTCAGCTGACGTTCGGCGCCTACCATGACGGCGCTCCGGAATGGACCCCCGACGGCCGCGGCATCCTGTTCAGCGCGGTCCGCAAGCCCGATTGGGAAATGGTCGTCCTCGACAGCGAAATCTACCGGCTCGATGTGGGCAGCGGGACGGTAACCGCCCTCACCAGCCGCGATGGGCCGGACCTCGCCCCGGAAGCCTCGCCGGACGGCCGAACGATCGCCTATCTCGGTTTCGACGACCACAAGAAGGGCTTCGAGCAGAACGATATCTACCTGATGGGCTCGAACGGCGGGTCGCCGCGCCGGATCGCCCCCAACCTCGACCGCAACGTCCAGCAAATCGAGTGGGCGCCCGACGGGCACGCGCTTTATGCCGCCTACGAGGAAGGCGGATCGGTCACGGTCTCGCGCATCGGCCTCGACGGAAGCGTCCGTCCGATCGCGCGAAACCTCGCGGCCGCCAGCTACGACCGCCCCTATGCGGGCGGCGGGTTCACCGTGTCCAAGGGCGGCACGGTCGCTTACACCGTGAGTCCGTTCGACCGGCCGGCGGATATTGCCGTCTCGAGCGGCGGAGGCCAGCGCCAGCTGACGCGGCTCAACGACCTGACGCTCGCAGCGAAGAATCTCGGCACGCTTCGAACGCTGGATGTCTCCGCCCCGGACGGTGGGCGCGTTCCGGCCTGGATTCTGCTTCCGGCATCCTACAAGCCGGGCGATCGGGTGCCGACCATCCTCGAGATCCATGGCGGGCCCTACGCCTCCTACGGGCCGCATTTCTCGACCGATTACCAGCAATATGCGGCGGCCGGCTATGCGGTGCTTTACACCAATCCACGCGGATCGACCGGCTATGGCCAGAGGTTCGCTGACGGGATCGAAAAAACCTATCCCGACAGCGACTTCGCCGACCTGATGGCGGCGGTCGACGCTGCTGTCGGGAGCGGAGTCTCCGATCCGAACAATCTCTTCGTCACCGGCGGCTCCGGAGGCGGGATCCTGACTGCGTGGATCGTCGGCAAGACGGATCGCTTCAAGGCCGCCGCGGCGCAAAAGCCGGTGATCAACTGGACCAGCATGGCCTTGACGAGCGATGGAACGCCCTTCTTCGGCCCCTACTGGATGGGTTCGCTTCCGTGGGAAAATTATCAGTCCTACTGGGCCCGCTCGCCGCTCAGTCAGATGGCTAACGTCAAAACCCCGACCCTGGTCGTCGTCGGCAGCGAAGATTACCGCACTCCCGTCAGCGAAGCGGAGCAATTTTACGCGGCTTTGAAACTTCGGCGGGTTCCGACCGCCTTGGTCAAGGTGCCGGAGGCCAGCCACGGCGGGATCGCCGCGCGGCCGAGCCAGTCCGCGGCGAAGGCGGCCGCGATCATCGCGTGGTTCGACAAATACCGGACGGACAAGCCGAAGCCGGCGCAGACAGCTGGAAACGAGGGGACGTCTTCGGAATCGGCACGATGACCCGCATCGGGTCCGGCTAGCCTCCGCCTCTTCGCTCGGAAGCACGGCTCTGAGTCTCGACCTCCCCAAGGAAGTTGGCCAACGCGTTCGCAAATTGCGCGGGCTGGTCCCGGAACACCGCATGTGAGGCATCGTCGATCTTAACGAAGTGCCCATTCCGGACTTGCTTAGCTTGCGATTCCTGCCGCGAAAGCTCGCCCGACGTCGCTGCGGCGATGAACAGCACGGGGCAATCCATCTTGGCGAGCGCCGGTGTCCGGTCGGTGCTGAACAGGTCTGCGACGAGCATCGCGATTCCCGTCGAAGGAGGCGTCTTCATCGCTGTCGCGATGGCGCGATCGACAAACCTCGGCGGCTGTGGCTTGCTGATGATCGCGCCGAACATGCCGCGAAGGTAGGCTTCCTGATCGGCTGCGTAGATTGTGAAAAGGCCGAACTGCCTGGACGCCTGCTCGGGACGTGCGGCAATTCCCTCGGCGCCATCGGCGATTGCGGCGTCCACCAGCACAATGCCTGCAATGTCTTGCGTGCCATAACGCAGGACGTAGGCCGCTATGTCCTGCGCCGCCTGCGACCAGCCGACGAGTACCGGTCGGCGCACATGCTCAGCAGCCAACAGCGCGTGCAGATCTGCAGCTCGCTGTTCGGGCGTATTCCCTGTCGTCGTCTTGGTCGATTGACCTTGGGAGCGGGGATCGAATGCGATGACGCGATGGTCCGTCGCAAACCGCTCAACCTCGCTTGCCCAAATATCCGCGCCGGTACTCCAGCCGGGGATAAATATGACGGGCTGCGCAGGCGTTTTCCCGGCCTCGATCGACCGCAAGAATACTTCAGGGGCTACGGCGATTCGCCTTTCGACCGGGCCCGCCGCCGCAACCCGCGAGCTGGTACTGATCAAGGCGATCAGCAGAGTTCCAATGATAATTTGAGGTTTCATGCTCTCTGCTAGGGATTGGCTGCATCAGCGAAGAAGTCGGCTACGGGCCAGCCCGCTACTGGCGAACGTACTTTGGCGGTCGACGAACGGCCCGCGACGAGGTTTGTGCGGGTGAGCCAGATTCTATTAGCAAGAAGTCACTTCCCTATCCGGTGCGCAGTAACTAGTCGCTTTTTCGCAACCTTTTGCCCCGCTGGCCGTCATTCCGGCCGCAGCACTCCATGCACTTGGGAGAGAGAAAAAGTGATCAAGTTCCGCTGGCTTGCCGCGAGCGCTCTCGCGCTCAGCGCCGTTCCTTTGGCTGCCGCCTCGACCGGGCAGATCAGTGCCCAGCGCCTATCGGACGTCGACAAGTTCATCTCGTCGGACGCATTCGAAGGCCGCGGCCCGGCCACGCGCGCGGAGACCAAGACGATCAACTATATCGCCGACCAGATGAAGGCGATCGGGCTCCAGCCGGGCGGCGACATGCAAAACGGCAAGCGCAGCTGGTTCCAGAACGTCCCCCTGCTTAAATCCGAGTTCCCCGCTCCGCCCCAGGTGAGCCTCGCGCTCGGCAACGGTCAGACCCTTTCGCTGACGCAGGGCAATGAGATCGCCGTCCGAGCACCGATGAACGGCCAGAACGCCGTCAATCTCTCTAACGTGCCTTTGGTGTTCGTCGGCTACGGAGTCTCTGCGCCCGAGCGCAACTGGGACGATTTCAAGGGACAGGACGTGAAGGGCAAGCTGCTCGTCGTCCTCATCAACGACCCCGATTTCGAAGGCGGCGAAGGCGATTTCGGCGGCAAGGCCATGACCTATTACGGTCGCTGGACGTACAAATATGAAGAGGCCGCTCGCCGAGGCGCGGCCGGCGTTTTGATCGTTCACGAGACCGACCCCGCTTCCTATGGCTGGAACACGGTCAAGAATTCGAACACGAACACGATGTTCGACGTCGTCCGCCAGAACCCGGCGGAGACTCACACGCCGTTTGAAACGTGGATCCAGCGCTCGCTTGCCGAGAAGATTTTCGCAGCGTCGGGCCTGAACTTCGACCAGGCGAAGGCGGCGGCGAAGACCCGTGCCTTCCAGCCGATGCCATTGAAGGCAACGCTGAGTGCGCAGGGCCAGGCGCAAGTCGCGACCATCACCTCGCACAATGTCGTCGGCTATTTGCCCGGCAAGAAATATCCTGATGAAACCGTCATCTATTCGGCCCACTGGGACCATCTCGGCATCGGCAAGCCCGATGATCGAGGCGACACCATCTATAATGGCGCGCTCGACAACGGCACGGGCATCTCCCAGCTGCTCGAGCAGGCGCGCGCCTTCGCCCGTGAGCCTCGCACCGATCGCTCGGTAGTCTTCCTCGCGGTTACGGCCGAGGAAAAGGGCCTTCTGGGCAGCGAATATTATGCCCAGAACCCGATTTTCCCGATCGCCAAGACCGCGGGAGTGCTCAACACCGACGGTGGGCAGATCTGGGGCCCCGCGAAGAATTTCACCATATCGGGCAATGCCAAGCTGGACCTGCTCGACATGCTGATCGCCGAAGGGAAGAAGCAGGGCCGTTATTACAGTGCCGACCCCCATCCGGAGGCGGGCCACTTCTATCGCTCCGACCACTTTTCCTTTGCGAAGGTCGGCGTTCCCGCGATTAGCTTCGGCGAGGGCAACGACCTGGTGAACGGCGGCGTCGCCCGGGGCGAAGCGCTCGGCAAGGAATATGTCGACAAGCACTATCACCAGCCGAGCGACGAATGGTCGAGCCAATGGAATTTCACCGGGATGGCCCAGGACGTCCAGTTGCTCCACAACCTCGGCCGCGACCTCGCCAATTCGCGCGACTGGCCCAACTGGGGGCAGGACAGCGAATTCCGCGCGACCCGCGACCAGTCCGCCGCCGACCGCGGCGCCGCGGTCCCGACGAGGAAGGGAGAACGCGGTTGAGCGAAACGCTCGAGCCTGCCCTTCCCGATCATCTGGACGAGCAGGCCGAGCGGCTAATGCGCGCGATTTGCGACAGCGAGCTCAAGATCGCGAGTGCTGAGAGCTGCACTGGCGGGATGTTCGCCGCGCTGATGACCGACATCGAAGGCTGCAGCCACGGTTTCGACCGCGGATTCGTGACGTACAGCAAGGAATCGAAGGCCGACTTGCTCGGGATCGACCGCGACCTTCTCGACCATAATGACGCCGTCTCCGAAGTCGTCGCCCGGGCGATGGCGGAAGGAGCCCTTGGCCGGTCGAGGGCGGACCTTGCCATTGGGGTGACGGGCTTTGCCGGGCCTGCTGGTCCGGACCAGGAAGAGGGGCTGGTTCACTTCGCTGTGGCCCGGCGCGGACGCGGGACGACCCATCGTGAAGAACATTTCGGAGCGATTGGACGAGGCGCCGTCAGGGTGAAAAGCCTGAAGGCGATGCTGGAGATGCTTGAGCAGGCGCTCGAAGCGGAGTAGTTCGCCTTTTGTTCTAGCAGGAGTCGCGGACTATGACCGACCTCATCTTCTATACGAATCCGATGTCCCGCGGGCAGACCGTGCGCTGGATGCTCGAAGAGGTCGGCCAACCGTACGAGACGGAAATTCTCGATTACGCGTCGACCATGAAGGCCGAGCCCTATCTCTCAATCAATCCGATGGGGAAAGTCCCCGCCATCAAACACAAAGGCAAGGTGGTGACGGAGGTTGCCGCCATCTGCTGCTATCTGGCCGATGCCTTTCCCGAATCGAACCTCGCGCCTCCGTCGTCCGATCGCGCCGATTACTACCGCTGGATATTCTTCACCTCGGGCCCTGTCGAAGCGGCGTTCAGCAACAAGGCCGCGGGCTGGGAGCCCACGCCCGAAAAGCAGCGGATGTTCGGCTATGGGAATTACGAGCTCGCCATCAACACGTTCGAAAAGGCGCTTGCCGGCAAGGAATATCTCGCCGCCGATCACTTCACCGCGGCGGACCTCTTCGTCGGAGCCAATGTGAATTTCATGCTCACCTTCAACCTGCTCGAGCCGCGGCCGGTCTTCGTCGATTATGCGAAACGAATGACGGATCGCGACGCCTACCGCCGAGCCAAGGAGATTGACGGCAAGCTCGCCGAGGAGATCCGGGCGGCACAGGCTCAGGCCCCGCAGCCGGCGTAAAGCGCACTGCTCGAACTGACGGATGTCTCGGACTTCCGTTCGTCCTGAGCTTGTCGAAGGACTGCCCTTTTTCTTCCTCAACGAAGGAAATACAGTCCTTCGAGACGCCGCCTTCAGCGGCTCCTCAGGACGAACGGAGGTTTGTTCGATGAGTGTCGACCCTTCCGCCCGCCAACAGGCTATCGATCTCTACGATCGCTTCACCCATGAAGGCATGGAGCGCCGGGCCTTCATGGCCGAAATGGTGAAACTCGCTGGGGGCGTCGCGGCCGCGGAATTGCTGATCGCGAGCATTGCCGCTTCGCCTGCGGCGGCCGCGATTGTTCCCGAAAGCGACCCCCGCCTGACGACCCGCACGCAGAAGCTCACCGGCGGCTACACGGCCTACGTCGCCGAGCCGCGCACGCGCTCGCTCAAGGCCACGGTGCTGGTGATCCACGAAAACCGCGGTCTCAACGACCATATCCGCGACGTCGCTCGGCGGGTCGCGCTCGCTGGCTTCCGGGCCGTCGCTCCCGACATGCTTTCGAAAAGCGGCGGTACGCCCGCCGACGAGGATGCGGCGCGTACGGCGATCGGTAAGCTGGATCTTGCGACGGTGACGATGGACGCGGCGGCGATCGTCGGCGAGCTCAAAAAATCGAGCCGCGGCGGGAAAGTCGGCGCCGTCGGATTCTGTTGGGGCGGCGGGTTCGTGAACTGGCTGGCGATGAACGCGGGCGACAAGCTCAGTGGGGCGGCGGTCTATTATGGCCCCGCCCCCGATCCATCGGAAGCGCCCAAGGTCCAGGCCGCGATGCTGATCCACGACGCCGGCCTCGACGACCGGGTCAACCGTACATCCTTCCCGTGGGTCGAAGCGCTTCGCGCCAACCACAAGACGGTGAAGTTCTTCCTCTATGACGGCGTCAACCACGCCTTCAACAACGACACGTCCGCCGAACGCTACAACAAGGACGCATCCGAACTCGCCTGGAAGCGCACGATCGCCTTCTTCCATCGCTATCTCGCTTAGTGCGGTTGCCCATAGCGATCAGCTAAATTATGCCCGCCTCACCAGAGGGGGCCCCTATGTTCGCTTGGTTCCAGCGCCTGTTGCCGAGAACGGGCGATTTCTTCGGCATGTTCGAAGCGCATGGAGCGACGCTTGTCGCTGCCGCTCAAGCGATGGAGAAACTGGTCGACGGAGGCCCCCGCGAGCACCAAATCTCCGAGATCGAAAGCGAAGAGCATAAGGCGGATAACATCATCCGCGACGTGCTGATCGCGGTGAGGCGTACCTTCCTGACGCCGTTCGACCGAGGTGCGATCACTTCGCTCATCGGCGCGATGGACGATGCGATCGACGAGATGCATTCGGCGGCAATCGCCATCGATCTCTACGAGCTCAAAATCTTCGAGCCGGAGATGAAGCAGATGGTCGCGATGATCGTCGAAGCCGCGACGCTCACCGCCGAAGCCATGCCGCTGCTGCGAGACATCGGCCGCAATGGAGCCCGCCTTCACGCGATTACCGAGAAGATCGTCGGCCTGGAGGGCGCCGCTGACGATGATCATGCGGCAGGACTGAAAGCGGCGTTCCAACGGCATTCGAACGCTCCGATGCAATTCATCGTAGCGCGCGAGATCTACAAGCATCTCGAGCGAATCACCGACGCGTTCGAGGATGTCGCCAACGAGATCGACGGCATCGTGATCGATCACGCTTAAGCGATGCACGAGCTTGCATTTCCGCTGTTGGTTGGCCTCATCGTCGTCGCGTTGGCGTTCGACTTCCTGAACGGCCTCCATGACGCCGCAAACTCGATCGCGACCGTCGTCGCGACGCGACTCATCAGCCCCGTCGGCGCGGTCGCTTTCGCAGCCTTCTTCAATTTCGGCGCTTACTTTCTGGCGCTGCAATGGCCGCAATTGCACAAGGTCGCCGATACGATCGGCAAGGGCCTGATCGACAAGGACCTGATCACTCCCTCCGTGGTCTTCGGGGCACTGGTCGGAGCGATGTTCTGGAACATCGTGACCTGGCTCAAGGGCATTCCGTCATCCTCGAGCCATGCTTTGGTCGGCGGCCTGGTCGGTGCGGGTGTCGCTCACGCGGGTATCGCCGGGATTCAGTGGAACGGCCTCAACAAGACCCTGATCGCGATCGTCCTGTCACCGACGCTCGGCTTGCTCCTCACAATGGCCATCATGCTTCTGACCAGCTGGTTGGGTATCCGGGCGAGCGCGAGCGGCGCTGAGCGGACGTTTCGCGGACTGCACCTAGTGTCGGCAGGCGCATACTCACTCGGCCACGGCCTCAACGACGCCCAGAAGACGATGGGCATCATCACCGTCCTTCTCTACTCGACCGGTTATCTCCACGGAAAATTCGCGGTGCCGCACTGGGTTGCGCTCAGCTGCTACGTCGCGATCGGGCTAGGCACGTTGACGGGCGGCTGGCGGATCATCGAAACGATGGGAACGCGCATCACAAAGCTCAACCAGCACCAGGGATTTTCGGCCTCGACAGGCGGCTCGATCATGCTTTTCGCCGCCTCTTATCTCGGCATCCCGGTATCCACGACCCACACAATCACGGGGTGCGTGATCGGTGCCGGGGCTGCGCGTCGCGCTTCGGCGGTGCGTTGGGGCGTTGCACGCAACGTGATGATCGCCTGGATCATCACCATTCCCGCGTCGGCGATCGTCGCCGCTATTTTCTATTACCTCGCGAGCGCCTTCCGCTGACGCCGCGGAAATAATCCTAGCTCGGCTGGGCTAACCCTTCGCTGGACTGCTGCTCGACCTGTGGCGGCTGCGTATCCTGCATCTGGCCTTGTATCCGGCGCGTCAGGAAGCGGTGCGCCGCCCGTCCCATCAGCTGCCGCTGCTGATTGGGCGCGAGCGCCAGGAACCGCTCGCGCTTCTGCGGCGGAAGGATGCGCGCGAAACGCTCGACCTGGACGTCCGAGATCCGCGAGGGATCGCGGGCGAGCTGGCCAAGCAAACGCATCGTCCGCCACTCGCGCATCGCGAGACGAAGCTCGACCTCATCCACCGACGGGGTCGGGAGCCCTGCCGCCTCCCGCCGCTCGACGATGCTTTTCGCTTTCCGTTCGATCCGATCGGCGGTGGGGGTCGGAAGACCGGCTGCTCGCCGCTCGGCGACCTGCCGCTTCGCGTCGGCGAAGCTCTGCATCAGGCGGTCGCGCTGAGTCATGGGCGCAGCCGTCGGGGCCGCCGCCTCGGGCGGTTTGGTCGCGCGACGGACAGTCCGCGAGGCAACCAGCACAGGCTTCTTCGGCTGCTGAGTTCTCAGCACCGGAATCGCAGCGATGACCTGGTGCACGACCGGGATCTCGATGCGGCCGCCGGAGGCGACCTCCGCCGCGACCGCGCTGGTGAAAGCGAGGCCGAGCACAGCGCTGGCGATCAGAGGGCCGCGCCGCCATCCGCCGCGCTTTCCACCGCGCCGCCAGGCTATCAGTGAACGCCGCTCCTGCGGAAGCTTGGCGGCGGCCTGTGCCGCCCGCGATGCAAGGCCCTTCGGTACCGGCGGTGGCGCAAGACTGTCGAGGAGCTGATTGAGCTGGCTCATGCCGCGCTCCCTTCCCGGAGCACGCCCTGGGCGGCGAGGCTCCGGCTGAGACCTTGCCGCGCCCGAACGAGCAAAGATTCCAGCGCCTTCACCCCTATTCCCAATGTCGCCGCCGCTTCCGCGTTCGACACGCCTTCGTAGTAAGCAAGCACGATCGCGGCGCGCTGGCGGTCGGGGAGCGCCTGCATCGCGGCCGCTACGGCATCCTTGCGCCGCTGATCGTCGATAAGAACGTCGGCGTTGGCCGCATCGTCCGCGCGCTCAGGGACCTCGATATCGCTGTGGAAGGCGCGCTTGCGCTGACGATCGATGCAAAGGTTCGTCGCGATCCGCCGCAACCAGCCGCCGAGGCCTCCGCCGACCGGCGTCCAGCTTGCCGCTTTGACCCAGGCCCGAGTGATTGCTTCCTGCACGACATCCTCCGCCTCGGCGGGATCGCCGAGCATTCGCCAGGCAACCGCGTAGAGCATCGGGGTGTGGCGTTCCGCGATGAGTTCGAGCGCGCGGGCATCGCCCGAGGCCACACGGCGCATCAGCGCGCCGTCGTCGTTCGCCTCATCGCCCGTCGCGAACCTTGCCTGCACTCGTCCTGTTTCCGTTGCCGCAGCTGCCCCTTCGTAACGGACGAGAACTGAATATCCTTCGAACGCACGAAAAAAGGGCCGGAGTTTCCCCCGGCCCTTTCCTTGGTCGATGAGCGAAGCCTAGCGGCGGTCGCCCATGAACCGAAGCAGGAACAGGAACATGTTGATGAAGTCGATGTAGAGGTTCAGCGCGCCGAGCACAGCCGACTTCGCCATCGCTTCGCCATGGCCCGCAACCGAGAAATAGATGCTTTTGATCTTCTGTGTGTCGTAGGCGACGAGACCCGCGAACACGAGCACGCCGATCGCGCTGATTGCGAGCTGCAGCGCAGGCGATTGCAGGAAGACGTTGATCAAAAGCGCGACGAAGATCCCGACGACGCCCATGATCAGGAACGAGCCCCAGCCGCTCAAATCCTTCTTGGTCGTGTAGCCATAAAGGCTGAGGCCGGCGAACGCCGCCGCGACCGAGAAGAAGGTCTGGGCGATCGACATCCCGGTGTAGACCAGGAAAAGGCTCGAGAACTGGACGCCGATGAGTCCGGCATAAAGCCAGAACAGCATCTGAGCCGTGCTGGCCGACATTCGGTTGATCCCCCAACCGAGCGCGAACACCAGCCCAAGCGGAGCGAACAGCGCCACCCAGAACAAGGGCGTCGCCTGCCCGGTCGCCGGATTGACGATCAGGCTGATGAGGCTCGACTTTGCGAAGAGCAACGCGACGATGCCGGTCAGCAGCACGCCCGATGCCATGTAGTTGTAGACCGACAGCATGTAGGACCGCAGGCCCGCATCCCGTGCGGCGCGCGGAACACCGACGGAAACGGCCGGGTCGTAACCGGTCGTATTCGTGCGCGGGTCAAACTGGTTCTGCATTTCATCTCCTTGGCGCGGGCGAAGGGCCCGGTCGCTGTACGCAAATATCGTGGATGCTCGAAGGGACTTCAAGCGAAACCGAACAGTCCGGCGCCCCGCTGAACGGCTGTTCATAAAGCAGCGACTGTGCGAAACTTGACTTGATGTCCCAAATTGAAACCGGGGCTGGCCTCAAACGGCTGATTCGCAAGGCCATGTTGGCGTTTGGAATGCTGACGGCCTTGGCTTCCGCCGCCACGGCTCAGCGCTCTTCGCGCATCGTTGCTGTCGGCGACCTGCATGGGGATTACTCGGCGTGGCTCGATATCGCCCGAGACGCGCGGCTGATCGACGGCCGCGGGCGATGGTCCGGGGGGAATACGATCTTGGTGCAGCTTGGCGACGTCACCGACCGAGCGCCGGATTCGCTGAAGATCATCCGCAGCCTCCAGCAGCTCGCCAGGCAGGCGCCGCGCTCAGGTGGGAAGGTCGTGGTCGTTCTCGGCAATCACGAGGCCATGAATCTGCTCGGCGATCTTCGGTACACAACAGCTGGAGAATTCGCGGCCTTCGCCGACCCCCGATCGCCCGAGCGGCGGATTCGAGCGTTTGAGGCCAATAAGGGCGCGATCGAGGCCGAATATCGCGCCAGCAATCCCGGACTGGCCTCGGAGGCGATCCGTGCCGCCTGGATGACGGCGCATCCGTTGGGCTGGGTCGAGCATCGCCTCGCATGGAAGCCCGACGGCAGCCTGGGGCGCTGGGCGACGCATAATCCGGCGGTCCTCAAGATCGGCAACACTGTGTTCGTCCATGGCGGAATCAGCGCGGAATATGCCAAGCTCCCGCTCGAGGACATTAACCGCCGCGTCGTCGCCGCGATGGCGACGGCGGACGACAGTCCCAAATCGATCCTCAACGATTCCCTCGGCCCGCTCTGGTACCGCGGGCTCGTTGGTCGCGATGCCGACGCCGAGGCCGAGCGCGCTGCGGCCCCACGCCCCCATCTGACCCCCGACGAAGAGCTTGCAACCGTGCTCGGTGCCTATGGCGCGAAAAGGGTAGTGATCGGCCACACTCCGAGCCTCAGCGGAATTGCGGTCACGAACGGCGGCCGCCTGATCCGCATCGATACCGGCATATCTCGCTTCTACGGTGGGCCGCTGACCTGGCTCGAGATCGTGGGCGATCGGATCGTCCCGCATACTGCACGAAGGACAGGGCAATGAAGACCATGATCGCCGGCCTGGCCTTGCTCTTCGCAGTTCCGGCGGCCGCTGCGGCACCGAAACCCCTGTTTGCCAGCGAACAGGTGATTCACATCGCCATCCAGGGCCCGTTCAAGGACTTTATCAGGACCCGCTCGTCGGAGCCGCGGCCGGGCGAGCTGACGATCGCGGGCGAAACGCTTCCGGTGAACCTCTCGGTCCGCGGCATCACGCGGCGTATGGCGGAAACGTGCCAGTTTCCGCCGATCCGCGTCGAATTCACTCGGGCACCGCCGGCAACGTCGCTCTTCGCCGGACAGCGCCGCCTGAAGCTCGTCACCCACTGCAACAACAACGCGTCGTTCCAACAATATCTGCTGCTCGAATATAGCGCTTACCGGATGTACCAGCAGCTCACTCCGCTGAGCTTTCGGGCCCGCCTGGCGAATGTCGACTATATCGGCGCGGATCGCCGGCCCATTATCACCCGCCTGGCCTTTTTCCTCGAGGACACGGGCGACGTCGCCCGGCGCAACGGACTTCACGAGATCCACGCGCCCGACCGATTCCTCGTACCGAACCTCAGCCCGCTAGATGCTGCTCGATACGCGATGTTCCAGCACATGATCGGCAACCACGACTGGTCGATGCACGCCGGGCCCAAAGGCGAAGATTGTTGTCACAATGCAAAGCTGATCGGCGCTGACGGACTTTCCGCAGGCGCGGTCATTCCAGTGCCTTACGACTTCGATTTCTCAGGGCTGGTCAACGCGCCTTATGCGACGACGCCCGACGAGCTGCATATCAGCAACGTCCGTGAGCGCTTCTACCGCGGTTATTGCATCCATAAGCAACAGTCCGCCGTCGTCGCTGCGCAGATGCGCACAGCCCGGCCTCAGCTCCTCGCTGCGCTGGCAACGACACCGGGATTGGAACCGAGAACGATTACGCGCGCAACGAGCTATCTCGACGGTTTCTTCTCGCAGATCGCGACGGACGACGGGGTCGCGAAGCTGCTCGGTCGCTGTCTCGGCTACTAAGCGGGTCGATCGGGCGGCGGCGGATCGGGCGGGATCGTCGTCAGATCGTAATCGGAAAGGTAGCGCTTCATGCCCGGCCGCTCGCCATATTCGGTCATCCACAGGGCGACGAAGCAATAGTTGAAGGCGATGGTGACTACCGCCGCCAGCTCCACCGCTCCGATTCCCGCCGAAAGCCCGATCGCTACCGCGAGAAGGATGAACAAGGCGTCGCCCGAACTCTTCAGCGAATTGCGGAACCGGACGGCTCCCGCGATCCCCGCGAGCGAAAAGGCCAAAGCGAGCGAATTCTGCACGATGATGACGATCCCTGTGACGACCATCGGCAGGACGATGATCGTGTTGATCAGCGACTGGTCATATTCCTCGTCGTCGCGGACGCCCATGTAGACCCAGCTGACGGGAAGGGCGGCAAGCAGCGCGCCGATGATTGCGACGATCAGCCAAAACAGGCTCTGACCGAGGTTGCCGACATGTGCGGCGCGGATCATGTCGCTCGCTTCGAGCGGGCTCTTCGAAGGCTGGTTGATCAGCGCCTCGACCCCGCCGACGGGCAAATATCCCCGGCTTGCGGGCCACAGCTTTAGCGCCGCGAACACCAGCAGCCCGATTACGAGATAATAAAGCGTCAGGCGTAGAAGCAACCTCCTCGCGCGCATCACTTTTGCTCCTCGATTGGAAAAGCGGCGATTGGTTCAATCACCCCATAGCGCTCTTTCAACGGTTCATGGCCGAGCGGCGGCCACGGGATCTCGGCCAGCGGAAGATCTGTATCGGGAACGCTGTCGAGCAAATGCCTGAGCAACGTCAGGCGTCCGCGCGCCTGGTTGTTGAAATCCACCAGGGTCCACGGCGCTTCGGGTGTGTGCGTCACCTTCAGCATGCGTTCGCGCGCATCGGTGTAATCGGCATATTTCGATCGCGCCGCGACGTCGACCGGTGACAGCTTCCACCTTTTCAGGGGGTTCGTCGCGCGCTTTCGAAAGCGCCGTTCCTGCGCCTCCTGATCACAGCAGAGCCAATATTTGAACAGCAGGATGCCGTCGCCGACGAGCTGCCTCTCGAATTCGGGAACGGCGCGCAAGAAGGCTTCGGTCTCTTCCTCGGTGCAATATCCCATCACCGGCTCGACCCCTGCGCGGTTGTACCAGCTGCGATCGAATAATGTGATCTCACCTTGTGCAGGAAGGTAGGGGATATAGCGCTGGAAATACCATTCGGCCTGTTCGCGATCGCTTGGCGCCGGAAGCGCCGCGACACGGCATTGGCGTGGATTGAGAATGCGCGCGATCATGTCGATCGAGCCACCCTTGCCCGCGGTGTCGCGGCCTTCGAACAAAACGATCAGCCGTTGTCCGGTCTCGGAGACCCAACGTGCCATCGACGCCAGCTCCTCGGACATCGGTTCGAGCAGCTTTTGATATTCCAGCTCGCTGAGCTTGTGATCGCCCATGTGCCCCGCCCTCTCGAGTCGAGTGTGGCATTGCCGAGGCGCGATTGGAACCCGCCTGCGCTACGGTGCATAGGCGATGGCGTGAACCTCATCCTACGCCTCCTGCTGACGGCGCTCCATTCGCTGCTCAAGCTCGCCTGGTTCGTCCGGCGTCCGCGAACGTTCGGAGCGCATGCCCTTGCACTGACCCCGGAAGGGAAGGTGATCCTCGTCCGGCTGCGCTATGCGCCAGGATGGCGCCTTCCTGGTGGAGGGCGCGGCAAGACTGAGGACCCGCGCGAGGCGGTGCTGCGCGAACTTCGCGAGGAGATCGGCATGACCGCTCATGGCGATGTGCAGCTCGCGGCCGAGCTCGAGGAACGACCCGATTTCAAGCGCGACCTCGCCTCGCTCCTCGTCGTTCGGGACGTGCGCTATCGGCCACGCCGCTGGTCGTGGGAGATCGAGGCGATCGCCGAGGTTCCACTCGACGCGCTTCCCGCCGAGCTCTCTCCACGCGCTTCCAAGTGGCTGGAGGCGCTTGCGCGAAAGGTGTAGCGGGACACCGCCGGCTCCGGGGGACGCGCATGGGCCAATCCGATTCGATTCAACCGGTCACAGGTCGCGACCGTATTCTCGCGCTGGATGTGCTTCGCGGGTTCGCGATGGTCGGAGTGTTGCTCGCTTATTGTCTGTGGAGCCTTGGAACCGCGCCCGAGGAAAGCTGGCCTTCGGTCGACAAGTGGCTCGGCCCGGTCCTCGGCTTTGTCATCGACGGTAAATTCTACACCATCCTCGCCTTCCTGTTCGGCCTTGGTTTTTCATTGCAGCTCGAGCGCACCTCCGACGAGCCGGGCGCGGTTCGCATTTATTGCCGGCGGCTGGCGGTCCTTGCCGTAATTGGCTTGTTGCACGCGCTGATGCTTCGGAATGGCGATATCCTCGCGCCTTATGCGATCACCGGGTTCCTGCTCGTGCCGCTGCGGAAATTGTCCGATCGCAAATTGATCGTCATCGCCTTCGCTGCGCTTCTCGTGCCCTATGCCGCGCGATGGGCGTGGGGGGCTTCGGGCATTCCCATGCCCGACCGGCCGCAACTCGAGAGCGCGCCCTACCTCGTCGAGAACTTCGCCTGGGTTCGTTACTGGTACGAAACCGCGATCTTCACCTGGCCGACGAACCTGACGCTTTTCCTGTTCGGCTATTGCGCCGGCCGGAACCGGCTCATCGTCAAGCTCGCCCAGCGCCCCAAGACGCTCGGGGCCATCGCTCTCGCTGGGCTTCTTGCCAGCCTCACTTTCTATCTCATGATGCGCCGGCTCGCGGCTGGAAGCTCTCTCACGGCGGTCGATCGGACCCTCGGCGGACTTTCCTTCACTTTTCATTGCTGGGGCTTGTCGAGCGCCTATGCCGCCACGCTGTTGCTCGCCTTGCGTTCCAAAGCCGGCGCAGCGCTCGTCTCGCCGCTTGGCGCGATCGGGAGGACCGCGCTCACCAATTACCTGATGCAGGCCGCGACCATCGTTCCGGTCTGCATCCTCTTCGGCCTGTTCGATCGATTCACCCCCACCACATCCTTGCTCCTGGCGCTGGTCCTGGTCGCATTCCAATTACCGGCCAGCATCTTGTGGCTTCGGCGTTTCCGGTTCGGTCCGGCCGAATGGGTCTGGCGGTTGCTGACCTATGGACGAATTCCGCCCCTCAGGATCGAAGCGGGCGATTACGCGCCAATCTGACGAGGCTATTAGGGGGACATGCATCGTCTGTTCGTCGCCATTCGCCCTCCTGAGGACATCCGGGACCTGCTGATCGACGCGATGGACGCCAGCGCGGACTTCCGCTGGCAAAATGATGACCAACTGCACATCACCTTGCGCTTCGTCGGGGAAGTCGACCGGCATGTCGCCGCCGATCTCACCGATGCGCTTGGCCGTGTTCGATCGCCGCGCTTCAGCGCGCGCGTGAAGGACGTCGGTTCGTTCGACCACCGCGGCGCTGGCGCGTTATGGGCCGGGATCGAACCAAAGGAGTCGATCGCCGCGCTCGCGGGCAAGATCGAACGCGTGTGCCAGCACATCGGGCTGGATCCGGAACGGCGGGCGTTCCATCCGCACATCACCTTGGCACGCTGGAAAGGCCGCCGGACCCGCGAGCTCGGCGACTTCATCGACCGCCGACGCTGTCTTGTCTCCGAGCCGTTCGACGTCGATGAATTCAGCCTCTTCGAAAGCCGCCTTTCGCGTCACGGCGCCCATTACGAGGAGGTGGCCAGCTATCGGCTCGGCTGACGCTCGTTTGTATTTCGTCAAGACATGCGGCGGTACACTTCCGGCTGGCGTGGCGGTGGCAATGAAGGGGGACACCGCTCATGAGACTTTTCAAGGCTAAGGAATCGGAGCGATCCGAAGAGGATGAGGCCGCCGCGATGCGGCTGTCGGCGATCAGGAATCGCATCCGTCCAGCTTCGCCGAGCGATTCCGACGAACCCGCAACGCCTAAGGAGCAGGAACCGGAAGAGCCTGGAGACCCGCAATGACGAGGCCCGCACCCCTCAATCGACTACGCGAGATTTCCAAGCAGAGAACGATTCGCCGGCCGCTGCTTATTCCGGTCCCTGACGCGCCCGACGAAGATCACGACATCCCTGCGACTAAAGTCGAATGGCCTATCAAATAATAAAGGTGACGGGGTAACCTTTCATCTTCACCGTTATTTTACGCTTACTCACCATTTTCACACCCCTCTCTCTCAAACCAGGAGTGTGGACATGAACAAGTTGGCAAAAATTTTTCGCAACCAGAAGGGCGCGACCGCAATCGAATACGGTCTGATCGCCGCCCTGATCGCTGTTGCTGCCATCACCGCGTTGAACAGCGTTGGCGAGAAGCTGGGCACGACGTTCAATAACGTTTCGGACGCTCTGGACGTCTAATAGCGTTCTGACGCTTATAAGTATTACGTCTGATTGCAGAGGGTCCAGTCGAAAGACTGGGCCCTCTTTTCTTGCCTAGACCGGACATTCTTCGTCGAAGCGAACGAAGATTATCCCGCCTTTGCATCCCGTGACTCGCGCGCGGATGTTCCCCATCCGGCCGATCGCGACTTCGACGCGTTCGCCCGCGTCAAACCGCTCCTCCGAGCTGATTTCGCATCCGTCGTACCAGAGCCGGGTCATCGTGGCCCAGGCCGTTTTGCCCGAGTTTCTGTGGACGAGTACCGAGAGGTTGGGACAATGTGCGTGATCGCGGCGAGATCGCGGCTTGAGCATGGTCGCGCTCCCTTCGGCTTTGCAGAACGCCGAAACGAACCAATTTTCTCGAAAGGAAGAAGGTTAGTGGCGGCTTGACGATGCCCGACGCAGGCTTGGATGCTCGAAGCGGAACAGCATCCTTCGGGCTGGGTTGAAGCCAGGATGTTGCGCGTCTCGCTGGCCTTTCTGCTTCTGTGCGGTTGCTCGAGCGGTCCGCAGTCGGACCTCCAATATATCAAGCAGGCACGGTCGATCGCTGCCGAATGGGCCGAGGTCAACCAACAGGCGAGTCACGGGAACCTGACCGCGACTTACGTCGGTTCGATGCACGAATGGCTGCGAGACGGCGCCCAAACGTCCGTCACATCGCTGACCGAGCCGGATTCGTCCTACGGCAAGGAGATGAAAGCCCTGCTGGCCGAGCCTGACGATGCAGCGCCGGCCGCCCTTCGCGCGCACGCGGACTCGCTCAAGCAAATCGAGGACAAGCTTGAATCCGCTTGAGCTAACCCTAGGCATCATGACTGCCGTCGGCGGGTTCGTCGACATCAGCGAGCTCGTGTTCGCAGCCAAGGCCGGCTCTACGTTCGGCTATGCGCTAATCTGGGTATTCGCGTTCGCGACGGTTGGAATCATGGTCTTTTCGGAGATGAGCGGCCGGGTCGCGGCGGTCGCCAAGCAGCCGGTGTTCAACCTGATGCGCCACCGGCTCGGGCTGAAGCTCGGCCTCCTGGTCCTCGCTGCGTCGGTGATCAGCAACCTCATTACCTGCGCTGCGGAGATCGGCGGCGTTGCGCTCATCCTCAACTATCTCACCGGCGCGCCTTATCTGCTGCTGGCCGTGGGGATGACGGCGGCGCTCATCGTCTCGATCTGGGTGCTTCCGTTCGAATGGATCGAGCGGACCTATGGCCTTCTCGGCCTCTTCATGATCGTTTTCGCCGTAGCGCTCGTCGTCATCCATCCGCCCTGGCACCAAATTGCCGGTGGACTGGTCCCGCAGGTGCCCCACGGTCTCAGCACGAAGGAGATGCTCACCTTCGGCTACTTCACGGTCGCAATCATCAGCGCCGTGATGTTTCCCTACGAGGTCTATTTCTACTCGTCCGGAGGGATTGAGGAGGGCTGGTCCCCGAAGGACATGCTCACCAACCGCATGACCAGCATCATCGGCATGGGCCTCGGCTCTCTCCTCGCGATTTCGATCCTCGCCAGCTCCGCGCAATTGTTTGGGCCGGCGAATGTCGATCCTGAGATTCCCGGCACCGCCGCGCTGCAGGCCGCCATTCCGTTCGGGAAATGGGGGTTGATCCTCGCGCTGCTTGGAATGTTCTTCGCGGTTGCAGGCGCCGGCGTAGAAACATGCCTCGCCAATGCGTATTCGATCGCGCAATTCTTCGGATGGAACTGGGGGCGGCACAAGAAGCCGTGGGAAGCGCCCCGGTTCACGATCGCCTGGATCGTGCTGTTTGTCCTCGCGCTGGCAATCGTGCTCACCGGCGTCGACGTGATGACATTGGTCGAGTTCGCCGTCCTATTTTCTATTCTGGTGTTGCCACTCACCTACCTGCCGCTCCTCCTTCTCTCGGGCGACAAGAAGCTCATGGGCGAATATGCGAACAAGGCGCTCGCGAAGAGCCTCGGCTGGCTCTATTTCGCGATCGTAACCGCGGCGGCAATCGCCGCCCTCCCGCTGTTCTTCCTGACGTCGGGAGGCAACGGATGACTCCCGATGGCCCGATCAAATTGGTCAGCGAGTTCCTCGACTTACCGCTTCTGGACAGCGAGGGAAAATATTGCGGAATCGTCGACGACGTCGAGTTCAGCGGCAAGAAAGAGCTGAAGCTCAAGGCCCTTCTCGTCGGTCCGGGAGCCTATGAGGGGCGCCTGCCGCGGTGGATCTTCTGGTTCGTGCGCCGGATCGCCGGTGATCGCATCGTTCGCGTGCCTCTCGAAAAGGTGCGGACGATCGGCGCCACCGTGAAGCTCGAATGCCCCGGCAGCGCGCTCGGCCTCGCCAAAGATGACGATCGGGCGGCCCGGTGGATGCCGCGCAGGGGCGCCCTGTGACCCGGCTGTCGGACTTGCGCGACAAGACGGTGCGCTCGCTCGACGGCGAGAAGCTCGGGCGCGTCCATGAGATCCACTGCGATGGAGGGCGAGTGGTCGCGCTGATGTGCGGCCCCGGCAGCTTCATCGAACGGTGGACGGGGCACAAGAAAGGACGGCGAATCCCCTGGGAGGAGGTCCGCCGGATCGATCGGGATGCCATTGTCGTGGCACCGAATAAGAAGAAAACGCGCCGGGCCAAAAGATAGCAACCACGATCGGCCGGGGTGCGTTTCACCCTCATGCCGGATTCCGCGAGCCGTATTCTCTGGCCAAGCTGGTGCAACTGGGTCTTGCTCGCCGTCATCATCACCACGGTCATGACCATCGCGGCGACGATCAACGACATTTGGTAAGCGGCTAGTCCGTACGGGTGTAAAGGAACGCAGTGATGTCCCGGGCGTCGCGCTTGCCGACATTGAGGTCGGGCATCGCCGTTCCCGGGCTGACCGCTTGCGGATCGCGAATCCAATACTCGAGATTATCCGGGGAGTTGTTGAGCTTTCCCGCGATCACCGCCCGAACCGCGACGCCATCCAGCGAAGGGCCGACGGCTCCGCTCGCTTTGCGTACATGCGCGAGCCGATGACAGCCGCCGCAGCCATATTGAATGAACATGGCTTCGCCACGCGAAGGATCGCCGCCTGTTGCCGCGGCAGCGTGCGTCCACATGTCATTCCGGTCGCTGATCGTGTTCATGACGAAGCCGGCGGCGAAGACCGTGGCCCCGAGAATTAAAATCGCGAAAGCGCTCTTCCTAGCGGATACGTACGGCATGACCGCCCTCGCTGTTCAGCCATTGATGGAGAAGCCACAATGCCGCGGCTCCGTGCACGGCGCCCCCGGGGATCCACATCACCAATCCCGCAAGTTGCTGGTCGGTCGTCGGATCGACGCCAATGCCCGAAAGTCCCATAGCCGCATAGGCCGAGTACCAGGGGCTTTGGGACAGTGCCATCAGTGCGCCGAGGCCGCCTTCCACCAGTGAAGTGAGGAATAGGCAGGCGGCAGATAGCAAATAGCCGCCGCGCTTCGGGTGGAGCATGGCCCACCAGAAGAGCAGTGATGCGACGACGAAGCTCAAGTGCTGGGCAATGTGCCAGCCGCGGCTGTCGAGCGCCCGGTCGAACAGGGCCGGGGTATGCCAGGCCAGCAGTACGACCGCCTGGACGACCGTGGCCGTGATCGGTTCGGTCAACCTCCGCCAGAGATTGGCAAGGGGTGCCTTCCAGCCCCCGCCGAGCCCTCTCCGTAGGGGCGCGGGAAGGCCCCACGCAAGAACTCCGCCCGCGTGCGAACCCGCGAGGAGGAAGGTCGCGAGAAGCATGATCAGCTCATGCTCGACCATGTGCAGCGTGAAACTTCGTTCGCCGGCCTCGTGGAGCGGTGAAACCAGGGCGAAGGAGAGAACTGCCCAGCCGCCAACAAATTGCCAGCCAGGCCGCCGCTGGGTGGCCGAGCGGTCGGTCAGCCTTTTCCGGCCGACCAGGTAGACCATCAGGAGCAAAGCCAATGGGATCGTCACCCACGGATCGAAGGTCCAGCCTGCATGGCCGGCGCCCTCTTCCGCATGAGCGGACGCCGCTGTCGCTGTCGCCAGCGTTGCGACAAAGACCAGGAGGCGCATCATTGGAAGCATGGCGGTATGATGAGAGCAGCGATCATCGGCAGGAGCATGGCGAGAACGAACAGCGCCGACGCTCCGACGGAGATGGTCGCAATCACCTTCCTTGCCGGCGCCTCCGCTTCATTGTCGAGAACGCGCCACGAGAGGAATGCGCCGACGGCGGTCGCGGCGATGGTCAACGCGGAAACGATGAGCAGCGGGCCAGGACCGATCGACAGGCAATTATCGAACATTCCGTCCGACCCGAACTGATGGGCCGTGATGAGAGCGGCGAGCCCGATGATAAGGCCAGCCCAGGGCATGGCCAGGTCGACGATTTCGCTCGATCGCTTCACCGGAACAGCCTCGGAGCCCAATAGATGAGCAGGTAGATCGGGATCCAGGCGAGCCAGACGAAGCGCCAATAGAGCGCGTTCTCATCGGTATCGACGAAGCGCCGAGGCGTCTCCCCATGCGAAGTCCGCATCAAAAGCCACAAGACGACCGTGTCAGCCCAGTCCGTGCCGACGTGGGTCGTGTGAAGCAGCAGGAGCGCCCAGACGATCGAGCCGTAGGCGTTCGAATACCATAAGACGTTCAGCGAGTTGAACTCGAACCCGCGGATCACGAGCAGGACGCCGCCGATCAGGGTCATCCACATCAACAGGGTACGGACCACGGGCAGATCATGCGCGTGCACGGCGCGCTTCAGCATTGTGTTCGGGATTTCGCTCAGCAGGATGATCAATGTGAATAAGGTTCCGGCGATAAGCCCCGGCGGCTCCCACGGCCGCGGTGCCCACTCCCGCTCGTGGCTCATGAGGAAGAAGTAAGCGGCAATGGCCAGCGCGAAGGCGGTGCCCTCGATCACCATGAAGCCAACGACCCCCCACCAAGTCAGGCTCCGGTAGCTGAACGCGTGATCCGGCAGCTCGGACAGGTCTTCAGTGAAGGTCGGCGGCCGGATCATGTGATTTGCGGCTCCGCATATGGCCCGGGCGTCTTGGGCCAGAACCACGCGATCAGTGCGGCCGCGATCGGAATCGTTCCAAACACCAAGGCCCACGGACTGAACACCGAGCAGATGAAGGTGATCGTCGTCGCGACGGCCGCGACGAAGGGCCAGATGCTCGGCACCGCGCTCGGCTCACGAAGGTCGGGCGCCGCGGAGATTACACTGGTCAGGAGAAGCTCGCGATCATCGACCCGCAGGCCGTGAACCACCGGGATCTCGGACCCGCCGTCCCATAGCGGCGTCCGGCTCTCGACCGCCGGCAGATGCGCGAAATTATACCAGCGTGGCGGCGAATCCGCTGCCCATTCGAGCGACGGCGCGTCCCACGGATCCGGTCCCGCGCGGCGGCCGGACAAAAACGAAACCGCCATGTTCACGACGAACAGCAGCACCGCGATCGCCACCACCGCCGAGCCGATCGACGAAAGCAGGTTGGGAAGCTCGAGGCCCATTCCGGCCGGATACGTATAGACCCGCCGCGGCATCCCCATCAGCCCGGCGATGTGCATTGGGAAGAATGTGAGCTGGAAGCCGAGGAAAATGATCCAGAAGCTGATCTTGCCCAGTCGCTCCGACATCATCCGGCCAGTGAACTTCGGATACCAATAAGTGATCGCCCCGAGCAGCGGGAACACCGCGCCGCCGATGAGGACGTAATGGAAATGCGCCACGATGAAGTAAGTGTCGTGCAGCTGCAGGTCGAGCGGCACCGCGGCAATCATCACTCCCGTCAATCCGCCGATGACGAAGGTGACGATGAACCCGATGACGTAGAGCATGGGCACCTTGAGCCGCGGGCGACCGTCCCACATCGTCGCGATCCAGCAGAAGATCTGGAGGCCGGTCGGAATCGATACGGCCATGCTCGCCGCGGTGTAGAAGCTGTAACCGACGCGCGGCAGCCCGGTTGCGAACATGTGGTGGACCCAGAGGCCGAACGCCAGGATTCCCGTGGCGACGAGAGACAGGACGACGATCGGATAGCCGAACAGCGACCGACGCGAGAAAGTCGAAACGATCTCGCTGACGAAGCCCGTCGCCGGAAGGAAGATGATGTAAACCTCGGGGTGGCCGAAGAACCAGAAGAGATGCTGGAAGAGCAACGGGTCGCCATGCTCGACGGGGTTGAAGAATTGCGTCCCAACGAGGCGGTCGGAAAGCAGCAAGCTCGAGACCAGCGCGATCGACGGCATCGAGAAGATGACCATTAGCGACGTGACCAAAGTCGCCCAGACGAAGATCGGCATCCGCGCGAGCGTCATTCCCGGAGCGCGCTGTTTGAGGATCGTCGCAACGAGCGTCACGGCCACGGCGAGCGCGGCGACTTCGGTGAAGGTTATCGTCTGCGCCCAGACGTCGGCGCGTTTTCCGATCCCGTATTGGGGTCCGGCCAGCGGCACGTAAGAGAACCAGCCGTTGTCGGGCCCGAACCGAAGGAAATGCGCCCCCCAGAGAAACAAGCAGCCCGCGAGATAGAGGTAGAAGCTGAATGCCGTTAGCCGCGGGAAGGCCATCGCCCGAGTGCCGACCATGATCGGAGTGAGGTAGATCTGAACGCCCTGCATCACCGGCACGGCGAACAGGAACATCATTGTCGTCCCGTGCATCGTGAAGGTCTCGTTGAAAAGGCCCGGACCCATGGCGTCATTGTCGGGAAACATCAGCTGTAGGCGCATGTGCAGCGCCATCAGCCCGCCGAAGGCGAGGAACACGAGCGCGGTGATGATGTAGCGCCGGCCGATCTCCTTATGATCGACGGTCGCGAGCCAGCCGATCAGCCCCTTGGGCCGGCTCCAGGTCGCTTCCAGCCGCTCTTCCAGCTCTGCGCCGGTAAGGTCAGGCCCGTCACGCAGGATTGTCTTGCGCGACTCCCTCTTGGCCGGCGGCTTCATTTCAGTCGCTCCAGATAGGCGACGACCGCATGGAGGTCATTCGGGGCGAGCCCGATGGTCGGCATCTGGTTGCCGGGCTTCTGCGACTGCGGGTCGGCGACCCATCCGTAAAGATTGCCCGCGTTCATCGGCAGCGCTCCGGCCCCGATCGTCCGGCGGCTGGCGAAATGCGTGAGGTCAGGTCCGACCTGTCCGCCAGCCGGGGTGCCGGCGATGTTGTGGCAACTGCTGCACTCGCGGGTCGTGACATAATTGTAGCCCGCGAGTTCGAGCGCATTGGCGGGCGCAAATGCGGGCCGCCGCTGATGCTCCATCCAGCGGACGAAATCGGCCTTGCTTTCCACGGTCACCACCAACGCCATATTGGCGTGCTGCATGCCGCAAAATTCGGCGCATTGACCGCGGTAGAGGCCCGTTTTTTCAGGCAGGAGCTGGATGTCGGTCGTGCGTCCGGGGATGAGGTCCTGTTTGCCGGCCAGGTTCGGCACCCAGAAACTGTGAATGACGTCGTTCGACGCTAGCTGGACCTCGGCCTCCACACCGACGGGCAAGTGAAGCTCATTCGCCGTGTGCACCGACTGGGAGACGTCCGGCGTTTCATAGATAACGTCCCACCACCATTGGTTGGCGACGACTTTGACGGTGAGCTGCGGATGTCTTGCTCTCGCCGCGGCCGAGCGGTCCTCGAAGAAGCTTGCAACGGTCAGGGCGACGAGGCCGATTGCGATGAGCACGGCCCAGCCGATCAGTGAGGTGCGGACTAGCGGCGAGCTCTTATCGTGTGACTTGGTTTCGACAGTCAGCGGCTCATGCTTGCCTCGGCGTCTGGCGAGCGCGCCCACCATGGCCGCAATCACGAGCACGTACATTACGGCGCAGACCGCGAGGAAAATCACGAACAGCCGGATGAAGCTTGCGTCATCCGCGCCTTCGCCGCCCAGGCTCGTCTGGATTCCCGAACATCCGCCAAGAGTGAGCAGCAGGCTGCCGGCAAGGCGCCCCCGGCACGTCATTGCTGAGCCGAGTCTGATGGGTTGACCGGCTCGCGCTTCGTCTGCGTCTGAGGCGGAGTGTTGCTGAGCTCGTCTGCCCGGGCACTCACGGCATCCTTCGGCGCCTGTCCCGACAAGCTCCGCACATAAGCGGCGAGCTGCCAGATCTGCTGGTTGGTGAGCTTCCCGCGCCAGGACGGCATCCCGTTCGGACGCCCCTCGGCGATGGTCGCCGCGATCTGGTCGATCCGCCCGCCGTACCGCCACTCATCATCCATCAGCGCCGGGCCCATTCCGCCGCCGCCATGCGCATGGCAGCCGACGCAATTCATGCGAGTGAACAAGAATTGCCCCTGCGAAATGGCGAAGGCATTGCGTTCGTAAGCGGCGGCCCGCGGGTCGAGCGGCGCCGGCTTTGAACCGCCCGGGAAGATGGTGTCCGGGCTGGCGGATAGCGCGGGAACGGTTTCGCCAAGAGGCTTGCCGCGTGCGTCGCGGGCATCGCGGTCGCAACCGCCGAGAAGGGCGAGCACCCCGGCGAGGGCGAGGCTATTTCGGCAAAGCGAAGACATAAACCATTCCGCCTGCCGAAACTCGCTTCGGCAGGTCCTTGACGGCGTTGTTGAAGCCCAGCGCGCCCGACGGGTCGCGGGGATCGAGGCTCGCGGAGACGATGGCGCCGGCCCAGCCGCCGACCCCCGATGGCACGGCGATATATTGCCTGTTGTCGGGCCCACGATAGCTGATGGGTTGGCCGATGATTCCGCTGCCGGCCTTGAACTGCCACAGCAGTTTGCCTGTCCGGGCGTCGATCGCCTTGAACCAGCCGTCCAGGGTCCCGTAGAAAACGAGTCCTCCGCCCGTGGCCAGCGCCGGGCTCCACAACGGCAGGTCTTCCTTGATTTCGAATACCTTGCGGCCGGCCACCGGGTCCCAGGCGGTGAATACGCCGCGGTTTCCGCCGGGTCCGGGGTACATCTTCACGTCGGCGCCCACGAACGGCGTTCCCGGAATGTAATTGGCGTTGCTGACGCCCATGTCCATGCAGAGGTTGATGTGCGGGATGTAGATCAGTCCGGTGACGGGGCTGAATGCCGAGGGGTTCCAATCCTTAGCGCCGGGCGCTGCCGGACAGATGTTGCGGACGGCGCGTCCCGGCACGGGCTCCATGCCTTCGACCGGCACCAGCCTTCCGCTTTTGAGGTCAACGCCCTTGTAAACGTTGATGAAGCTATATGGCTTTGCCGACAGCACACGGCCGGTGCGACGGTCCTGCACATAGAAGAAACCGTTGCGGCTCGGCCGGATCAGCGCGGGGATCCGCTGGCCGTTGGGCAGCGGATAATCGACCAGGACAATCTCGTTGATGTCGTCATGGTCGTAAATGTCGTGCGGCGTGCTCTGGTAGAACCAGCGGGCCTGCCCGGTTGAGATGTCGCGCGCGAAGACGCCTGCGGTGAACTTATTGTCGCCCGGCCGTTGCTCCTGGTTCCAGGGACCGGGATTCGATGTCCCGTAGTAAATCGTCTTCAGCTGCGGGTCGTAGCTGATCCAGCCCCAAACGGCGCCGCCGCCGATCTTCCATAATTCTCCAGGCCAGCTTTTGACCCCAAGATCCTTGCCGGCGTCCATCGGATATGGCGCGCGATAGTTCGGACCGATCAGAACGTCCTTGTCGGGGCCCGTCGTGTAACCGATCCAAGCGATCTTGCCGCTCGACTCATCGAGCGCCGTCAGCCGACCGCGAACGCCCATCTCACCGCCAGAATTGCCGACAAGCACTTTCCCCTCGGCCACCAGCGGCGCCATGGTGATCGTCTCGCCTTTCTGGATGTCGGCGACTTGAGTGCGCCACAACTCCTGGCCAGTGTCGGCATCGACTGCGACGGTGTGACCGTCCAGGAGATTCAGGAAGATCTTGCCGTCCGAATAGAAAGCGCCGCGATTGACCGGCCCGCAGCATGCCACGCCCTTCGAGGCCGCCGCGGGGTTCGGCTTGTAAACCCATTTCGCCGGCGCCCCGGGCTTGGTCAGGTCGAGCGCGAAAAGGTTGTTGGGCCAGGGCGTGACCACGTACATCGTGTTGTTGACGACCAGCGGCGGCGCCTCGAACCCTTCCGTCGTTCCAGTCGAGAAAGTCAGCGCCACCTGGAGCTTGGCGACGTTCGTCGGATTGATCTCGGTGAGGCCGCTGAACCGGGTTGCCGCATAATCCTTCGCCGGCATCGTCCAATTGCCGTCGTCAGGCGGTGAGGCGGCCGCCGCGGCGACGGCTCTTGCTGGATTACCGGGGGTAGAAGCCTCGCGGACGTTCGGGCCTCTCGTGGTGCGGGTCCAGACCATCGCGGCGACTATCGCGATGACGATTACGACTGCGATCAATCCGATGAGGATCCGCCGCATTGAAACTCCGCTTACGCCAACAGTCCCGCCAAAGGTCCTGACCGCTGTTAGGCGCAAAAAGTCTCGCGGGCCGACCAAGTTCCAACGGCTGTAGCGAGGCAGAGGTTCGACGCTGAACATCTGCAAGAAAAAGGGGGGGCCGAACGGGTGCGGCCCCCCTTCTGCCGGCCCAAGGGGTCGTCAGCTCACCAGATTCGGACGCGCTTTTCCGGCGGGATGTAGAATTTAGAATCGGGCCCGATTCCGAATGCATCGTACCAGGCGTCGAGATTGCGCAGTGGCCCGATCACCCGGAATCGGCGCGGGCTGTGCGGGTCGGACGCGACCTGCGTCTTGATCGCATCGACCCGCTGCTTGCCACGCCAGGCCTGGGCGAAGGCGAGGAAGAATCGCTGGTCGCCGGTCAAGCCGTCGACGACCGGCGCCGGCTTTCCGCCAAGCGACATCTTGTACGCCGAATAAGCGACTTCGAGCCCAGACATGTCGCCGATATTCTCGCCCATCGTCAGCGCGCCGTTGATGAAGATTCCGGGTGCCGCTTCGTACGATGAATATTGCTTGCCGAGCTCGTCGGTGAGCGCCTTGAATCGTTTCGCATCGTCCGCGGTCCACCAGTCGCGAACCGCCCCATTCTCGTCGATCTTGCGGCCCTGGTCGTCGAAGCCGTGCATGATCTCATGGCCGATGATGGCCCCTGCCGCGCCGTAATTGACCGCCGCATCGGCCTGCGGATCGAAGAACGGCGGCTGGAGGATCCCCGCCGGGAACACGATCTTGTTCTCAAGCCCGCCGTTATAAGCGTCGACCGTCGCCGGGCTCATCGCCCACTTCTTCTTGTCGACCGGCTTGTTGAGGTCCTCCATCTGGTAGGCCCATTCGAATGCCGCGCTGCGCTTGACGTTGCCGTAAAGGTCGTCGGGCTTGAGCTCGAGCTTCGAATAATCGCGGAATTTGTCCGGATAGCCGACCATCACCTGCATCTTCGACAGCTTGACCAGGGCGGCTTTCTTGGTCGCTTCGCCCATCCAGCTGTTGCCTTGAATGCGCTCGGCCGCCGCCTTCTTCAAATTGGCGACGAGGTCTTCCATCATCGTTTTTGACTGCGCGGGGAAGTAGCGGCCGACATAGGTCTTGCCGAGCAGCTCGCCGAGGCGGCCGTCGACTTCCGCGATCCCGCGGCGCCAGCGGGGCCGTAGCTCCTTCGCCCCGGTCAGGGTCTTGGTATATTCGAACCGGCTGTCGACGAACCGCTTGGACAGGTAGTTCGATGCGTCATTGGCCACTTTGAACTTCTGCCAGGTCTTCAACGTCTCGAGCGGCGTTTTCCCATAGAGCGCCGCCACCGCCTTGATCGCACTATTGTCGGTGACCAGCAGGTGCGGCGACATGACCTTCGCCTCTCCGAGATACACGCCCCACTCGAATTGCGGAGCATATTTCTGAAGCTGCGCCAGGCTCATTGGATTGTTGATCTTGTCGATGTCGCGAAGGTCGGCCTGCGGCCAGGAAATTTTCGCGATTGCGGTCTCGAACGCCATCACCTTGTCAGCCGCCGCCGATGGGCTGGGCTCGCCGATCATTTCGAACGTGCGCTGGATGTAGGCGCGATAGGCGTCGCGCTGCGGCTTATACTTGTCGAGCAGATAATAATCGCGGTCCGGCATGCCCATGCCGTTCGATCCGATGTAGGCGATATTCACCGTTGGATTGGCCAGATCGGGGACGGGGCCCAGCGCATAGAGCGTCGATCCGAGGCCGCTCAACGTGTGCGCCATGTACCGCGTGAATTCGGCCTTGGTCTTGATCGCGGCGACCTTGTCGAGGTCGGGTTTCAACGGAGCGGCGTCGAGCTGCTCGAGCCTCGGCTCGTCCATGTAGCTCGTGTAGAAGGCGCCGAGCTGGCTGTCCTTGGGCGCGCCCATCACGATCGCGCGCAGCTGCTCCTGGTTTCGGTCCGCGAGTTCGGATCCCACCCCGTTCTGCGATTTGTCCGCCGGGATCTCGTTCGTATCGAGCCAATGGCCGCTGGCGTAGCGCTGGAAATCGTCGCCGGGCTTCACCGACATGTCGCGCGTTCCGATGTCGACTCCCCAGGTCCCGAAGCGAACCACCTTCGGCTCGGAGACGCTGGCGCCCGCTGCCTGCTGCTGAGCGGCCGCGGGGGCCGCCTGAAGCGCCGTGCAGGCGAGGAAAATGGCCGCGATCCGGCCCACGCGACAGTTGGAAAGACGAGTCATCATGGCCCCCAAAAGATTGATTTTCCGAGCGCTACTTCGGCGTGCAGGGCAATTCCAGCCACAGCGCGTCGACTAAGGCGCGGCTGGCGTCGACGGGTTGCGGAAGGCGCTGGCGGGGTTGGACCGCGGCTATCTCGCGCCCTTCAGATATTTGTCGAACCATTCGACCAGGCGCTTCAGCGAGTCCTGCTGGTTCTCTCGCTTCAGGAAGCCGTGGCCCTCCTGCGCGTAGAACACCGAGTCGACCACATTGCCCTTCTTCTTGAGCGCTTCGACGACCTGGCGTGCCTGGCCGGCGGGAACGCGAATGTCGTTCTCCCCCTGTTGCACGAGCAGTGGCGCCTTGACCGCGTTGATATAGGTGAGCGGCGAACTGGCGTCATAGACTTTGGGGGCCTCGGTGGGACTGCCGAGGAGGCTTCTCTGGTAAGCCTGCAGCAAGGCGTCCTCATGTTCCCACATCGTGCGCCAGTCGATGATGCCGAACAGCGATACGGCCGCTGCGAATTCTTCCGGCGCCCGACCGATCGCCATCAGGGTCATGAATCCGCCGTAGGAGCCGCCCGCGATCCCGACCCGCTTCGGGTCGACATAGCCGGTGTCGACCAGGAATTGCTTGGCTGCGATCACGTCCTTGAGGTCGCCTCCGCCAAGGTCCTGGTAATTCGCTTTTTGGAATGCGAGGCCATAGCCCGTCGAACCCCGGGGGTTGGGCTGGATCACGAAATAGCCGCGGCTGGCGAGCGCCGTCGCCGCCCGGCTGAAGCCGTCGTTCGCCTGTCCGGTCGGCCCGCCGTGCGGAAGGACGACCGCGGCATTGCTTCCATCGCGCTTGAGATTGAACGGAACCGTGAGGATTCCGCTGACTGGAGTTCCATCGAAGCTTCGGTAAGTGACGATGCGCGACTTGGGCAAATGTTCGGGCGCGAGGCTTGCCATCGCGAGATGGGTGATCGGCGAAGTGCGTCCGGTTGCGACGTCGAAAGACTGAAGCTCCCCCGGACTATCCGCGCCGGAGTGCAGCACCAGCAAGCGCTTGCCGTCGGGCGTGAACGGCTGGATTGCAGCCGCTCCGTTCACTCCGGCGGGCATGACGAGAGGCCGCGCTTTCAGAGTTGCGACGTCGACGAGCTGCAGGCTGGACCGGCCGTCCTCGCTCGTCCGGACGAGCATCGATTTCCCGTCGGGGCTGATCGCGCCGCTGGTCTGCTCCCATGGCGTCGGCGCGAGTGTGCGGATCGCGCCAGTCGCTGGAGTGAGCACAGCGGCGTGGAGCTGCTTGGTTTGCTCGTTTGTGGTGATGGCGATGGCGGACCCGTCGGGAGCCGAGCCGCTTGCCAAATAGACGACGTCCGGCTTGCCGAGCAGCTTCGACGCCTTTCCGCTCGCAACGTCGACGCTCCACACCTCGCCCGCCGTCTCGTCCACCACCGCTCGATTGGCAATCAGCGTGCGGCCCCCGTGGGTCCAGGCGACTGGGCTCCAATTCCACTTGGGGTCTGCCTCATTCGTGAGCGTCCTTACCTTCCCCGACGCGACGTCCATGACGGCAAGATTGTTCTGGCCCTGGTCCTTGCGCTTGGTGGCCATCGCCATCCAGCGGCCATCCGGTGAGAAGCGAAGATTGCTCTCGCGAAGATCGTCGGTGTTGGTAATGTTGCGGGGCGAGCCGCCGTCCGTCGGAACCGCGTAGATGTCGTACTGCTCGTTCCCCCCTTTGTCCTGCAGGTAGTAAAGGGTGCGCCCGTCAGGCGAGACGGTCAGGCCGTCCTGGCTGTCGTCGGATTGGGTGATCTGGACCGGCCAGCTTCCGGCGGCATCCGTGCGCCAGATGTTGTAGCGCCCGGTCAGGTTGGTCGAGACGAACAGCCGGCGCCCGTCGGCGCTCCAGGTCGAGTCGAACACGCCGCGCGTGAATACGATGTCATCGATCGGTACCGGGGCGGACCGCGGGTCCGTCGGCGAGGCGATGCTCTTCGGATCGGTCACGGGCCTGGCCGGAGTTGGGATTTCCGACATCGCCGAACTCGCCGCCAGAAGCAGCGGTAACGCCAAAACATATTTCATGGACTCGCCCCCTTCGGAAGTACGCTGGGGGCAAAGTACAGGAAACATGAGGCATTCCAACTCCCACCGGGGACGGAGGAACTAGGTCTTGACCTCCGTCGCGGAGAGGCGTCCATTGCTGTTGCCGAGTCTGGTCCCGGAGGCGCCGCCTCCGGTCGGAGGGGGGAGACCATGGCCTCTGGCGCGCAAGGCAAGAACATCCTTCTATTCTCAGATGGCACGGGGAATAGCAGCGGAAAGCTGTTTAAGACGAACGTCTGGCGCATGTATGAGGCCGTTGAGCTGGGCCTTTCGCCGACTCATCGCGTCCAAGTCGCTTTTTACGATAATGGGGTCGGCACTTCGAAGACTAAGGTCCTGGCCTGGATCGCCGGCATCTTCGGCTTCGGCCTGCAACGCAACGTTCGCGCGATCTACAAATATGTCTGTCGCAACTATCAACCAGGCGACAGAGTCTATTGCTTCGGGTTCAGCCGCGGGGCGTACACGATCCGGATAGTCGCGGCCCTGCTGGCCAAATATGGGATCGTAGTCGCCTCCGACGAGAATGAGCTTGAGGCCCGGACGCATGACGTGATGCGGGCGTACCAAAGCAAGAACAAACCCAATCTAAGGCTCGGCCGCGCACTCGTCCGGTTCAATCGAGCTGTCCGAGACCTTCTGATCGCGACCAAGCGGGCTGTCACTTCGCCAGGCTATAAAATCCATACGGACTTCGGGGGAATCGACATTCAGTTCATCGGCGTCTGGGACACCGTATCCGCTTATGGCGGCCCCAGCGCGGAAGTTACTCGCGCCATCGACAACTTCATCTACCCGCTGTCCATGACCGATCAGTGCCTGTCGGAGCGGGTACAAATCGCGCGTCATGCGCTGTCCCTGGATGATGAGCGGGATGCATTCCAGCCGCTCCTCTGGGACGAATGGGACTGGGATAGGAAAGCGCGCACCGCTCACCCGAACAAGCCTCGCGCGCAGGCGCGCTTCAGGGGCCGTCTGCAGCAGTTATGGTTCGCCGGTGTCCACAGCGACGTCGGCGGCGGCTATCCCGACGACAGTTTGAGTTACGTATCGCTCGCCTGGATGATGCAGGAAGCCGCTATGGCGGGCGTGCGGCTGCTCCCAGAACTCCGCGATCGCGTCTTCCACATGTCGAACAGCCTTGGACCGATCCACAACTCGCGTGGCGGGCTCGCTTCCTATTACCGCTACCAACCTCGGCGGATCGAAGGCTTCTTCCACAAGAAGGTCGTCGGAAGGGAGGAATTCGAAGAGACACTTACCTATCGGGACCCGATCCGGGGCGAACGACCCTATCCGCCGCTGGGCGAACTGCTTTCATGCAAGGTACATGAAAGCGTAGCGGCGCGGATTGCCTTTGGTACAGACGGCTACGCTCCGATCGTTCTTCCTCCGAAGTTTTCGATCGAGCCGTTCAATTTCGACGGCGCAGGAGGCGGCAATCCGCGGGTCGATCCCGCCGTCAAGCGGGCACTGATTGGCAGTCGCAAAAATTGGCCGGAACAGCGCGAAAAAGTTTACGATCGCGTCTGGTGGCGGCGCGTCGCCTATTTCTACACCGTGGTCGTGACCGCGGCTTTGGTACTGATGCCGCTTTACGCGCAACGATACATGTACCCCGCCACGACCGATGGTCAGTGGGTATTTGGGCGCCTGACGAGTTGGGCCAAGGTTTTCCCGGGCTTTCTTCAGCCGTGGGTACGGGCATTCCAGACGTCGCCTTGGGTGTTTCTTATCCTCACGATTCTCGTGGCCGTGGGGTGGACTGCCGGTACCTTTATGGAACGGTCGATCCGCTCGAAAATGCGCAAGCTTTGGTTCGACCGCGTGAATGATCGAAAATTCGGCCTGACGGACAAGGGCTGGGTTGAGAGCCTTCGAACAGCAAAGATTTATCAGCGATTGGTTCAGTCGCTCAAATGGTATGGTCTGCCGAGCGTGATCGGCTTCGTCATGCTGCTCGGCATCCTGTATGTGTTCGTCGTCATAGTCACTCAGCTGACACTGTCGGCCATAGATCCGCGGTTGTGCAAACGCACCGCGGTCGATCCATCCGGCCTTCCCACGGAAGGTCAATCGACGTTCGACGCCTCCAAACTGTGTAACCAGCTGCATATGCAGGTCCGCACCGACGAACCTTATTCGATCGAGCTTGCCGTGCCGACGACAAAGGATGCGAAGGGACGAATCCGCCCCGATTGGAATGACGGACCTTATCCCACTTCGCCGAACGGGCTGCCGGCATACAAGCTTGGCTTTGCAGGCTCCTTGGGCGCGCTGTTACGCCGATTGGTGGACGCTCGTTACATGCAGCTGATTTACCAAATTCGGCCGATCAACTCGGCAGGCCGCGAACGCCATCCGGTGTTGGTGCATGCGCTCGACTTTACCAGCGTCGACAAGTCCCGCCCGCAGTGTTGGATTTATCGCGCCGATTTCGTTGCGCACGGCCCGGGCGAGCTGGCCGTCTTCGCGAACGATTCCATCGCAGTTTGGGACCGAAGCTTCTTCTACACGGACCGGCGCTACGGCAACCACGGCACCGGTATTGTTTACCTTCACGAACTTCACGCCCTTGGAACAGTTCCGGAGAAGTCGGCCGCCCTTGATCCCGATCCATGTCGGCTCGGAGCGGGTGTGACTAAGAAGTAGACGCGCCAGGCGCTGGCAATAACGCGCACAGCGCCCATATCGTCCACATCCGCGTTGACCCTTTGCGGCTCCTCAAGCTAGACTAGAACATAAACGGAACGAATTGGCCCAATGATGACCCATATTCGTCAGCTTAGGTCCACCGTATGCTGACCCACATTTCCGTCCGCGGAGCGCGCGAGCACAACCTCAAGGGGATCGATGTCGATATCCCGCGCGAGAGCCTGACGGTCATCACCGGCCTCTCGGGATCGGGCAAATCCTCGCTCGCCTTCGACACCATCTATGCCGAAGGGCAGCGCCGCTACGTCGAGAGCCTCAGCGCTTACGCCCGCCAGTTCCTCGAGATGATGCAGAAGCCGGACGTCGAGCATATCGACGGCCTCTCGCCGGCCATCTCGATCGAGCAGAAGACGACGAGCCGCAATCCGCGCTCGACGGTCGCCACCGTGACGGAAATCTACGATTACCTCCGCCTGCTCTGGGCGCGGGTCGGAGTGCCTTATTCCCCCGCGACCGGCCTCCCGATCGAGGCTCAGCAGGTCAGCCAGATGGTCGACCGGACGATGGCCCTGCCCGAAGGCTCGCGGCATTATTTGCTCGCGCCCGTCGTTCGCGGCCGCAAGGGCGAGTACCGCAAGGAACTCGCCGAATGGCAGAAGGCGGGCTTCCAGCGCGTGCGTATCGACGGTGAGTTTTACGCCATCGAGGACGCGCCCGCGCTCGACAAGAAATACAAACACGACATCGAGGTGGTGGTCGACCGGATCGTGGTTCGTGAGGGCATCGAGGCGCGGCTGGCGGACAGCTTCGAAACCGCGCTGAAACTGGCGGAAGGACTGGCGTATCTCGACCCCGCGGACCCACCCGAGGAGCAATCACGTTTCGACAAGCTCAACGTGAGCGCGGGGGGTGCGAGGTACGACCAAGGCGCTCACCCTGAGCCTGTCGAAGGGCGAGCGCTCGCGCAAACGTCCGGCATGAAGCTCGACTATGCACCCCCCGGCCGAATCCTCTTCTCCGAGAAATTCGCCTGCCCCGTCAGCGGCTTCACCATCGCCGAGATCGAGCCGCGCCTCTTCTCCTTCAACGCTCCGCAGGGCGCCTGCCCCGCCTGCGACGGCCTCGGCGAGAAGCTCGTGTTCGACGAGGACCTCGTCGTCCCCAACCACGCGCTCAGCCTCCGGAAAGGCGCGGTCGTCCCCTGGGCCAAGTCGCAGCCGCCCTCGCCTTATTACATGCAGGTGCTGGATTCGCTCGCACGCGCCTACGGTTTCGACCTCGAAACGCCGTGGAAGGACCTGCCCGAGGAAGCGCGCCACGTCATATTGTTCGGCACCGGCGGCCGCCCGGTCACCCTCCGCTTCATCGACGGCAAGCGCAGCTATGAGGTGAAGAAGCCGTTCGAGGGCGTCATCAACAACCTCAACCGGCGGATGTCGCAGACCGAATC
>JBKPOO010000028.1:0-26115 GCA_046733175.1 Pseudomonadota bacterium
TACCGCAATGACCAAAGCTCCGATGAGCAGAGCGAGCTTCTTCACATCCATGGCGTGATCGCCTCCCCTTGAGGGCTCCCCGTTACGCCCTCACAAATCAGGCAAATTGGTTAAGAAACCGTTGGGTGAGAATTGCGAGACCGCCGAATGCGATGGCGACCCCGTACGGGATTTCGGGCCGTCCCTCCCGTTGCTTGAAGCGGTGCCAGGCGAGAACGCCCAAAGTCAGCACCCCGCCGGCAAGCGACGTCAGGACCAGAAACTTGATTGTTGATTGAGGTGAAAACCATAGCGCAAGCGCGGCGGCGAGCTTCACGTCCCCGCCGCCCATCATTCCCGCGTAGAATGCACCGGCCAGGAACACGAACACGCCGGCGCCCACCGCCAGATGCACGCCGACGTCCGGCCAAAGCGGGAGAGCGACGGACAGCCAATAAAGCGGCGCGAGCAGCGCCACCGCGAGGTTCAGCTTGTTTGAAATGGTGAAGGTGCGCACGTCGACCGCCGCCGCGAACACCAGGATCGCGGCGAGGCCCACGAGGAGCACCATTTCGGTAAACGCACCATTGAACATGACTGCACCACTAGACGGCGCGGCTTTCCAATTCGTAACCGGCGCGAATAATGGGCCACTTTGACATCGTGATCGTCGGCGGCGGCATCGCCGGAGCAAGCCTCGGAGCCCGGGTCGCGGGGCGAGCAAAAGTCGCGATTCTCGAGGCGGAGGACCATTGCGCCTATCATACGACCGGCCGCTCGGCGGCTTTCTGGCTCGCGCACTATGGCGGACCGGCGGTCATGCCGCTGACCTTGGCCTCCCGGAAACCGCTCGAGCAAGGCTGGCCATCCGGCGAGCGCTCGTTGCTCCATCGGCGCGGGGCGATCACCATCGCCACCGAATATATGCACCTTCGCGAGGCAATCGCGGCGAACAGCCCCGAGGCGCCAATCGAGCAGGTCGGGCGTCCGGTGCTCGACCGATTGGTGCCTGGCCTCCGCGCGGGCTGGGACTTCGGAGTCCATGACCCGAGCTGCGCCGACATTGACGTCGCGGCGCTTCATGCGGGCTGTCTTGCCCAATTCAGACGTGAAGGCGGGACATTGATCTGCTCAGCGCCGCTTCAGAAGGCGCGGAGCTCTGCGGGTCGGTGGGAAATCGAAGCCGGCGGACAAGCGCTGTCAACGTCGACGATCGTCAATGCGGCGGGGGCCTGGGCGGACGCCGTCGCGGCTCGGTGCGGCGTCCCTCCGCTTCACGTCCAGCCTTATCGCCGGACGATCGTGCAGTTGCGAATCGGCCGGACCGGGTTGAAGGAATTGCCGCTCATCAACGACGCGTTGGAGCGGTTCTACTTCAAGGGCGAATCGGACAATCGCGTGTGGGTCAGCCCGCACGACGAGACTGCCAGCGACCCGTGCGATGCGGCAGCCGAGGAGCTCGACGTCGCCTTGGCGATCGACCAGTTCGAGTCCGTCGTCGACTGGCCGATCGAAGCGGTCGAACGCAAGTGGGCGGGCCTGAGAAGCTTCACCCCCGCGCGCGTGCCCGCGTACGGTTATGAGTCGCAAATGCCGGGCTTTTTCTGGTGCGTCGGTCAAGGCGGATTCGGAATCCAGACGGCTCCTGCTGCGTCGGCCGTGGCGGCCGCGCTGCTGCTCGACGAAGCCCCGCTGGAATTCGCCGCGCATATCGATTCGTCGATCTACGCTCCGCGACGCTTTGAGCGAGGCACCTGAGGGTGCCCTTAGAGTCGGTGGTGCGTGCGCTGGCTGTCTGCTTCCGCGCAGGCCAAAGCGTCGACTCGATCGTTTTCGGGGTGGCCGCTGTGGCCCTTGACCCAGTGCCATTCGACGCGGTGCCGCTCGGACGCCTCAACCAGCTCCTGCCACAGCTCGGCATTCTTGACCGGCTTCTTGTCCGAAGTGCGCCAGCCGTTCTGCCGCCACTTGTGGATCCAGCGCGTGATCCCGTCGCGGACATAGATGCTGTCGGTATGGAGCCGCACCCGGCACGGGCGTTTCAGCGCTTCGAGGCCGCGAATCGCCGCAAGCAACTCCATCCGGTTGTTGGTCGTCAGCGGCTCGCCCCCCGAAAGTTCCTTTTCGGTGTTCCCCATTCGTAGAAGGGCGGCCCATCCTCCCGGGCCCGGATTTCCGCGGCAGGCTCCGTCGGTGAAGATTTCCACGAGCTGCAGCTCAGTCATCCTCCCCTCGATTTCGAGGGGAGGTGGCACGCCGCCGGCGTGACGGAGGGGCCCCTCCACCGCACTACGTGCGGTCCCCCTCCCCTGCAAATACAGGGGAGGATGTAAGCTCACGCGGCAATTTGAACACCATGCGCTCCGGCGTGCTGTCGGCTTCTTCCTCGGTCACCTCGAATCGGTCGCGCAATGCATCGACCACCTCGCGGACGAGCAATTCGGGCGCCGACGCGCCTGCGGTGAGGCCGAGCGTGCTGGGCTGGCCGAGCCAGTCCCAGTCGATGTCGGAGGCACGCTCGATCAATCGTGCCGGGGCCCCCATCCGCTCGGCGACTTCGGCGAGTCGCAGGGAATTGCTGCTGTTGGGGGCGCCGATCACCAGCATTCGGTCGCATTCCGGCGCGATCGCCTTGACCGCCGCCTGCCGATTCGAGGTGGCGTAGCAGATGTCTTCGCTCCGCGGGGCCCGGATGTCCGGGAAGCGCGCCTTCAGCGCATCGACGATCGCGGCAGTGTCGTCCACGGACAGCGTCGTCTGGGTGAGGAAGGCGAGGCTAGCCGAGTCGGGAAGTTTAAGGTCGGCCACGTCGTCCACGGTTTCGACGAGCGTCATCGATCCGGATGGAACCTGCCCGAAGGTCCCGATGACTTCCGGGTGGCCGGCATGACCGATGAACAGGATATGCCGGCCCTCCGCAATGAGCCGCTCGGCCTGGCGATGGACCTTGGAGACCAAGGGGCAGGTCGCATCGACATAGGTCAGGCCGCGGTCCTGCGCGGCTGCCGGGACCGCCTTCGGAACGCCGTGCGCGGAGAAAACCACCGGCCGGTCGTCGGGGACCTCGTCGAGCTCATCCACGAACACCGCACCAAGGTTGCGAAGGCGGTCGACGACGAAGCGGTTGTGAACGATTTCATGGCGGACGTAGACAGGTGCGCCGAATCGCTCGAGCGCCAGCTCGACGATCTGGATCGCGCGATCGACACCTGCGCAGAAGCCGCGCGGCGCGGCGATCAAAACCCGAAGGGGAGGTAGTTCAGCCAAGGTGCAGACCATGTAAGGCATCGCTTGCAGCCATAGAAGGGGCTTGCCATAGACCGCGCAGACCTTTCCGCCTTCGTAAGGACCGCCCGTGAAGCTTCGCCTCGTCGCACTCGTTACCCTCACACTGCTCGCCGCTTGCCGCCATTCGGGCGATGTCACCGCGGAAAACGGGGGGGGCATCTATTCCGTCCGGAGCACCTGCCCGTTGGTCGGAGTGCCAGCCGGGACCGGCGACGTCACCCTGTTCAATCCCGCGGGAAGCACCGATGCCCGGGCCATCGACGTCACGGCGACAATCACGGACGTGCGCGCGAGCTGCCAGGATGCAGGCAGCGATGTCGTTTCAACTGCAACCTTCACCGTCGTTGCCCTTCGCCGCGACCCGGGTCAGGCAAGGCAGGTGATCCTTCCCTATTTCGACGTCGCGCTGCGCGGCGGAAGCGATGTCGCCGCCAAGCAGGTTGGCCAACTCGCGCTCAATTTCCCGGCGGGCGGAGTCCATGCCTGGACTCGCGTCCAGGCGACGGTTCGGGTGAACCGCGGCGCGGCGACCTTACCGGAAAATGTCCGGCGGACGCTCACTCGTCCCCGTAAGGCAGGCGAAGCCGAGGCTGCGACCGATCCGCTTGCCGATCCGGCAATTCGCTCGGCGGTTGCCAACGCGACCTTTGAGCATCTCGTCGGCTTCCAAATGACTCGGGACCAGCTCAAGTATAACGCGACGCGTTGACTCAGCCGTAAGCCGTCGCCAAGGCCGTCCGCGTCACCAGAAGCGCAAGCTTTTGGAATGGCCGCGCGGGAGAGTTGTGGCACAAGCCACCGCCGAAGGAGCAACCGCCCCCGGAATCTCTCAGGCATCAGGGACCGCGCGGGCCTGACAGTCTGGAAAGTGCCCCGGGACCGGGGCCGCCGAAGGGGCAAAGCTCTCAGGCGCAGCGACAGAAGGGGGCGATGGCCGGCCGCAGTGGCGCAGCCATCGCTTTGTCGCGGAGAGCTTGATGGTTGAGGACGGCTTAAGTTCAGAAGCGCTCGAGACGCTGCCGCTGGACAGTTGGCACCGCTCCAAGGGCGCGCGAATGGTGCCGTTCGCCGGCTACGACATGCCAGTCCAATACGAAGGCATCATCGCCGAGCATCTTTGGACGCGCGAGAATGCCGGCCTGTTCGACGTCAGTCACATGGGGCAGCTCCTGGTACATGGCGAAAGGGTCGACCTCGCGCTTGAGCGGCTTCTCCCAGGAGACCTCCAGGCCCTGCCGGACATGAAGCTGAAATACTCGCTGCTGCTCGACGAAGAAGGCGGGATCATCGACGACCTGATGGCGACCCGCCGGGGCGAAGACTTCTACCTCGTCGTCAATGGCGCGACGAAGCACGGGGACATCCACGAGTTCGAAACGCGCCTGCCGCGTGAGATTGTCGTCGATTATATGAAGGAGCAGGCGCTGCTCGCACTGCAGGGCCCAAAAGCCGCGGACGTGCTCGAACGCCTGGTCCCCGGCGTCAGCGAGCTTGGATTCATGCAGGGCGGGCCGTTTCAATTCTCGGGACGCCCGGTTTGGATCAGCCGCTCGGGCTATACTGGAGAAGACGGGTTCGAGATTTCGGTGCCGGGTTCCAACGTCGAGGAGCTGGCCGACGCACTCACCAGCGACCCCCTCGTGAAGCCCATTGGTCTTGGAGCGCGCGATTCGCTCCGGCTCGAGGCGGGGCTTCCGCTCTACGGCCATGACCTTGATCACCGCACGACGCCGGTCATGGCGGGCCTCAACTTCGCGATCAACAAGCGCCGCCGCGGCGAGGGCGGCTTCGCCGGCGCAATGCGGATCCTCGCCGAGATCGAGAATGGACCCCCGCAGAAGCGCGTCGGCTTCGACGTCGACGGCCGCCAGCCGGTGCGAGAGGGCGCGCTGGTCCTCGACGGCGAGGGCAATGAAATCGGGAAGGTCACCAGCGGCGGCTTTTCACCGTCGCTGCAGCGGCCGATCGCCATGGGCTATGTCGGCGCGCCCTTCGCGAACGTCGGCACCGCGCTGAAGCTCGAGCAGCGGGGCAAGCTGTATGACACGACCGTCGCCGCAATGCCCTTCGTCCCCCACCGCTATCACCGCAAGGGAGCCGCCTGATGAGCATCTATTTCACCAAGGAACATGAATGGATCCGGGTCGAGGGCGATAGCGCGACCGTCGGGATCTCCAACCATGCGCAGGAACAGCTGGGCGACATCGTTTTCGCGGAAGTGCCGGAGGCGGGGCGACAGCTGACGAAAGGCCAGGAGGCCGCGGTCGTCGAGTCGGTGAAGGCCGCGTCGGATGTCTATGCGCCAGTTTCCGGCGAAGTCACCGAGGGCAATCAAGCGGTCGCGGACGATCCGGCACTGATCAACAGCGATCCCGAAGGCACCGGCTGGTTCTTCAAGCTGAAGCTCAGCAATCCGGGCGAGCTGGACGGCCTGATGGACGAAGCGGCCTACCGCGAATTCCTGGCATCGCTTTGAGTCACGCGCCCGCCTCGACCAGCAATTGGAATGCGGCCGATTACGCGAAGGTCGGGGCCTTCGTCGCGGAGCTCGGCGCAGCCGCAGTGGACCTGCTCGATCCGCGGCCGGGCGAGCGAATTCTGGACGTTGGGTGCGGCGAGGGGACCCTCACGAAGAAGATCGTCGAGCGCGGGGCGACAGTGCTCGGGATCGACAATTCGCCTGAAATGATCGCGGCCGCGCGAGCGGCAGGAATCGATGCCCTCCTCCTCGATGCCGCCGACATGCAATTCTTCGGCGAGTTCGACGCGGCATTTTCCAACGCGACCCTGCATTGGGTGCTCGAGAAGGACCAGGCCGCGCGCGCGATCTTTCGGGCGCTGAAGCGGGGCGGCCGCTTCGCCGGGGAGATGGGCGGCGAGGGCAATCTCCACGCGTTGCGCGAGGCGCTGGACACCGAGCTCGTGATTCGCGGCTACGAGCCGCCGGTCGAGGCGTCCAACTGGTATGCGTCGCCCGAAGCATTTGCCGCTGTCTACGAGGCGGCGGGCTTCCGTGAAATCGACGCCCGGCTGATCGAGCGGCCAACTCCGATCGAACATGGTGTCGCGGCCTGGGTGACGACGTTCCGCAAGGGCTGGCTCGACCGGGCCAAGGTCCCCGAGGACGAGCGCGCCGAGATCGGCGCTGCGGTCGCCGACCGAGTCGGCTCCAACCTGGCCGATTATGTCCGCCTGCGTTTCATCATGAGGAAGCCGTTGTGATCTTCTCACGCGGACTTGTCTTCAACCTCCCCCTTGATGGGGGAGGGCAAAAGTTGGAGCACAATTAGTGCGTTACCTCCCCCTTTCCGACGCCGATCGAAGCGAGATGCTGCGGGTGGTCGGCGCCAACTCGATCGATGACTTGTTTCGCGACGTACCCGCCGAACTCCGGCTGAAAGGACCAATCGACGGCTTGCCGCTCCACGCGTCCGAACTCGCGGTCGAGCGGCACATGACCGCGCTGTCGCGCAAGAACATGGTCGCCGGCGACGTGCCCTTTTTCGTGGGTTGCGGGGCCTACCGGCATCACATCCCAGCAAGCGTCGACCACTTGATCCAACGCGGCGAGTTCCTGACGAGCTACACGCCTTACCAGCCCGAAATCGCCCAGGGCACCTTGCAGATGATGTTCGAGTTCCAGTCGCAGGTCGCGCGGTTGTTCGGCTGCGAGGTCGCGAACGCGTCGATGTACGATGGCTCGACCGCGATGTGGGAAGCGATCTCAATGGCGCACCGCATTACCCGGAAAAATAAGACGATTCTCTCTTCCGGCGTGCATCCGCATTACGTCAGCGTCGCCAAAACCATGGCAAAGTTCACGGAAGACACGCTGGAGAGCGCGTTTCCCGAGCTGACCGCGGACGCGGATGCCGAGCGGTTGATCGCCAGCATCGACAGTGAGACCAGCGCGGTGGTCGTCCAATATCCCGATATTCTCGGGCGCATCGCCGACCTCGCTCCCATCGCCGAGGCGGCGCATGCCGCAGGCGCGCTGCTGATCGCCGTGGTGACCGAGCCCGTGGCGCTCGGCCTGATCAAATCCCCCGGTGAGATGGGCGCCGACATCGTTGTCGGCGAGGGCCAGTCGATCGGAGTGGGACTTCAGTTCGGCGGCCCCTATGTCGGCCTCTTCGCCTGCCGCGAGAAGCATGTCCGGCAAATGCCCGGACGGCTCGCGGGCGAGACCGTCGATGCCGAGGGCAAGCGCGGCTTCGTCCTCACGTTGTCGACGCGCGAACAGCATATCCGGCGCGAGAAGGCGACGTCGAATATCTGCACAAGTTCCGTGCTTTGTGCCTTGGCTTTCACAATTCACATGACATTGTTGGGTGAGAGGGGCCTGCGGCAGCTCGCCTCGTTGAACCATGCCCGCGCGTGCCAGGCGACGGAGCGGCTTGCGGCTATCCCCCGGGTCGACCTGGTGAACGATGCCTTTTTCAACGAATTCACGCTCAAGCTGCCCGTCGAAGCTCGGCCTGCAGTTCACTCCATGGTGGAGAAGGGCGTGCTCGGCGGGGTGTCCCTCGGCCGGCTCTATCCAGGGGTCGATTCGCTTCAGAACGGCCTGGTCGTGGCGGTCACCGAAACCGCGACCGATGAAAATCTGGATGCCTTAGAAGCGGCGCTGAAGGAGGTGGTCCGATGACCGTCAATCCTTCGGGCTGGCGCCCGACGACGCCCGCGAATGAAGAAGGCGCGGCGCAGACGGTGACTGGAAACCGCGCGTTGATGCTCGAGGAGCCGCTCATCTTCGAAATCGGGACAATCCAGCAGACGGGCGTGGATTTCGGTGAGTTGCCGAAACGCCAGTCGAAATTGGGCGGCCTGGAACGATCTCGCCCGATCGGCCTGCCCGGCCTCTCCGAACCCGAGGCCGTGCGTCATTACACGCGTCTGTCGCGGCAGAATTACGCGATCGATCTCGGCCTGTTCCCGCTCGGCTCATGCACGATGAAGCACAACCCGCGCCTGAACGAAAAGGTCGCGCGCCTGCCGGGCTTCGCTGACATCCACCCGCTCCAGCCGCAGGAGACCGTCCAGGGCGCGCTACAAGTCATCAACGAGCTCGCATTCTGGTTGCTGGAGCTCACCGGGATGTACGGCGTGGCGATGAGCCCCAAGGCCGGGGCGCACGGCGAGCTCTGCGGCCTGCTGTGCATCCGCGCTGCTCTCGAAGCGCGCGGCGACAAGCGCGCGGTCGTGCTGGTTCCCGAGAGCGCGCACGGCACCAATCCCGCAACCGCGGCCTTCGCGGGATATCGGGTCGAGAACATTCCCGCGAACGGCGCGGGCCGAGTGGATCTCGAGGCCCTGAAAGCGCGGCTGGGGCCTGACGTCGCGGCAGTGATGATCACCAACCCCAATACCTGCGGGCTGTTCGAACCGGACATGATCGCGATCAGCGAGGCCGTCCACGCGGCTGGGGCCTTCGTCTATTGCGACGGGGCGAATTTCAACGCGATCGTGGGGAAGGTTCGCCCGGGCGACCTCGGCATCGATGCCATGCACATCAACCTTCACAAGACCTTCTCGACCCCGCACGGCGGCGGTGGGCCGGGGTCGGGGCCGGTTGTGCTGTCCGAAGCGCTGGCGCCGTACGGACCGCTCCCCTTCGCGGCGAAATATCCCGACGGCACCTACAAGATCGTCGAGGAAGAGTCGGCGGTCGACGAGCATCCGAACGCTTTCGGACGGATGGTCGCGTTTCACGGCCAGACGGGAATGTTCACCAGGGCACTCGCCTATATCCTCAGCCATGGCGGGGACGGCCTCAAGCAGGTTGCCGAGGATTCGGTGCTGAACGCCAATTACATCCTCCGCAGCCTCGAAGACGTTCTCGACGCGCCCTTCGGCAAGAGTGGGCCGTGCATGCATGAAGCCATCTTCTCCGACAAAGGCTTCGCCGGCGGCCTCAGCACGATCGATCTCGCCAAGGCTTTGATCGACGAGGGCTTCCATCCCATGACGATGTATTTCCCGTTGGTCGTTCACGGCGCGATGCTGGTCGAGCCGACCGAGACGGAATCGAAGGCGAGCCTCGACCAGTTCATCGGCGCTCTGCGCTCGATCGCGGAGCGGGCGAAGTCCGGTGATCAGACCCTCAAGGCTGCGCCGGTCCATGCGCCGCGCCGGCGGCTCGACGAAACGCTTGCGGCTCGGAAACCGGTCCTTACGTATCGGCCCCCGGAGGCAGCGGAAGCGGCCGAGTAGCGGAGGGCAGAGTGCAACATCAACCGGCCAGTTGGCTCACGACGTTACTTCCTTTCGTCGTCATCGCAGTCGTTCTTGCGCTGCGTTTTCGTTCGATGAGCAGGGAGCGCCCGCTGAAGGTCCAGACCTTGTGGATTGTGCCGGTCGTCTATTCGCTGATTGCCGGGTCGATGTTCTTTGCGCTGCCGCCGCCGCCAGTGGGCTGGGGCCTGGCGATCACTGGGCTGGCGATCGGGCTCGCGCTCGGCTGGTATCGAGGCAAGCTCATCCACATCGAGCGCAGCGCGGACAGTGGCGAGTTGCGTCAACGCGCCTCGCCTTTAGCAATGCTGCTTCTTGCGGCCTTGGTGGCCGTGAAGCTTGGAGCCCGCGCGATTTTCGGCGAATCGGCCGCGACTCAGCCCGGCAGCGGAGCCATGCTTCTGACCGACACGTTCATCGGCTTCGCTTTGGGCCTGCTGTCGGCGACACGGCTTGAGCTGTACCTGCGGGCAAGGCGGATGCTTTCCGCATGACCGACGAGCGGCGCTTCTATGAGGCGCCTGCCGAAGGCGCCCAACGGTCTGCTCCGGCCGCCCTGCGCAACCGGGAGCCGATCGCCCAAGTTCTCGGCGAATGGCTGCCGGGGCAGGGGCTTGTCCTGGAAATCGCGAGCGGGACCGGCGAGCACGCCGTCTACTTCGCCGAGCGCTTTTCCCAACTCGAATGGCAGCCCACCGACATTCATTGCGAAGCGCTCGAGTCGATCAGGGCTTGGCGGGATGCGGCCGGTCTCGCGAACCTTCGCGAGCCGCTCCTCCTCGATGCTGCCGCAAATGACTGGCCAATCGATCGGGCGGATGCCGTTCTCAGCATCAACATGGTGCACATCAGTCCGTGGAAATCGGCATTGGGCCTGATTGCCGGCGCGGCGCGCCTTCTCCCGCGCGGCGGGCCATTGATCCTCTATGGCCCCTGGTTGAAGGACGACATTCCAACCGCTTCGAGCAACCTCGCGTTCGACGCTGACCTGCGAGCACGCGATTCGGATTGGGGCCTGCGGCGCGTTGAGGACTTCGCTGACGCGGCGCGCGATGTGTTCGAGCTTGCTCCCGCCCGCCGGATGCCGGCTAACAATTTGATGCTTTTGCTCAGACGAATTTGAGCATCGCGTTAAATGAAGCTTTACCGAGCCGGGGGTAAGTCCGGCCCGATGGACCAGAGCAGCATCACTCAGAACCGGCGCTCTCGCCGTTCGCCGGTTTTTCTTGCGGCGACCGTGGAGGTCGCGGGTGTCCCGCAGCCGGTGAAACTGCGCAACCTTTCCGAAGAAGGCGCCCTGATCGAAGGCGATCGCTTGCCGCTCGAGGGAACCACCACTTTCTTCGAGCGCAATGATCTGCGCCTCAAGAGCCGTGTCGTGTGGGTCTGCGGAACCTATGCCGGCGTGGCCTTTGCCCGGCCGCTTCGGTCGGACGAGGTGCTGCGCAATGTCCCGCAGCCTCGGCAACGCCAAAATGCCGACTTCCGCCGCCCGGGTCTCGCCTGCCGCCCTCTGACGGACCAGGAGCGTCGGATGGTCGAGAAGTGGATGGTCTCTTCGCCCATGGGTTCTCCCGGCGATTGATCGACTTTTCTGCCGCCCCTTAGCAGCGGCTTCGTCGGTTTAGTCTCAAGCCTCGTTCCGCCAGGCGAACATCTTTGCTCTGGGGGTGAGTTGCAGCTAATGTCGATTTGAAGGGCCTCCGTTGGGAGAGCATTGCCGTGTCGCGAACATTTCTCTGTCTCGCACTTACTAGCATGTTGGTCGGCTCGGCGCTTTCAGCGCAGACCCGCACCACGACCCTCGAGGCCGTTTCAGGCATTCCCGACGTCGACAAGACGACCCAAACCGAGGACGTCAAGTTCAAGTCCGACCTGGCGCAGCGCATGACGGTCCCCGTTCTCCTGGCAGGGCGGGGTCCCTATCGTTTTTTGGTCGATACGGGCGCCGATAGGACGGCGATTTCGCGTGAGGTCGCCAGTCGACTGCAATTCGCCGCCGGCGACCAAGCGTCCCTGCACAGCGTCGCGGGCGTGTCGACCGTTTCGACCGCAACCGTTCCTTCGCTGCAACTGACCCGCAAGGAAATCCGCAATATCAATGCGCCCTTGCTCGACAGCGCGAACATGGGGGCCGACGGGATCCTCGGGACCGATTCGCTCCGGTCCCAGCGCGTAATGTTCGATTTCGAAGCGCAGACGCTTTCAATCGTCCCGTCCGCGGTTCCGGATTTCAAATCCGAGCCCGGCACGATCGTGATCGAAGGAGGGAGGCGCAACGGACGGCTGGTCGTGACCGAGGCGACGGCAAACGGCCATCCCTTGACGGTGGTGATCGACACCGGGTCGCAGGTCAGCGTCGGCAATGAAGCGCTGCGCAGGTCGCTGCGCGGATCGAAGGCCCTCAGTGGCTCGGAGCAGGTCATGCTCGAATCGGTCACCGGCGAGAAGATCCCGGGCGATTACATGTTCGTCCGCGACCTCGAGATCGGAGGAGTCGGCCTCAAAGACCTCGCCATCGTCTTTGCCGATGCGCACACCTTCAAACAGCTTGGTTTCGAGAACAAGCCTGCGCTACTCCTCGGGATGAATGCGATGAGGGCATTCAAGAAAGTCTCGATCGACTTCGCGAGCCGCAAGTTGCGCGTGGTCGTGCCCGAGCACAGCGCGCTCGACCTAATGATGGCATCATCGCGGCTTCGCTAAGCTGGAGGTCGGAACAAGCAGCACGCTGAGGGAGTCCTGTGGACGCTGGCTGGCGCCGCATCTAACAGGCGGCGCAGCGGATCGCGGGGTTCCCATCTGAGCGAGGCCATATTTGCTCATTTACTGGCTGTTGTTTTTGTATTTCGCCGTCGGTGCCGTCAGGGAGGTTCCCCGGCCGGCCTCCGGCGCGCGCCCCGATATCCTCTTCCGGCTCGGCTGCCTGTTCATTGTGCTGCTTATCGGATTGCGTTTCGAGGTGGGGGCGGACTGGGTCCCCTACGAAGATATTTTCGCGGATTCGAGGCACGAAACGCTTCAATCGCTGCCGTCGATCGCGGACCCTGGCTATTACCTGATCAACATCCTTGTCCAAAGCGTCGGCGGCGAGCTTTGGGTCGTGAACCTCGTTTGCGGGCTGTTGTTCACCTGGGGGCTAATGCGGCTATGCGAGGCGCAGGAACGGCCCTGGTTGGCCGCCGTGGTCGCCGTTCCGTACTTCGTCATCGTGGTGGCAATGGGTTACAGCCGCCAGGCCGTCGCAATCGGTTTGATAATGGCGGGCCTGGCTTCCTATTTCCGCAACGGTTCAGTGCTCCTCTTCGCAGCTTATGTGCTGGCGGCGTCGACGTTCCACAAGACGGCGGTCGTCGCTCTTCCGCTGATTGCCATTGCGAACGAGCGCGGACGCATCATCAGCCTGCTGGTGGTCGCCGCGTTGACCTATTTTACGTATCAGATGTTCCTGTCCGCCTCGGTTAGCCGGCTTGTCACGAATTACATCGACGCTCGGTACGCCGCGGAAGGGGCGGGAATCAGGGTTGCAATGAATCTTGTCCCGGCGCTGGTGTTCCTGGTCCGCTCGGCCCGCCTGGGTTTTCCGGAGCGCGAGCGGCGCGTGTGGCGTAATCTTGCGCTCGTGGCGTGCGGTTTGCTGCTGCTGTGGCTGTTCCTGCCGTCAAGTGTCGTCGTCGATCGCCTAGCCCTTTACGCCATTCCGCTTCAGATCGCGGTCTTGTCGCGGCCGCGGGCAGTGATGACCGGCGAGCGTTTGGGGACCGTCCTCATCATCACTTATGCGGCCGCGGTCCAGTTCACCTGGCTGACCTTCGCTCACCACGCCCGTTACTGGGTGCCATATCATTTCTGGCCGTTTGTCGGGTGAGGCGCGCCTGACTGCTGGCACCCGTCTCGGCCCGGAGCTATGCTCCCGCCGTAATGGACGCTCGGACCAAGAAACAGGCACGTGCCGAGGATGATTCCGCCGACGAGGCGCGGATGCTGGCGGAAACCATTTCCGTCAAACGCGACCGGCTGCTCGCGTCGTTGACCCTCCTCGCCGGCGTTGGCCTCGTGGTCGCGCTTCCCTTCGTGCTTCGCTTCGGCGCCGAATTCTTCATGCCGGTCACCGCCGCGCTGGTCGTCGCAATCGCGCTGGTGCCGCTGTTGGAATGGTTCGAGCGTCGCGGGGTGCCTTCTCGCTTGGCGTCCGCGCTGTGTGTCATCGTGTTCCTCGCCATCGCGATCTTCGCCATCGCGTCTATCGTCATTCCGGCGACCGACTGGGCAGCGCAGGTGCCGCATCGCATTCCGAAAGTGCGAGCTGCGTTGGAACCGGTCTTCGACCTCTACAAGAATCTCGACCGGTTCATCGACCGAATCGTCTCGCAGATCGCGATAACGCAGGAGCGCACCCGCGCGGTGCGCATCGAGGAGTCCAACTCGACTCTCGGACTACTGACGAGCTCGGCGCCGCATTTGCTGATCCAGCTCTTCTTCTCGCTATTGGTGATCTTCTTCTTCCTCGCCGGCTGGACGACGATGCGGAAGAGAACCATCGTCAGCCGGGGGAGCTTCGAAGGCGCGCTCACCACGGCGCGAGTCATCCAGCAGGTGGTCGACGCGACTTCGACCTACCTCGGCACGATCACGCTCATCAACGTCGGCCTTGGCGCGCTTACCGCGGCGATCCTCTGGAAGCTCGGTATGCCGTCACCGGTGATGTGGGGCGGTATCGTCGCCGTACTGAATTACATCCCTTACCTCGGGCCCATCGCCTCCGCGCTGTTTTTATTCCTGGGCGGATTGATGACCTACCCGGATGTCTGGACGGCGCTGATGCCGCCCGCGGCGTTCGTCAGCCTCCACCTGATCGAGGCTAACTTCTTCACGCCGATGGTGGTCGGAAAGCGCCTCACGATCAGTCCCCTGGCGATCCTCGTATCCTTGTCTTTCTGGTCGTGGGTTTGGGGAACGACCGGGGCGCTTCTGGCGGTGCCGCTGCTCATCATCATCAAGACGGTTTTTTCGGCGGCGGGCACCCCCGACATCGCTGGGTTCCTCTTCGAACATGGCACTTTGACCCATGTTGGCGAACCGGACGAAGAGGAGGTCGAGGAGCGGCAGGAAATGCAGCCCGCGATGGTTGACACTCCCAAGCCCCGACCGTAGGTGCCGCGCACGCCAAAAACGCGGGTGTAGCTCAGTCGGTTAGAGCGCCGGCCTGTCACGCCGGAGGTCGCGGGTTCGAGTCCCGTCACTCGCGCCACTTTTCAGAATTTACAGGCCCAGGACCTAGCGTTGCGCGGCGCCGGGCTCGGTACCGGAACCGGCGGCCACTCCGAGCGGCTTTTCATTTGTCGCGACTGCATCGTTCGAAAGCGACCATTTCAAAATTTCGGACGCATCAAACTTTTTCGCATATTCTTCGTGCGGGGCTTCGATCGCCGCCTTGCGCGCCGCCTCGAGTTTGATGCGCACGGCGATTCGGCCCGGGGGGGCGCTCTCAAGCTCCGCTCCGGGGATTGCGGCAAGCGCCTCGGCCTGTTCGCTGGCCGGCTGGTTCGCCGTGGCAGCTTCGGCTGCAAGCGCGGCATCCCGCAGCACAAGCGCATCCGGCTCACGACCCGAATAGCTCTTTGCAAACGCGGCGGGGCGTCCCCAGCCGCCGGCCCAGCGGTAAAAGATATGGGCGCCCACGATGGCATTCTTGGATAACGTCTGGGCCCACACGGGCACGACATAATTGGCGTGATAGTGGGTCGCCAGGCCCACCGGTGCGTAGACCGAGCCGTTCAGGGCCTGCTGCGCGATCGTATAGGCCCGGCGCCATCCCGACAGATCGGGCTGACGATAGAGCGAGCCGTCGCAGGTGAACGTGAACTGGCAGCCGGTCGGGCGGGTCGAGCCTTCGTAGACGACACCGCAAATGGTCGCTGGAAAGGCCGGATGCCGGACTCGGTTGAGCACAACCTGCGCGACGGCGCGCTCGCCGTCGTCATCCTGGCTTCCCGCTTCGTAGTAGATCGCACTGGCGAGGCATTGTAGCGCCTGCTTGCGGGCGGTGTCCTTGCCCGTGAATTGAAAGGGCAGAGCAGCCGGATTAGGCCCGGTGGCCAGCGGGATCGCCTGGTTGATCTGCAGTGCCTGTTCCGGCGGCAACTGCCGGATGAGAAGAGGCGGCGGAGCGGGCGGACCGGTTTCTCCTGACTTGGCGCCGGCTAGCTCGGGGGTGGAATTGGCGGTTCCGGCGATCGCTGCCGCGGCGATAATTGCGAACAGGCCAAGCCCGACGGTCTCGCGCGGATAGGCGCGCCACAGTCTGGCAAGGCCGTCGAGCGGCCGGGAGAGAGTCAAAGCCTGAGCCATAATCGCTGCTATAGTTTACTAATACAGTATCTTCAACCGCCCGGCGGCTGTCGAATACTCCATCGTCCCGTTTCGATCCACCTTATCAAAGGTTTCAGTGGGACGATCCACGCCAATCCCATAGCCAGATAGAACGGCGCCTGAACGAGAATAGGCCAGCGGCCGACGAGCGGAGCGAGGCTTGCGACGAGCACCGCCCAAGCCGCGATCAGCATTGAAATGATGGCGATTCCGGCCAGCTTCCGCGAGGACGGCTCAACCCGCTCCAACTTACCCAATGCCGAACAGCCCGCGGCGCGGACGGCTGCCAGGCTGCATCCGGTCCTTGCCGTAAAAGTCGTCAAAATAGACGATCGACGTTCCGCTCGGCACTGCGGTCAGATACGTGAGATACACGGGGACGGGTGCCGGGAGGTTGACCTTCTGCTCGGGTCTCGCGCCTTTCGGGCTCGGCGGGCGGCCGTTGAAGAGCCAGCGGGCGAGGCGTGGCGCGGCCTCGAGGCGGACGCAGCCGTTGCTCTGCAGCCTCGCGGCGTCCTCGATTTTCTCTTTTTCGGGAGTGTCGTGGAGCCAGATCCCCTGAGCGTTGGGGAACATGAACTTCATCTTGCCCATCGAATTGGCCGGTCCCGGCTTCTGCCGCAGACGAGCCTGTACCCGACCGGCTTGAACCGCGCGCCAGTCGATCGACATCGGATCGATGACACGGGCGTGGTCGGACCAATCCGACAGCAGCTCGTAACCCCTATTTGTAAAATAAGCGCGACCCTCCTTGAGGATCGTCGGAGCGAGTTTCTTCGCGGTAATGTCCGCCGGCGAATTCCAATAGGGATTGAGCGCGATGTAGCGGATGAATGCGGCCATCATCGGCGTCTGCGCGATCGGGTCGGGGCGGCCAGCGACGACGCGCATAGAATCCACGACCTGGCCATTTTCATACATGTAAAGCCGGGCGGCTGGAGCATTGACGATCACATAGCGGCCGTTGCCCGAAGGCAGTACGCGCGCCCGCTCGAGATTGAGAGCAAGCAGGTGGCGCTGCTGCGGGTTGAGATAGAGGCGGCTCGCGAGCGCCAAACGCAAATTCGCGTAGATGGGGTTCATCCAGCCCATCTTTTGAACATAATCGGACAGCGAGGGCGCGGCAGCCGCCTGCCCAAGGATCGTGGCGGCGGACTGCGGCGTGGGCTTGAGCTCCGGATCGACGTAGATGACGCCCATTCCCGGATCGTGCTTCAGGTCGCGGACATAAGCGACGAAGGCTGAGCTGAGCATCGCTTCGGCCTGCCGGACCGCGCCGGGATTTCCCCCCGACGCAGCGGCAACCGCGCGCGTCAGGTTTCGGACATTGTAGCGGCGCGGATCGAGGTTGTCGGCTGAGGCTGTACTGAGAAGCTGGACCAGTTGCTGCGCGGCTGCGCCCGAGCGCGGCGAAAACCACAAAGGCGCGCCGCCCCGTGCTCGATAAAAAGACGCGACGGCCGAACCCTCATCGGCGGAGCCCACGGCAGCAGCGCTCGATTCGGCGGGGCGCGGAGCCAGTCCCAAAGTGGCGGCTCCGACCGCCAATGCGGCGGCTAGGGTCAATGAGGTCCGGATCAGTTTCACAGTCGCTCCTGTTCGATGGCGCTGGGCCCGCCGCGTAAACGCTGAATTGCCCAAGTTGGCGCCATGACGCCAAGATTCAATGATATGTTCTGTAAAAGCATAGACTTAGTGTCGCTCAGCTGAACCATTCGAGACCGTCCTGGCTCGCGAAACCGTCCAGCGGCACGTCCCACTCGTCAGCTGGGATGGTGACGGCGAGACGTTGCAGGGACCAGCCGACCCCGATGAGACGCGCTCCAATCTTCTTCAGGTGAATGAGGGCTCGATCGTAATGACCCTTGCCCCGGCCCAGCCGCGTGCCGTTGCCGTCAATCGCGATCAGCGGAACGAGCACGAGGTCCGGTTCGACCACGGGATGACGCTTGGCCGGCTGCATGATTCCGAAGGGGCCGGGCTCGAGGGGGTCCCCGGCGATGAATCGGAATGGTTTTGCAGGATTGAGGAAGCACGGATAGGCCGCGATCGCGCCGACGGCGCGTGCCTCTTCCATTGCGGGAAGTGGGCTGATCTCGCTGCCGAGCGGGCAGTAGCCGCCGACGACCGATGTTCCGGCGAAGACGGACGTCAGATTCTCCGCAAGGCTCTTTTCCAGAAGCGCGCGGTCCGCGTCGGACAAGGTCGCGACGAACGCCTTGCGTGTGTCGAGCGCGGCGCGGCGCAGTGCTTCCTTGGACAGCGGCTCCCGTTCAGGCCGCGGTTCAAGCGCGTCCGGCGGAAAAGGGGGCGAGCGCGAAACCATCTGGCGAGAGGATACACTAAGTCCCCGTCGCAAAAACCGTTCTTCCGCCCCTGACCTCTAAATCCTGCGAAGCCCGTTGTATTCAGGCGGATTTACGGACTCCGGAAGACTCGTCCAAACTCCCGGCGAGGACGAGGATCCGCAGCTTCCGGCGCAATGCGCCCCGTTCCACGAGTGCTTCATACTGCTCGGCAAGCTCTTCGTGAATCGCCGCGACATCGGCATTGTCAGATGCCTTCGACAGTTTGCGTTCTGCCAGTGCTCGTTCACGATAATAAGCGACATCGTCCTGCGACATGGCGGCTCCTGAAACCCAGCGGGAGCGCGACGAATGGTCTCTCCGTCCCCGCAACGCTGAAGAAACCCTCGCGGTGATTGGTCCTGCTTATCGGTGATCTCCCCCACCTGTGATTGATCTGGATTATCGCTTTTACGTTTTGCCGCCGCGCGTCGGCGCCTATTCCGGCTGGCGATCGAGGTACAAATAGGACGCATCGAAATCGCCCGTCTTTTGCAGTTGGCTGAAATTGAGGATCGTCAGGCGTTTGTTCTCCAGCTCGATCAGCGATTGACGCCTCAGGGCCTGAAGCGTGCGGTTCACATGGACCGGAGTCAGTCCGAGACAACTGGCGAGCTGATCCTGGGTCAGCGGAAAATCGTAGCTCAGGCCTTGGGTCTTCCCCGCGACTTCCAGCCTCAAGAGGAGTTCGCAAAAGAGGTGCGCCATTCCTGAAATGGCATCTCGACGGCCAAGCGACACCGCCCATTGCCGTTGAATCGACGCATCGACGTTGGTGCTGAACCAATAGACCCTAGCAAGATGCGGGAATCGGTCGGTAAGTTGGGTGAGTCGCTCGTGCGGAACCAGCCCGATGATAGATTCCGTCAAGGCGATCACATCGTGGTCGAGGCGCTTCAGCGTGAACCCGTGAAGGTCGGCGAAGTCGCCGGGGACGTGCAACTCGGCGATGTGCCGGTCGCCCGCGGGCATATCTACCGCCCGTGCGAGCCATCCGTCGATGAGCAGGACGCTTTGCTCGAGCTTTTCACCTTGGTGAATGAGCACCTTGTGGGCGCCGACGCGCCGCGTCTCGGAGACCATTTCGCGGATGGCCCGCTCTTCCGGGGCGCCGATCGTGTCCCGTTTTCTTAATCTTCGAAGGTGAGCTTCGATCACTCCAGCAGATCCTTAGGGCCGCCGGCCGCTTGAACGCCACAAGCGCCAGGATGTGCCGGGCCATTCTGGGTGAGGGTGACGGGACCACCATGGCCGTTTGCCCTAAAATCCTCTGACGCCACAAACGTCAGGTGGGCGCCGTGTGATCCGGGCCAGGGCCCGGGCAGGGACAGCTCCCAATTGGATTCTATCGCCTCAGGGATTTTCCGAAGGCTCGCACCGGGTAGTGCCCGTCGATCGCTATTTAGGAGGCTGACGCTTCCTTCTCAAGCGCCTCCGCGAGCGATTCGAGACGGCTGGCGAGCGTTTCGGCGCGCTGCACCATCTCGGGGTCGGGTCCGGCTGGCTCCTGCGGCGGCATGGAAAGCGCCGCGTCGGGCCGATTTTCGATCAGCTGGTCGGCGAGAAGCAGCGATGCGAACAGGAACTGTCGCGCTTCGGACAAGGTACCGAGCCCGGCCAGCGCTTCTCTGCTCTTGCCGTCGACGAGACGAGCGGCTGAGCGGAGATTTTCTTCCTCACCCTCCCGGCACGCGACCTGATAGGTGCGGCCGGCGATCGAGATATCGATGAGCGCGGCCATTAGGCTGCCGCTTCCCGAATGAGCTCGTCGAGCTCTTCGACGACTTCACGCACCTTGGCTCGAAGTTCGTCGTCCCGGCCGGCGGCCGCGTGCCGACTGGTGAGCGCGCGCTCGATACGCTGGAGCGCCAACTCCGCCCGCTCGAGTGCTGCCGACAAAGTGCCGTCGTCCATGGATTCTCAGCTACGCAACTTCCCTATTCCGGGCAAGCATTGACGGTCGTCGGCTCACCTTCCAAAGGGGCCGCGCCATCGCCCGAAGTCACGGGCAGTACCGATCACATTGCCGGAGCCCTGATGCAGCCGACCCAACGCCGCCTCGCCAACGCCATCCGCGCCCTCGCGATGGACGCGGTGGAGGCCGCCAACAGCGGGCACCCCGGAATGCCGATGGGCATGGCCGACGCGGCGACGGCGCTGTTTACCCAGCATTTGAAGTTCGACGCGTCCGATCCCGACTGGCCGGACCGCGACCGGTTTGTGCTTTCGGCAGGGCACGGATCGATGCTGATCTACGCTTTGCTGTATCTCACGGGCTACGCGCGGCCGACCATCGATGACATCAAGCGCTTCCGTCAGCTCGGCAGCCCCTGCGCGGGTCACCCGGAGAATTTCGAGCTGCCGGGCATCGAGGTCACGACCGGCCCGCTTGGGCAGGGGCTGGCGATGGCGGTCGGAATGGCGATTGCCGAACGCCACCTCAACGCGCGCTATGGCGACGAGCTGGTCGACCATCGCACCTTCGTGGTTGCGGGCGACGGATGCCTGATGGAGGGCGTCAATCATGAAGCGATCGGCCTTGCCGGCCATCTGAAGCTCGGGCGACTGATCGTCCTCTGGGACGACAACAGCATCACCATCGACGGGTCAACAGACCTGTCGCGCAACGAGGATGTGATTGCGCGCTTCCAGGCGGCAAAATGGCACACCGTCGAGTGCGATGGGCTGGACGCCGGCAAGGTCGGCAAGGCGATCGAAAAAGCGACCGCGGAGGAGCGGCCGAGCTTGATCCGGTGCAAGACGATCATCGGCTACGGCGCTCCGAACAAGCAGGGCACCGCCGCGACGCACGGAGCGGCGCTGGGCGCCGACGAGGTCGCAGCGGCGCGAGCCGAACTCGGCTGGGAATATCCGCCGTTCGAGATTCCCGACGACGTGCTCACGGCATGGCGCACGGCCGGAAAGCGTGGGGCGGTCGATCGCGCCCAGTGGAAAGACCGGCTCCAGCGCAGCGGCCGGATCGATGAATTCCTCGCCCGCCAAACTGGTAAGGTGGGCGATGCCTGGCTGAAGCCTTATCTGGACAAACTGCTTGGCGACCTGAAGCCTGTAGCGACGCGCAAGGCATCGGAGATGGCGCTCGAAGCGATCAACGCGGCAATCCCGGCGACGATCGGCGGCTCAGCCGACCTCACCGGATCGAACAACACCAAGACGAAGGGATTGGAGCCGCTGACCGCCGACAATTATGGCGGCCGCTACATTTATTACGGCATCCGCGAGTTCGGCATGGCCGCGGCGATGAACGGAATGGCGCTTCATGGCGGCGTGATCCCGTACGGCGGCACATTCCTCGTGTTCACCGATTATGCCCGGCCCGCGATCAGGCTCAGCGCGCTTCAGAATGCGAAGGTCATCTATGTGATGACCCACGATTCGATCGGGCTCGGCGAGGATGGTCCGACTCACCAGCCGATCGAGCATCTGCAATCGCTGCGTGCGATGCCCCAGCTCGAAGTCTTCCGCCCGGCCGATGCGGTGGAGACGGCGGAATGCTGGGCTCTGGCACTTGCAAGCGACGGGCCGTCGATCCTGGCGCTTACTAGGCAGAATTTGGCCCCGGTGCGGACGGAAGCGTCATCGGAGAATCTGTGTGCTCGCGGCGCCTACCGGCTGAAGGCAGCTGAAAATCAGCGGAAAGTGATTTTCCTCGCCACCGGCTCGGAGGTCGAAATCGCGCTGGCAGCGGCCGAGCGTCTTGAAGGGCAGGGAATCGGGGCCGACGTGGTATCCATGCCCTGTACCGAGCGCTTCGATGCCCAGTCCGCCGATTATCGCGAGGAGATTCTTCCGGACGTCTCTAACCGGGAGATCCTCCGCGTTTCGGTCGAAGCCGGGGCAACCGTCGGCTGGGAGCGGTACACCGGGCTCCACGGCCTCCGCATCGGCATCGACCGCTTCGGCGTATCCGCGCCCGCCGGCGACGCCTACGACTATTTTGGGCTCACGCCAGACAAGATCGCTCAGCGCGTCATCGACTTCATGAAAACAAGAGGAATCCAATGACGAAAGTTGCAATCAATGGCTTCGGCCGCATCGGCCGGCTGGTCGCCCGAGCGATCCTCGAGCGCCCCGACTGCGGGCTCGAGCTGGTCAGCGTGAACGACCTTGCCGATGCCAAGGCCAACGCGTGGCTGTTCAAACACGACAGCGTCCACGGCAAGTTCCCCGGCGAAGTGACGACTGACGGCAGTGACATTGTGGTCAACGGGAAAAAGATTCACGTCACGGCGGAGAAGGACCCCGCGAACCTTCCGCACTCGGCGAATGGAGTCGAGCTCGCGCTTGAGTGCACCGGCTTCTTCACCGACCGCGCCGGCGGCGAAAAGCATATCGAGGCCGGCGCCAAGAGGGTGCTGATCTCGGCTCCGGCGAAGGGCGCCGACCTCACCGTGGTCTACGGCGTCAATGACGACAAGCTGGCTGCGGAGCACAGGATTGTCTCCAACGCGTCCTGCACGACGAACTGTCTCGCGCCGGTCGCTAAGGTGCTGAACGATGCGCTCGGAATCGAACGCGGCCTGATGACCACGGTCCACGCCTATACCAACGACCAGAAAATCCTCGACCAGATCCATTCGGACCTGCGGCGGGCTCGGGCTGCGGCCATGTCGATGATCCCCACGACCACCGGCGCTGCTCGCGCGGTCGGGGAGGTCCTTCCCGAGCTCAAGGGCAAGCTCGACGGCTCGGCGATCCGCGTGCCCGTGCCCGACGTCAGCCTGATCGACCTGATCTTCACCCCCGGCCGAGACACCAGCCGGGATGAGGTCAACCAGATCCTGAAAGCCGCGTCGGAATCCCAGCGCTTGAAAGGCATTCTCGATTATACCGACGAGCCGGTGGTCTCGATCGACCTCATGCATACGAGCGCGAGCTCGACCATCGACAGCCTCGAAACCGCGGTACTCGAGGGCAAGCTCGTGCGGGTCGTCAGCTGGTACGACAATGAATGGGGCTTCTCGAACCGCATGGTGGACACTGCGGCGGCAATGGCGAAGCTGGGCTAGGCTCAACAAATCCGCTCATCCTGAGTAGGGACTGAGCGGAGCCGAAGGCCCGTATCGAAGGATTGTCCTTCGATACGCCATTTCGACAAGCTCAGTGGCTACTCAGGATGAGCGGTTTGGTTTTCACTCGTGCCTAAGTTCAAGACCCTCGACGATTTGCCAGAGGACCTGACCGGCAAGAAAGTGCTCGTCCGGGTCGACCTCAATGTCCCCATGGATGGCGCCAAGGTCACCGACGACACGCGCCTTCGCGCGATGCTCCCGACAGTGCTCGAACTCTCCGACCGCGGAGCAATTGTGCTCCTGCTGTCGCATTTCGGGCGGCCGAAGGGGGAGGTGCGTCCCGACATGTCGACGGCGCAGCTTGTGCTTCCGGTTCACCGGCTCGCGGGACGGTCGGTGCGCTTTATCGAGGACTGTCAGGGACCGGAGGCCGAGCGGGCGCTGACCACGATGCTTCCGGGCAATATCGGGGTGCTCGAAAATACGCGCTTCCACGCCGGCGAAGAGAAGAACGATACGGATTTGGCCAAAGCGATGGCCGCGCTCGGCGATTATTATGTCGACGACAGTTTCTCGACCGCTCACCGCGCCCATGCATCGACTGAGGGAATCACACACTTCCTGCCCAGCTATGCGGGGCGAGCGATGGAAGCTGAGCTGAAGGCGCTGGAGCGGGCGCTCGGCAATCCCGAGCGGCCCGTCGCTGCGGTCGTCGGCGGCGCCAAAGTCTCGACGAAGCTCGCCGTCCTGTCTCACCTGGTCGGCAAGGTCGATCATTTGATCATCGGCGGCGGGATGGCGAACACCTTCCTCGCGGCGCGCGGCGTCAATGTGGGCAAGAGCCTCTGCGAACATGAGCTGACCGGTGAAGCGAATTCCATCTTCGATCGGGCGGACGATGCCGGCTGCACGATCCATTTGCCCTACGATGTCGTCGTGGCAAAGGAGTTCGCTTCGAACCCGCCGGGCGTGCGGACCGTCAACGTCCACGAAGTCGGAGCCGACGAGATGATCCTGGACGTCGGCCCGGCCGCCGTCGAGGCGCTCGCGGACGCGCTGAAGACCTGCCGGACGCTCGTCTGGAACGGCCCCCTGGGAGCGTTCGAGATGCCTCCGTTCGACGCTGCGACCGTGGCCTTGGCGAAGACCGCGGCGGCGCTGACCAAGGAAGGCTCGCTTGTCTCGGTCGCGGGCGGCGGCGATACGGTCGCGGCGCTCAACCATGCCGGCGTCGCCGCGGATTTCACATTCGTTTCCACTGCCGGTGGAGCGTTTCTCGAATGGATGGAAGGGCGTACGCTGCCGGGCGTCGCGGCGTTGGAAGAACAGGGATGAGCATGAACCAGGCTGAAATGATGGCGAAGATGGAGCGGGGCGACGGATTCATCGCAGCGCTCGACCAATCGGGCGGATCCACGCCCAAGGCGCTCAAGGGTTATGGAGTCGAAGAGGACACGTGGTCCTCGGACGAGGAAATGTTCGACCTTATCCACCAGATGCGCTCGAGGATCATCACGTCGCCGTGCTTTGGCAGCGGGAAGGTGATCGGCGCGATCCTCTTCGAACGGACGATGGACGGCGAGGTCGACGGCAAGCCAACCCCGCAGGCGCTCATCGACCAAGGCGTCGTGCCGTTCATCAAAATCGACAAGGGGCTCGAGGACGAAGACAATGGCGTCCAGATGATGAGGCCGATCCCCGAGCTCACCGGCCTGCTGGAACGCGCCAGGGGGCTCGGAGTGTTCGGGACCAAGGAGCGGTCGGTCATCAATTCCGCCAACCTCGCGGGGATCGCCGTGCTCGTCGCGCAGCAGTTCCAGGTCGCGAAGCAGGTCCTCGCCCACGGCATGATGCCGATCATCGAGCCCGAGGTGAACATCAAGAGCGCCGACCGCGCGGAGAGCGATCGGCTACTGCTCTCCGCGATCCTCGAAGAACTCGACGAGATTCCAGCGGACCAGCGCGTGATGCTGAAACTGTCCCTGCCGACCGAGGCGGGATTGTTCGAGCCTCTGATCGACCATCCGAAGGTTCTTCGCGTGGTTGCACTCTCCGGCGGTTTCTCACGGGCCGAAGCCTGTCGCGAACTCGCCAGGAACCCGGGAATGATCGCGAGCTTCAGCCGTGCGCTTCTATCTGACCTACGGGCGCAGCAGAGCGACGAGGAGTTCAACGAGACCCTTGGGGGTGCGATCGACGAGATTTACGCCGCGTCGACCGAGAAGGTGCCGGCTTGATGTCCCCTCTCCCGAGTGCGGGAGAGGGGGTTTTCGACCCATTAGACTTCCCGCCTCCTAAAAGGACGGCGCCGGCGGAGCTTTACCTGATCAGTCCGCAGGATGTGGGCGGCCGATTCCCCGACCGGCTGAAAGCCGCGCTCGAGTCGGGAGTCGCGACGGCGTTCCAACTGCGGGTCAAGGACGTTGGCGAACACGAACTTTCGCGGCTGGCAGAGCCGCTTCAGCGCATTTGTTCGGACGCCGACGTCGCGTTCATCGTCAACGACAGCATGGCGTTGGCCAAACGGATCGGCGCCGACGGCGTTCATCTCGGCCAATCGGACGGCGATGTGCGCGAGGCGCGGGCGCTGCTCGGACCATCGGCGCAGATCGGCAGGACTTGCCACGACAGTCGGCATTTGGCGATGGAAGCGGGCGAAGCGGGCGCGGACTATGTCGCCTTCGGGGCCTTCTATCCGACCACGACCAAGCCCTCGAACTATCGCCCGCACCCGTCGATCCTCAGCTGGTGGTCGACCCTGTTCGAAATCCCATGCGTGGCGATCGGCGGGATCACGCCGGACAATGCGAAGCCGCTCGTCGAAGCCGGTGCCGATTTCCTCGCGGTCTGCCAGGCCGTTTGGG
>JBKPOO010000029.1:0-24666 GCA_046733175.1 Pseudomonadota bacterium
CTCGGAATGAAATTCGAAGTCTGGTCGAGTGGAGATGCGGCTCATGTCGCCGAGGTAACCAGCCGGATGTTGCGAACGGGTCTCGCCAAATGAGCGACGCCGCTGCGAGGCAGCTGTACGAAGACCGTTATTACACCGTCACGGATGGGCTGACGCTGCATTATCGCGACTATCCCGGCGACGCGGGAAAGCCGCCTTTGCTCTGCCTTCCCGGCCTGACTCGCAACTCGCGCGATTTCGCGCAATTTGCCGAACACTACTCGCCCCGCTTTCGAGTGCTTGCGCTCGAATTCCGCGGCCGGGCGATGAGCGATTACGATCCCCTGCCCGCGCGATACAATCCTTTGACCTACGCGCAGGACGTGATCCAGCTGCTCGATCAGCTCGGCATCGAGCAAGCGATTTTCGTCGGCACGTCGCTCGGCGGCCTAGTCACCATGACCGTCGCCGCGCTGGCTCCGCGGCGCATTGCCGCCGCCATCCTCAACGACATCGGGCCTGAGATTGCGGACGCCGGCGTGGACCGCATCAAATCCTATGTCGGAAAGGGCGTGCGCTTCAAAGATTGGAACGAGGCCGCGGCTGCAGTCGCGGCGAACAATGCTCAGGCATTCGAAAATTACAGGCATGACGACTGGGTGAACATGGCGCAGCGCAACTGCCGGGAGGAGAATGGCGAGATCGTCTTCGATTACGACATGGCGATCGCACTGCCGTTCAACAGCGCCGGGCCGACGCCCAACGTCGACATGTGGCCCTTCTTCCAGGCGCTCGCGCAAAAGCCATTGCTGGTGATCCGTGGCGCGCGGAGCGATCTTTTGACCGCGGAGGCGCTGGAAAAAATGCGCGCCGCCGCTCCGACGATGAAATCCGCTGTAGTGTCGGGGGTCGGCCATGCGCCGGACCTCAGCGAGCCCGAAGCCCGAGCGGCCATCGATGGTTTCTTGAACGAAGTTGACGCTGGGTTCTAGTTCAGTCGAACGTGCCCATGCCGACCAGCACCGCTGCGAAGAGGCTGATGACGATGATCGCAAAGATGGTCAGCAAGCTCGCCCGCCAGAACGCTCCCCAAATCGAGAGGCCGTAGGCGCCCTTCAGCTGACGGTACATGTGAACCGGCGGGACCAGCCATAAGAGACTGGCGATGGCGGCCACATGACCTGCCTGGAGGAACAACCCGGCTACGACCAGAAGCGTCATGAAGCAGAGCGAGTAAGTGACGAACACGGTGTGGTCATAGAGCCGGAAGCGGCGGCTGAAGGGAAACAGCAGCCACACAAACGGCACCGAAAGCGGGATGATCAGCCAGCTGAACTTATACGCGTTGGTTTTTAGCTTGTAGGCGAGAAGCTCGGGGTTCTTCGCGGCCTTGCCGATACTGTCGTTCAACCAGTCGGGAAGATCGGTGGAGGTTCGAACCGCCGTCTTGCTGAAATCGCCCCGCTCGACAGCCTTTTCAGCCTGAATCTCGGCCCGCAGGTCGGTGAGACGCTCGTCGAGCCCGCGAGTGGACTTGCCGGCCTTCTGCGCCGCCGATCGCTGCGCTTCGACTTGCGCCAACTTTGTCTCGTTGACCTTCAACTCCTTCCGAAGATCGACCTTGGCGGCCTCCGGCAGGTCGCCGAACGTGCCGCCAAGCAGGCTGACGGCCGCAAACATCAGGAAAACGCAAAAGAGGAAGAGAGCGACGGGCGAGATGAAGCTCGCGCGCTGGCCCTCGACATAACGACGCGTGAGTTCGCCCGGTTTCCACGCGAGCAGCGGAAGAGTCCGCCAAATCTTGCCCTCGAAGTGGAGGACTCCATGAAGGAAGTCGTGAAAGAAAGCAGTCAAAGTGCGGTGAACGTGCGCATGTTGGCCGCAGTCGTGGCAGAAATTGCCGATCAGCTCCGCCCCGCAATTGAGGCATTGAGTTTCGTGCGTATGGCCGTCGGCACCTTCGCCGGCCTTGGGCTCGACCGCTCGGCCGACAATCCCGCCGGTGATCGCATCGCCGATCGCATCCAGTTCACCGACCATGCCCTCCCCTTTCGAGGGCCCACATTATGCGGGCTTCATTGCTCATGCTAGCTGCAGCGCATGGCGCGCATCGGCCTTCTGGGCGGATCATTCAATCCGGCGCACAAAGCGCACCGGCGGATCAGCCTCGCCGCGATGGATGAGCTTGGGCTCGATGAAGTCTGGTGGCTGGTCTCACCTGGCAATCCGCTGAAGGAAGGCGCGAAAGACATGGCCCCGTTCGAAGCCCGAATGGCCACCGCGCGGCGCCTGGCACGACGATCGCGCATTCGCGTCAGCGATTTCGAGCAGCGCGTGAGGACGCGCTTTACCGTTGACACGGTGCGTCTGCTCAAGCGCCGGTATCCGAAGCATCAGTTCATTTGGTTGCTTGGAAGCGACACCCTGCCAAATTTTCACAAATGGCGCGATTGGAGGGGGTTAAGCCGTGAAGTGCCGATTGCGGTGATTCCACGGCCCGGTTATGATTCAGCTGCCCACGCGGCTCGCGCGATGGGCTGGCTTCGAAGGTTCGTCCGGCCTTCGAGCCAGGCGGGAAACTGGACGGAGTGGAGTGCACCGGCGATCCTGCTGCTTCGCCTGCCGCGAGACCCCACGTCCGCAACCGCCATCCGCGCGCACCTCCCCAACTGGCATCGCCGTGCCCGGAACCGCGTCTCGAGCGTTCCGCGTCTCGGTCAGCCATTGTCGCCAAGGAGACCTCTTGACCGAACGTCCCGCTGAAAAAGGCGCCGCGGCCGACTCTCCCTCTGTCGACGTCGAAGACCTTCATCGTCTCGTCCTCCAGTCTCTGGACGATGATCAGGCGCAGGAGGTCATCACGATCCCGCTAACCGGCAAATCAAATATCGCCGACCACATGGTGGTGGCGTCCGGCCGGTCGACGCGGCAGGTCGCATCAATGGCTGTTAAGCTTGCCGACAAGATTAAAGAGCGATTTGGGAAAATCGTTCGGATCGAAGGGCTTCCGGCGGCGGACTGGGTGCTGATCGACGCGGACGACGTAATCGTTCATATTTTCCGTCCCGAAGTAAGACATTTTTACAATTTGGAACGAATGTGGGCGTTTGGCGATTCCGATTCGAGCCTGGCAGCTCGCGGGTGAGGCACATGAGGGTACCGACTGTCCTTTTCGCGCTTCTGGCGTTTGTCGCGCAGCCCGCCGCTGCCGCGTCCAGCCCGAGCCTCGCCAGTCTGGAGCAGCAGCTCTCCTACCTCGTGTCCGGCAATTCCGCTGACGTCGGCATTGCCGCGGTCGACCTGACCACGGGCGACACCGTCAGCATCAAGGGCAGCACGGCCTTCCCGATGGCCAGCACGGTGAAGGTCGCAGTGGCGGCCCTCTACCTATCGCAGGTCGACCATGGCCGGCGGTCACTCGACGACACGATCAGCGGCGCGTCTGCGCGTAGCCTGATGGCACGGATGCTGATCCATAGCGACAATCGCGCCACCGACATGCTCATGCGCGATTTGGGCGGCCCAGGAGCTGTCCATAATTGGCTTCGGCAAAACGGCGTTACCGGCCTTCGTGTCGACCGCAACATCGCTCAGCTTCTTTCCGCCAAGCGCGACCTTTGGGACGATCGCGATTCGAGCACTCCGACCGCGATGGTCGACCTTTTGAAGCGCATCTACCGCGCCGAGCTGATCAAGCCGCAGAGCCGCAATTACCTCCTCGACCTGATGGCCCAGTGCCAAACGGGCAAGAACCGCATGAAAGCACTGCTTCCCGACGGCACGCCAGTCGAACACAAGACGGGGACTCTTACGGGGCTCACCGACGACATCGGCTTCATCACCATGCCCGACGGCCACCGCATCGCAGTCGCGATCTTCGCCCGCGGCGGCGTGAACCGGCCGCGCACCATCGCCGAGGCCGCGCGGGCGATCTATGATGGCTTTACCCGGGTTCTGACTTGGCCGCTCGCGGCACCAGCGTCGGCGTTTTCCGGAAACTAGTGCTTCTCCACATCGTTGCGCGCGGGAAGATCGGCCGCTCTCCGGAGGCCGAGCTAGTCCATCGTTATCTGCAGCGCATCAACTGGCCGACCAAGATAACCGAGCTGCCCGATCGTGGCGGAAAACTCCCCGATATGCCGTCTGGCGGCGTAATCGTGGTCCTTGATGAGCGAGGCAAAGCGCTCTCGTCCGTCGATCTGGCCAAGAAGCTTGAGGCCTGGCGCGACAGCGGTAAGCGGGAGGTGCGCTTCCTCATCGGCGCTGCTGATGGACACGACGCGACGCAGCGCGAGAGCGCAGATCTTCTCCTTTCGTTTGGCGCCGCGACTTGGCCTCACCTGCTCGTCCGCGCGATGCTCGCCGAGCAATTGTTTCGAGCGATATCGATCCTTGCGAACCACCCCTATCATCGCGAAGGTTAGCGGCGTGACTCGAACCGCGACTTTGCTTCTGCTCGCTCCGCTCCTGCTGGCAACGAGCGCGCCGGTCCCGCCGCAGGAAGAGACTCTCGACAGCGCCCTTCAGCGGGCGCGAGCCGAGCAGGGGTCCGCGGAGATGGAAGCCCGGCGCCTTGAACAGGTTGCGGCAAACGCTCGCAGCGAAGTCGACAGGCTTCATGCCAAGCAGGCCGCCGCGGCACAGGCGATCGAGGCGGCCGAAGCTAGGATTACCGCGGCCGACACCAATTTGCGGTTGGCCTCGGCGGTGGCGGAGCTTCGCCGACGCGAACTGCAAAGTCAGCAGCAGCCGATCGCCTCCCTGCTTTCCGGCTTGGCGATGATGGCACGGCGTCCGCCCCTGCTCGCTTTGGCCGACGGCAACGCTGGTACCGACGAGCTGGTCAAAGTCCGCTTGTTGCTCGATTCAACGCTACCCGTCATCCGGAAGCGGACCGCAGCCCTATCCGCCCAACTGACCGAAGAACAGCGATTGGAGGGAGCGGCGGCGGCCGCGAAATCCGAGCTCGTTCGAAGCCGCCAGGAGCTGCTCGTCCGCCGACGGCAATTCGCGTCACTCGAGGCTGAAGCGTTGAAGGTTTCCGGCGTGGCCCAGGGGCAGGCACTCTCGACAGGCGACGTCGCGATCGCGGCCGGAGAGAATGTCGAAAGTCTGAGGTCCGCGGAGGCGGGCAGCCGGGCCGCATGGGCCATCGCATCCAAACTTGCCGCGGAAGATCCTGCGCTGTCCCGCCCCTTTGGAGCGGAAGGGCCGCAGCTCCGGTCACCACTGTCTTACGCGCTGCCGGCTAAGGCCGCCGTTACGAATGGGTTAGGATCGGTCGATGCCAATGGGGTACGGTCGCGCGGAGTGACACTCGAAACGGGCCGTGGCGCCCAGCTCATCGTTCCGGCGTCCGGGACGGTGCGTTTCAGCGGGCCTTTTCGAAGCCATGACGGCGTCGTCATTATCGATCATGGCGGCGGTTGGATGAGCCTGATCGTAAACGTCGCCTCGCCATTGAAGCCGGGCGATCGGGTTCGTATCGGCGATCCGCTCGGCCGAGCTCTCGGGAGGCTGGAAGTCGAACTGTCCCAAAATGGGCGCAGAGTGTCTCCTGCCCTCATCGCAGGTTCATCTCAAACCCTGTCAAATGGCCGCGAAGGCGGGTAAACGCGTTTCCGCCGAAATCCAGGACGAACCTATGAACGCTATCCGCAAATTCCTGCCGCCGATCGCCCTCGTCAGTGCGCTGGCGCTCGTTCCGGTCACAGCCAGCTCGTTCGCGGCGGCCGACACGACCAATTACGAAGAACTCGAAAAGTTCATGGCGGTGTATCAGCAGGTCAAGCAGCACTATGTCGTGCCCGTCGACGACCACACGCTCATCAAGGGCGCGATCGACGGCATGCTGTCTTCGCTCGACCCTCATTCGAGCTATGCCGAAGGCGCGGATTACGATGCCCTGAAGACGCTGATCGAGGGCAGCTACGGCGGCCTCGGCCTGTCGGTCGGAATGGAGGACGGGACGGTCAAGGTGATCACTCCGACCGAAGATACTCCCGCGTGGAAAGCGGGGATCAAGGCCGGCGATTACATCACCCATATCAACAACGAGCTCATTTACGGCTTCACGCTCGACGAAGCGGTCGAGAAGATGCGCGGCAAGCCCGGCACTCCGATCAAACTGACGATCGTCCGCAAGGGCCGCGACAAGCCGTTCGACGTCACGCTGGTGCGCGAGGAAATCAAGCTCCGTCCCGTGAAGTGGGAGGTGAAGGAAGGCATCGGCTATATCAACATCAACCAGTTCGCGAATGGCACGGGCGATGCGACGGAGGCCGCGATCACGGCGATCGACAAAGCGACCGGCGGCCATCCCCTCGGCTATATCGTCGACCTGCGTTCGAACCCCGGGGGCTCCCTAGACGAAGCCATCCAGGTCAGCGACGCCTTCCTCGACAGCGGCGAGATCGTCTCGCAGCGCGGACGCGATAAGGACGATATCCAGCGCTATTATGCGAAGCCGGGCGACCTGACCCACGGCTTGCCGGTCATCGTCCTCACGGATGTCGGAAGCGCCTCAGCGTCGGAGATCGTCGCCGGCGCCCTACAGGACCATCGCCGCGCCCTCGTCATGGGCGAGCGGACGTTCGGCAAGGGATCGGTCCAGTCGATCGCCATGCTGGGCGACCGGACCGCGCTTCGCCTAACGACCGCGCGCTATTATACGCCTTCGGGCCACTCCGTGCAGGAGGGCGGAATCGACCCCGACGTTGCCGTTCCCCAGCTGTCCGACCCCGATTACAAGGATCGGCCGGTCACGCGTGAAGCCGACCTTCGCCGTCACCTCCTCAACCAGGCCAAGGTGGACGACAAGCTCCTCGAGAGCGACGACACGACCGACCCGCGGTTCAAGGCCTCGGCTGACGATCTGAAAAAGAAGGGCATCGAGGATTTCCAGCTCTATTATGCGATCAATACGCTGAAGCGGATCGCCGGTCCGGTGGTCCCGACGACGACGATCGCGAAGAAGGGACAGTAACAGCTGCATGGCTGAAGCCGTCGCCGGCGTAGCAACGTCTCCAACGCCATTGAGCCGGTCGGCCTCGGCGCGGCTGATCGCGTTGTTGCTCCCCGCGGCGCTCCTCGCAGGAGCTTTCGGCTCGCAATATCTCGGCGGGCTTTATCCCTGCGAGATGTGCTGGTGGCAGCGCTATGCGCATATGGTCGCGCTGGTGCCCGCGGCCCTCGCCTTCACTGCCCCGGCCGGATCGCGCCGCTCGCGCCTGCTCGTCCTGCTCGCGGCCCTCGCGATTGCCGTCTCGGGCGCGATCGGCTTCTATCACGCCGGGGTGGAGCTCAACATATTCGAGGGATTCACCACCTGCACGTCGACTGCGCACGGCTCCTCGACCGAGGATTTGTTGAAGCAGATCGTCGCAGCGCCGATGATCCGGTGCGATCAGATCCAATGGTCGTTCCTTGGCATCTCGCTGGCTGGCTGGAACGCGATCCTGTCGCTCGGCGGGGCGGCAATCATTGCCTTCCTGGCGCTCCGGGAATCGTGGAGATGAGCCGCTGGCGCCCCGGCGATCGTCGCGCCGATACGGAGTCCATGCTCCGCATCGACCAGGCCGGCGAATATGGAGCGACCCGCATCTATGCCGGCCAGCTCGCCGTGCTGCGGCCCAACTGCGCTGAAGCCAAGCTCATCGCGCGAATGGCCGCTCAGGAGGAGCGGCACCTCGAGCGATTTGATGCGCTGATCGCGAAGCGGCGCGTTCGGCCCACGGCGCTCCAGCCGGTGTGGAACCTCGCCGGCTTTGCGCTTGGAGCAGCAACAGCACTGCTCTCGGAGAAAGCCGCGCTGGCGTGCACCGATGCGGTCGAAACGGAGATCGACCGTCATTATCAGCAACAACTGGATGAACTCGGAGAGGACGATCCGGAGCTCGCGGCTGACATCGCGGAATTTCGTGCCGACGAGCTCGAGCATCGCGACACGGCGCGGGCGGCTGGCGCGACGGAAGCGCTAGGCTATCCGCTGTTGACTGCGGCGATCCGTGCAGGTTGCAGGGTTGCAATCACCCTCTCGAAGCGCATTTGAGGAACATTCCGGCGGGTTCGCCCGCTGAAAGCGTTGGAAGGACGATGATGATCAAGCTGACGATCTCGATGGCCGCCTCGGCGGCGGTTGCCGCCGGTTTTGCCGTGTTGCCGGCGCCCGCAGCGGCACAAGCCCAAGACACGATCAGCGAAGTCATCGTCTACGGCGACGATCCCTGCCCGCGCTCCGGGAACAACGAAGTCGTCGTCTGTGCGCGCAAGCCGGAAGGCGAGCGCTATCGAATCCCCGAGAAGCTGCGCAGCGGAGGACCGAGGCAGAGCCGCGAGGCCTGGGCCAACCGGGCAAAAGTGCTCGAAACGGTCGGAGCGACCGGCACCAATAGCTGCTCGCCGGTCGGGCCGAGCGGATTCACCGGGTGCCTGACCCAGGTCATCAAACAGGCGAAACAGGAAGCCCGCGAGGCTAACGAGCAGGGTACCGCGCCCGAGCAATAGCCGTTCGAATAAAATCGCTTGCGGCGACCCCGCCTTGCGCTAGCCATCAGACATGTTGCTGGCGGGGAGGCTCGGTTGACTGCTGCACAGTTGGCCGCCGGCGCGTCCGGCGAAGACCACGACCTTTTCCTCGGCCACCCAAAGGGACTTGCCTATCTCGCTTTCACAGAGGCGTGGGAGCGTTTCTCCTATTACGGGATGAGCGCACTACTCGTGCTCTATATGGTCAACCAGTTGCTGCTGCCGGGCCATATCGAACATGTCGCCGGTTTCGCCACGTTTCGAGCGACGATCGAAAGCGCGTTTGGCCCGCTTTCAACGCAGGCGCTCGCTTCCGAAATTTTCGGACTTTATTCGGGCTTCGTCTATTTCACGCCGATCCTGGGCGGTTGGCTCGGCGACCGGGTCGGACAGCGAACTGCCGTCATTGTAGGTGCGCTTTCCATGACCGGCGGCCATATTGCGATGGCGTTCGACCAGAGCTTCCTGCTGGCGCTCCTCTTGCTGATCATCGGGTCCGGCCTGCTTAAGGGGAATATCTCCGCCCAGGTCGGCGGCCTTTATCCGCCGGATGACGAGGAGCGCCGCACGCGCGGTTTCGCGATCTTCAGCACAGGGATCAACGTCGGGGCGCTGGCCGGCCCGCTGCTCTGCGGTTTTCTTGGTGAGCGCTATGGCTGGCACATGGGGTTCGGAGCTGCCGCTTTCCTGATGCTTTTCGCGCTCGGCACCTATCTGAGCGGCTATCGCTGGTTGCCGGCAAGGGTCGAGCGGAAGACATTCGCGGGAGTCACCATGACGAAGGACGACTTAAAGGTCGTTGCAGCCATTTTTGTGGCGCTGATAATCAGCGTGCTTCCGCAGATCGCCTATTATCAGCTGTCTAACGTCCTTCCGATCTGGCTTCAGCAATACGCCGACATGGGCGCCGGCAGCTTCCAGGTCCCGATCCCCTGGTTCCAGTCGATCGATCCCTTCTTCAGCATCGTAACCCTGCCGTTGCTGTTCAGCCTGTGGCGCTGGCAGGGCGGCGGCACGGGACGAGAGCCCACCGAGCTGTCGAAGATCGCCATGGGCTCCTTCATCTGCGGCGCAGCCTATCTTATTCTCGTCGCTGCGATCGCGGCGTACGGGTCGGACAAGGTCCCGTGGGTCTGGCCGTTCCTCTTCTGCGCAGTCCAGGGCGTTGGCTTCATGTATTTCTGGCCGCCGGTCCTGGCTTTGGTGTCGCGCACGGCGCCAGCGAAGATCAACGCGACGATGATGGGCGGAGCGTTCCTGGTGCTGTTCGTCGCCAATAACCTGATCGGCTGGATCGGCACCTTTTACGAGCAGCTGGGTCCGACCGCGTTCTGGATGCTTCACTTCGCCATCGGCGCCGCCGGCGGAGTCTTAACATGGGTTTTCAGCCGCACACTTGGCCGAATTCTCGAGCCGAAAGAGGCTGGACCGGGAAACATATCTGCCGCGTTACCCTAGAGTGACCGACGACCTCGCCTACGAAAGCAAGTTCCAATGGTGGGCCCGGTTCGGCTTCGTCGTTCGAGGACTGCTCTACATCGTCATCGCGGTGCTGGTGATTGGAACCGGCCGCACCGAGGACCTGACCGGCGCGATGGAATATTTAGGGCGCGGCGTCGGTCGATGGCTGATGATCCTGCTTACGGCGGGACTGAGCGGATACGGACTGTGGCGAGTTAGCGACGCGGCGTTCGGGATGGACAGTGGGCGGCACCATCCCAAGGCCTGGCGACGGCGCGTGGCGGCGGGATTTAGCGGCGCGATCTACCTGTTCCTTGCTTACAAAGCATTGCGCATCATGCTGGGTGGCCACGCAGGTGCGGGCGGCGTGCGGCAAAATGCGGCAACCGCCCTTCACTTGCCGGCGGGCGATTTGGCGCTGGCAGCCGCTGCCGTGATACTTGCCGGCGCAGCGGTGGTGCAGCTGTACAAGTCCGCGACCTGCAGTTTCCTCCGGCATCTCGAGGATGCCGCAAAGCGCCCAGCGGCGAAGTGGCTTGGCCGAATCGGTTACGCCGCGCGAGGCGTGATTTTTTTCACCGTCGCGGTGCTGCTCTCACGGGCCGCGCTCAACCATAGCGCCGTTGAGGCGGGCGGCCTCGAGCAAGCCCTGGACAGCCTGCGCGGCCCGCTGCAGTTCCCGGTCGCTGCCGGCCTCCTGCTGTTCGGCCTTTATTCGATGGTCGAGGCCCGCTTCCGTTCCATTCACAAGCCCCCGACCAAAGTCATCAAGGACAAAGTCGAGGAGAAGGTCGCGACCTAAGGAACGACCGGCAGATACACCGCGCTTGGGGTCGAGCCGCCGTGGAAGACGCTCTGCGTTGCTTTCCGATAATCACGCGGCTTCGCGAAGAAGATGTTCGGAACGAAAGTCTGCGGGTTGCGGTCGTAGAGGGGGAACAGGCTCGACTGGACTTGCACCATGATCCGGTGGCCGGGCAGAAACACATGATCGACGTTCGGCAGGTTCCAGCGATAATGTTCGACTTTCCCGGCCTTTAGGGCCCGCGGCTTCGCGAAACTGTCGACGTAGCGCCCCCGGAAGATCTCGATCCCGACACCCAGCTCATAACCCGACATGTCGGGTTTGGCGCCCTGCGCCGCATCTTCCGGCGCCTCGTTCGGGTAGACGTCGATCAGCTTCACCACCCAGTCGCTGTCGGTACCGCTGGTCGCAGCGAAGAGGTCCACTGCAGGCGCGCCCATGATGTGCACCGCAGCTGTCAGCGGCGCCGTCTTGTAGACGAGGACATCGGTCCGGTCGGAGACGAAGCGCTGGTCGCGCACCAGCCACGGCTTCCACTGATTATCGTCAGCCATGTTGATCGGCCGCGGAATGAACGGGACCGGCTTGGACGGGTCGGAGACATAATCATCATGCCCTCCGCCGACCGGCCGGTCGAAGCTGGCGCCAGACCCGTCCGTCAGGAACAACGGCCTCGGCGTCCCCATCGGCCAGCGCGGGCTCTCCTCCCAGCGATTCACGCCCGTGGCGTAAGTGAGGACGTTGGGGGTGTGCGGGTCGGGCGCGCCCTTCAGATAATGGTCGAAGAACGGCTTCACATATTTCACCCGCCATTCGTCGGCTGTGTCGCCGGTGAAAGTCAAAGCGCCAAGATCATAACCGTAATGGTTCGCGCCTGAATGGCGCCACGGACCGATGGCGAGATGGAGCAGTCCGCTCCCTTCATATTTATCCTTCAGCGCCCGGTAGACGGCCGGTCCGCCGTAGCTGTCCTCCTGGTCCCACTGGCCGACCTCGATCAACGTGGGAACAGTGAGCGGGCGAGCGGCCATCCATTTATCGACCGCCTGGCCCGACCAGAATTCGGTATAGGCGGGATTCTGCATGAGCTTCTGGACGAATGGATACTTCTCGATGTTGAGGCGGCGCGCGTAATCTCCCATCGAGCCCGCTTCGAGATACCGCGTGTAATCGTCGCCCGTGCCGAACGCGAGGCCGCTGCCCTCAGCTTTCCCGGTGCTTTGCGAGACGGCGAAGTCGAAGCCGCTGACCCGGAAGGCGCCATTGTGGAACCAGTCGTCGCCCATCCAGCCGTCGACCATCGGGCTTTGCGGTACGGCGGCCTTTAGCGCCGGGTGTGGATCGATCTCGCTCGCGAGCGTCAGGAAGCCGAGGTAGGAGGAACCGATCGTCCCGACTTTGCCGTTCGATTCCGGAACGTTCTTCACCAGCCAGTCGATCGCATCATGAGCGTCGGTGCTCTCGTCGATGCCGGTCTTGTTGAGGGGCCCGACGATCGGGCGGTTCATCACGAACTCGCCCTCGCTATTGTGGAGGCCGCGAATATCCTGCTCGACGATGATGTAATTGTCGTCGAAGAACTCCTTGAACATGACCGGCAGGATGTCGGCGCCCCGCTGGCTCGGCACCCGGTTCATTCCGCTCTTCGCGTCGTACGGCGTGCGCGACAGGAGAATAGGTGCGTTGGTCGTACCCTTCTTCATCACGATCACGGTGTAGAGCTTCGTGCCATCGCGCATCGGCACCATCGCCACCCGCTTGATGTAATCGGCCTCGGGCAGCACCGGATCGTACTTTTCGACGACGTCGGGGGTCATCGGCGTGACCGCGGGCGGAGCGGTGGCGGCAATGGCGAGGAGCGGAAGGAGCGAGGCGGAGAGACGCAGTGCTAGTGTTGCCATAGGCCGCCACTAGGGCCGCCCTCGGTTTGCGGCAACATGAACCGCAGTCGCTCGTTGAACGAGCGATGCCGACTGTCGAACTCCAAGGCCTGAAGCACGCGCTCGAAGCGGAGCGGAAGATTGAGCCACGGAGCAACGTCCGCGCCGCGTGGGAAGAGCTTCTAAAGGATGCGCGAGGCTGCACGCGCTGCGACCTCTACAAATATGCGACCCAGACGGTGTTTGGCGAAGGACCGCTCGACGCACCGCTGATCTTCGTTGGCGAACAGCCTGGCGACCAGGAGGATTTGGCGGGCCGGCCGTTCGTGGGCCCTGCAGGCGCGGTGTTCGACGACGCGTTGGAGAAAGCCGGCATCGACCGCTCCACGGTCTACGTGACCAACGCCGTGAAGCATTTTAAATTCATCCAGCGTGGAAAGCGCCGGATCCACAACAAGCCAGACGCGGGTGAGATTGAAGCCTGCCGCTGGTGGATCGACCACGAGCGTGAGCTCATAAAACCGAAGCTCACAGTCGCATTGGGAGCGACCGCGGCGCGATCGCTGTTCGGCAAGATCGTGACGATCAGCAAGGTGCGCGACGCGCCCTTGACGCTGGCCGATGGCAGCGAGTGCTGGGTCACGGTCCACCCGAGCTCGATCCTTCGCGCGCCGGACGACCAAGCGCGGCGTGAAGCTCGAGCAATGTTCGTTCGCGATCTGAAGCGGATCAGGCGCCGCGCGGAAACACTCGCAGCCTAGCTATTCGGCGGCTAGCAGCGTCTCGGCGCCTCCAAGGTCGACCGAAACGAGACGGCTGACCCCCTTCTCGATCATCGTCACACCGTACAGGCGATGCATCCGGCTCATGGTCACCGCATTGTGGGTGACGATGAGGTAACGCGTGTCCGTCTCCTGAGTCATGCGGTCGAGCAGGTCGCAGAAGCGCTCGACGTTCGCATCGTCCAGCGGCGCGTCGACCTCGTCCAGCACGCAGATCGGCGCGGGGTTGGTCAGGAATAAGGCGAAGATCAGGGCGATGGCGGTCAGCGCCTGCTCTCCGCCCGACAGCAGGGTCAGGGTCGACAGGCGCTTGCCGGGGGGCTGGGCCATGATCTCGAGCCCCGCTTCTAGCGGGTCGTCGCTTTCGACCAGCTCGAGGTGCGCCTGGCCGCCGTCGAAGAGCGTCGTGAACAATCGCCGAAAGTGGGCGTCCACCTTCTCATAAGCGTCGAGCAGCCGAACTCGGCCCTCGCGATTGAGATTACCGATCGAACCGCGAAGGCGATGGATCGCCTGGGTCAGCTCCTCTGCCTCCTCGGCGCCCTTGGCGCGGCTGGAATCGAGCTCCGCGAGTTCTGCCTCGGCAACAAGGTTGACGGGACCGATGCGCTCGCGCTCCGCGGTTAGCCGGTCGAGTGCCGACGCTTCTTCGTGGGTGTCGCGAACCTCGGCCGGGTCGAACGACATGGCGTCGGGCAGCCGCTGAGGCACGCATTCGAACTTCTCCACGCAAGTCCGCGCGATTTCCGCGCTTCGAGCCTGCTGAGCCTCGGCGCGGGCGGATGCCGCAGCCCGACGCTCGCGAGTGTCGGCGGAGCGTTCCTTGGCGGCTGCCACGTTGTGCGCAGCGGTGACGACACCTTCTTCCGCCTCGCGCTCGGTGGTCGCGGCCTGCCCGATCTTCACCTGGCTATCGTCGTTTGAATGTTCGAGGTCGCGGATTCGAACGTCGAGTTCGGCCGGTTCCTTTGCGAGATCCGACCGCTCGGCTTCTTGCTGCTTCTGCCGTTCGATGGCCTGCGCGAGGCGCTGCTCCGCATCGGCTTGACGCTTGCGCCACGCAGCCTGTTCGCGCCCGGCGCCGCTGTGGCGCTCGCGGTCGGCGGCGGTTTCCCGGGCCTTGGTCGCGGCCTCGGCGCGCTTGTCCGCGACGTCGGACGCTGCGGCGGCCGCGCTCGACCGCGCCTGTCCCAATTCCTGCTCGAGCGCCGCCGGATCGGGCAAAGCCCCGAGCGAATGCTCGGCGGCGGTTACGGCCTGGTGGGAAGCCTCGAGCACCGGCTCGAGATCCGCCTGGCGCTGCGTAATTCCGGAGCGCTGCGCCTCGATTCGCTCCAGCGCGGCCACTGCGGCGTCGATCCCTCGGGTCGCCTCGCGCGCATCGCGTTCCGCGGCGAGCGCCGCGTGACGAGCGTTCTCGGCGGTGGCGCGCAGGCGTTCCATCGCCGACAGGGCCTCATCCCTGCGGGCAAGCGCCGTCGTCACTGCTTCTTCCAGCGCCGGCAGCTGGTCCGCCAACTCCGCGAGGCGGTTGGTTCGAAGCAATCGCTCGGCGGCCGCGGCGCCGGCGCCAACGGCAACAAAACCATCCCACCGGCGGAGCCTGCCGTCGCGAGTGACGAGCCGCTGACCGGCCGCGAGCGGCTGATCCTCGTCTTTATCGGCGACGGCGACCTGCTTCAGGCGCCGCGCGAGCTGGGACGGAGCCGTCACTCGGTCGGCGAGACATTCGGTGCCTGCGGGAAGCGCGGGATCGTCATCCGACGGCGGGCTCCCCACCCATCGCCGCGGCGAATCGCCGCCGATCGCCGCATCGGCATCCTCCCCAAGCGCCGCCGCGAGCGCTCGCTCATAGCCCGGCTGCGCCCTCAAATTGGCGATGGCCGCTCCGCCCCCATGGTCGAGCGCTCGGCCGAGGGCGTCATGCTCGGATTTGGCGGCGGACAATGTCGCACGCGCCGATGCGAGGGCGCTTTCGGCGGCGTCGCGTTCCTCCGCCGCATCGGCGCGGCCTTGCTCGGCGTCGACCCGGGTGGCCTCGGCGTCGGCCAGCGCCTTCGAGGCGGCAGCCGCCTTCAGCTCCGCCTCTTCGCGGGCCCGCAGCTGGTCGCTTCCGTCGCCGAGTGCTTCGAGCTGCTGGTTAAGACGACGCCGCTCCTCTTCGGTACGCGCCGAGTGCGAGCGCGCAGCCTCGAGCGCGGCCTCCGCAACGCGGCGCTCGGCGCGCATCGCAGCCTGCCGAGCCAGCAGTTCGGCAAGCGCCGTTTCGGCTTCGCGCGAGCTCGCTTCCGACTTGTTGAGTTCGGCGGCGGTCCGAGCGGAATGGGCTTCCGCATCCTCCAGCCGCCGGCTGATTGCCGTCCGCTCTTCTTCCAGCTGGGCGATCGCCCGGGCGGCATCCCCCTTCAGAGCCTCCTCGCGGACAATGTCGCCCTTGAGCGACACGTCCAGCCGCTCGAGCTCGGCGAGGCGCCTCGCAACCGTGTCGCGGCGGGCCCGGGCCGTCGCCAGCTCATGGGCGAGCGCATGGCCTTGCTCCCGCAGCTCCGTAAGCGCCGCCCGCTTTGCCGTCAGTGCCTCATTCGCGCGGTCATGCGCAGCCTGGGCTTCGGCGATCGCTTGGCCGATGCGCTCGACCTCTTCGGCCGCCGCCTTCGCTTCGGCCGTGGCGGCTTCCGCCGCTTGTTCGGCTTCCACCCATCGAGCGTGGAGCAGCCGAGCCTCGACCAGCCGGATCTGATCGGTGAGCTTCCGATAGCGCTCCGCGGCCCGCGCCTGACGGCGTAACTGTGCCGCTCGCTGCTCCTGGTCCGAGAGGATCTCGCTCAGCCGAGTGAGGTTGGCCTCGGTTGCGCGGAGTTTTTGCTCGGCATCCTTTCGGCGCGCGTGCAGGCCGGAGATCCCGGCGGCTTCCTCGAGCAGCTGGCGCCGCTCGACCGGCTTGGCGGAAATGATCGACCCGACTTTCCCCTGGCTCACGAGCGCGGGCGAATGCGCCCCCGTGGCGGCGTCGGCGAACAGCAGCGACACGTCCTTCTGGCGGACATCGCGGCCGTCGATCCGATAGGCGGAGCCCGTGCCGCGCTCGATCCGACGGGTGACCTCGCTCTCGCGCTGGCTCGGCTCCCCTTCGTCAGCCGCACGGTCCAGGAGGATCGAAACTTCGGCAAAATCGCGCTGCGGCCGAGTTGCGGTACCGGCGAAGATGACGTCGTCCATCCCGCCGCCGCGGAGCGACTTTGGGCTGCCCTCTCCCATCACCCATCTGATCGCTTCGAGAAGGTTGGACTTGCCGCACCCATTGGGCCCGACGATCCCGGTCAGGCCCTGCTCGACGCGTAATTCGGTCGGCTCGATGAAGCTCTTGAATCCGCTGAGCTTGAGCCGTCTGATCCGCAACTTGATCCACCCTCCCCTTTGAGCCGGGCTTAGCCGCCCGCCGCCTTGAGCTCCGGCTCCAATTGCTCCCAGGTCGCCGCATCGGTGACCTTGCCGTTGATCAGGAAGGTCGGAGTGTGCGTGATGCCCGCGTCCTCTGCCGCCTTCGTCATCCCGATCAGCTTTTCGAACCCCTTCGGATCGGCGAGGCACTGGCGCGCGCGGGACGCCGTCACCCCGAAACGCGCTGCGATCTGGGGAAAGCCCGCGATTTGCCCGATACGGGCGATACGCTGCTCGTCCGACAATTTCTCCATCTCGGCCTTTTGCGCGTCAGTGAGCGCGCTGACCTTCCGAAACCACTGCGGCTGCGTGGCGTAGACCACTTGCGACATCGGGAAGAATCCCGCGGGCCCGGCACAATGCGCAAGCAGGCTAACCGCAAGGTCAGGCCCGTTCAGGAGCAGGTTCCGGAACTCGTAGCTCACCCGCCCCGTGCGGACGTATTTCTGAACCAGGGGCGTGTATCCCGTCTGCTCGAAGTGCCGACAATGCGGACAGGCAAGCGAGCCATATTCAACCAGCTTCAGCTTGGCCTTCGGATTGCCCATCCGGAAGCCGCCGTCAGATGTCGCAACCACTGTCCGGGCCCAGTCCACGGACTGTCGGGGCGGCGCAGCATGTTTCGGCGCAGCGGCGGAAGCCGGCGCCAGAATCGCGAAACCGGATAGAAGAGCCAAAGCGAACGCCGTGGTCCTCACAACGCCTCTTTCAACTTGCCTTCGAGCGCCGGCCACACCTCGGCCTCGGTAACCCGGCCGAGCTCGACCATCTTGCCGTTGATGATGAAGGTCGGAGTGCCCGGGAAGTCGGGATATTGGTCGGTAGCGTCCTGCGTCATCTGCACCAGGCGGTCGACCTCCGCTTTGTTCGTCAGGCATTGCGCGCTCTTCGCCTCTGGCACACCGCGCATCGCTGCCCATTCGGGCAGTCCGGCGAACTTGGCTACGGTCGGGGGAACCTGTTCGGTCGGGAGGCTCTGCAGCCCTTCCAGCTGGTCCTTCGGGACGGCCTGGACCTTCCCGACCCAGTCGGCCTGATCCTTGTAGAGAGCGCGAGTGAGGGCGAAGAAGCTCTTGGCGCCGTTGCAGCGCGCGATCAGCGACGGAGCGAGGTCCATTGCGCTCAGCAGATAGTTGCGGAATTCGTAGCTGACCTTCCCGGTCTTCACATACGTATCGATGAGCGGACCGACGCCGCTTTCGTCGAACGCGCGGCAGTGCGGACACGTGAGCGCGCCATATTCGATCAGGTGCACCTTCGCGACCGGATTGCCCATCATGAAGCCACCCGCCGGGGTCGGCGTCACGATCTGACTCCAATCGCCGTCCGCGGGCGGAGGCACGGGCTTGTATGCGGCGGCGGACGTGTCCTTGGCCGTGGATTCCTTGCCTTTGTTGCAACCGGCCAGCGGCACCAGAGCGGCCATCGCGCAGATCAGATAAGCAGCCTTCATCTGTTCATTTGCTCCGAATGATCTCGGGAAGAGGTGCGTCCTCGGCACTGCCGAATGACGGCGGCCCGCTACTAGCGCCAATTTGCGAGGCAAGCGACTCCAGACAGGCGCGAAGCTCGGGATCGGCAATTTCGCGAATCCCCTCGCCAAGTTCCTTCGGCACAGGCCGAAGTTCCGGCCGCTTCAGCTTAGGCGCCGGGGCGGCAGGCCTACCCTGCTTGAAAATGACGCGGTTGACCGCCTGATAGCCGAAAAAGCGATTGACCCGTTCGATGATGATCGGGGCGAGATGCTGAATCAGCGGAGCATGAGCCCCCTCGACGAGAAGGGTCAGTGCACCCGCGTTCCTGCGGCCCGTTGGGAAGCGGATCGATTCCGGCGACGAGACCTTCGCGTAGCGCTCACCGACGATCTCGTTCCAACGGCTCACGATCGAAGTCTGGACGAAGCCGAACCGCCGGAACGACTGCCCTCCAACCTCGGCGAGCAGATCTCCGGCGGCCCTCGGCCGGCAGCTGCGCGGAGGCTCGTCACCCATGCTCTTTCGCTTCGACATCGTGGCCGAGCATGCCATAGCGTTCCAGTGACCGCCAACGCCGCAGCGCGCCTGATGCAACATTATGTGGATAACTTCCGGAGGCTTCCGTGGCGAGCGTCACCCGGCCGCGAACCGACTGGTCCATATCGCGTATGGCTGAGCGAAGTGATGCTCCAGCAGACGACGGTCGCCGCGGTGATCCCGCGCTTCGAGCGGTTCGTCGCGCGGTGGCCCACGATTCACGCGCTCGCTGCTGCCAAAGACGAGGAAATTCTCTCGGAATGGGCCGGCCTCGGCTATTATGCCCGGGCCCGGAACCTCATTGCCTGCGCCCGCGAAGTCGCCCGCCGCGGGAGCTTCCCAACGACCTCCGCCGAGCTTCGCCAACTGCCGGGCATAGGCGAATATACAGCGGCTGCGATCGCCGCGATCGCGTTTGGCGAACGAGTGGCCGCCGTCGACACCAATGTCGCCCGAGTTATTTGTCGTGTGCATGGGCTGGAGCACCCCAGCAGGTCAGAGATCCAGCGGCTGACGCTGGCCATCGTTCCGGACGATCGGCCCGGCGATTTCACGCAGGCGATGATGGACCTCGGCGCCACCATTTGCCGGCCCAAGTTGCCGCTATGCGGGAAATGCCCGCTCGCTCAGGACTGCGCTGCTCATCCCTCGGGGAATGCCGAGCGGTTTCCGGCGCCCAAGAGCAAACGCATTCGTCCGCTTCGGCACGGCCTCGCTTACTGGATCGAACGGGACGGCCATGTCTGGCTGGCGCGGAGGCCCGCGAAAGGGTTGCTCGGCGGAATGGCCGCATTGCCGGGCAGCGAATGGACCGAAAGCAGCGCCTTGCCCGCGCAACGATCGCTCGGGATCGTGAGCCATGTCTTCACCCACTTCCGGCTCGAACTTGCCGTGGAGCGGCGATCCGAACCGATCGGCGAGGGATGGTGGCATCCGATCGAATGTCTTGCCGACGCGGGGCTGCCGACCTTGTACCGCCGCGCCGCGGAGGTCGCGCTGCGGGCGAGGGAGGCCGTTCGTTCGGCGGCTTGAACCCGTTCAAACTCGCCCTTAAGAGGCGCGGCAATTCCATTCCTCCGGGCCCCTTCCAAAACGGGAAAATCATGGACGATCGCTTCAACACCATCGCCGGCTGGGTGCTGTTCGCGGGCATTGTGGCACTCGGTACCTCGATCGTCGCGAGCGAGACGTTCCACAGCGAGCGCCCCGAGAAAATGGCTTATCCGATCGAGGGAGTCGAGGCTGCGGCAGGCGAAGGCGGAGCCGCCGCCGAGCAACCGATCGAAGCCTATCTCGCCAAGGCGGACCCGGCGAAGGGAGCCGACGTCTTCAAGAAATGCGGCGCGTGCCACAATGCCGACAAGGGGGGGCCGAACCAGCTTGGCCCCAACCTCTGGGGCGTGCTCGGAGAGCCGATCGGTCAGGGCAAGGGCTTTGCCTTCTCGCCCGCGCTTTCGGGCAAAGGCGGAAACTGGGACTGGCATAGCCTCAGCACCTGGCTGACCAGCCCGAAGGCCTTCGCTCCGGGCACGAAAATGACGTTCGCCGGAATCAGCAATCCGCAGGACCGCGCGAACGTGATGGCGTTCCTCAACAAGCAGAGCGACAGCCCGCAGCCGCTTCCGGCTGCTCCCGCGGCGACCGCGGACACCGGTCAGAAAGCATCGGACCAGACGCCCGGCAGCGGTCCCGGGAACGGCGCTCAGGTCGCCGGCAAAGAGCCGGTTCTAAGCGAGCAGCAGGCGGGAAAGAACCCGAAGAACGTGGGAGGCGATGCCGCTCCGACGGGCGGGATCAAGAAGCCGTAAGGAGCCTGCCCCGAAAGATGCGGATCACTCGGGGGGCGCGTTTTGGACGCGCTGCGGCTCGGGATGCTGCTCGTAGAAGTGCTGCACGAAATCCCAGGCTTCCTCGGCATCCTCGCACCAGTGGAAGAGATCGAGGTCATGCGGCGCGATCACGCCTTCTTCAGCAAGCCCTTCGAAATTGACCATCCGATTCCAGAAGTCGCGCCCGAACAGAAGGATCGGCAGCGGGCGCACCTTGCCCGTCTGAACGAGCGTCAGAAGCTCAAAGAATTCGTCGAAAGTGCCGTAGCCGCCTGGGAAGACGGCAACGGCCCGCGCGCGCAGCAGGAAATGCATCTTCCTCAGCGCGAAATAGTGGAATTGGAAGCTCAGGTCCGGAGTGACGTAGCGGTTCGGCAGCTGCTCATGCGGAAGCACGATGTTGAGGCCAATCGACTCTCGCCCCTCTTCGGATGCGCCGCGGTTGGCCGCTTCCATGATCGAGGGCCCGCCGCCCGAGCAGACGACGAAATGCTTCTTGCCTTCCTCGTCGCAGGCACAGCGACTGGCGAGCCTCGCCAGGTCGTGGGCGACTTCGTAATAGCGCGACTTGGCCTTCAGGCGCTCCGCAATCGCCTTCTGCTGGTCGTTCGTCGCGGCGGCGACGAGCGCATCGGCCATGTCGGGCGACGGGATCCGCGCTGAGCCATAAAAGACGAAGGTCGAGCCGATATTCGCTTCGTTGAGCAGAAGTTCAGGCTTCAACAGCTCCAGCTGGAAGCGGACAGGCCGGAGATCCTCGCGCAGCAGGAACTCGCCGTCCTGGAAGGCGAGCTTGTAAGCGGCGCTCTCCGTCTGCGGGGTCGAGGGTACGTGGCTTGCGGCCTGTGCGTCGACTTTCGAGGTCGGAAAAATGCGCTTCGGCGGGACTGCATCGGTCATATGCAGCCCCGCCTAGCGGCAATCTATTACAGCGTCACGCCTGTGCCGGCGCCTCGTCCGTTTCCCGCCTGGCGCCCCAGTCGATGCGGCGGGTCGCGTACATCACCCCGGCGAGCGCCGCGAAGAGCAGCAGCGATCCGATCAGCAGCGAGAAAGCCTCGAGGCTGAGGAGGATGTAGAGCACGGCGTAAAGCCCGATCAGCAACGCGCCGATGAACGCCGCCCGGCGCCAGCTTCTCAGAACCGCGGCCGAATATGTCGTGTTCAGGCCGGCGATCGCGCCGGATGCCACGATGTAGGCCGGAGTGAACCCGATCACTTCGGCGAAGGCGAGGAGCAACACGAAGAACAGCACCAGGGCCGCGCCCATAAGGAGATATTCGACCGGAGACACCCGAACCCCGGCGATGACGTCGAACATCAGCAAGGCGAGGAAGGTGAAGCCGATGAACAGGAAGCCGTATTTGATCGCGCGGTTGACCTGCGAATAGAGGTCGACGACCTGGATCAGGTCGATTTGAGCGACCTGCGTATCGTCGCCGGCCGAGGAGACTTGCGCATAATTGCTTCGGTCGACGATCGGCGCGGCTGGCGCCGCCCCGATATCGCCGGTGCTGACGAGCGAGCGGCCGAGCGCCAGATTGCCCACGCGGTAATTCGCGTCAAAGCCCTTGTCGGTGACGGTGCGCGTCCCGGGCAGGAAGCCGCCCACGAAGCTCGGGTGCGGCCAGGACGATTTGACGGCCCAGTGCGTGTCGCCGGCATTTGGCGCCAGGCTGAGCGAAGCATTTCCGCGGAAGCCATAAGCAAAGTCGACCAGTATCGGCTGGGCGGTAAGGCTCGTCGCGTCGACCCAGGCGAAGAAGCCGCGGCCTCCGCCACTGCTTCCGCCACCCGGCTGCAGGCGAAGCGCCTGTCCGCCGATCGAGACGTGCGGATTGGCGCCGAGCCCCCGCGCATCGCTGAGCCCAAAGCGGAGCTCGGCCCGGCTGAGGTCCATCTGCGAAGGCTGGACGCCGGTACGGTTAAGATCCGGCGGGAAAGCGAACCGGGCCTTGCCGGAAACACGGCTGTCGTAAACCACGGCCTCGTAGATCGAACGCTTGCGGACCTCCGGTTTCATGTCGGTCGAAAGGTCGACGATCTCCGGAGCAAGCGTCAGCTCGCGAGTGACTTCGTTGGTGCGAGTCACACTCTGCCCATTCTGCAGCGTCGTTTCGGTCGTGGTCGTTTTGTAGGGGATGACGAGGACCGGTCCGGTCATCGTTTGCGGCCCGCCCCAGCCGGCGGTGATCGACCGCGATGCTTCGCGAGACTGCGACTCTCGATCGTAGGCAAGCAAATAGACCGAGACCAACGGCACGGTGAGGACGAAGCCGACGACGATGGCAAGAAAGAGCTTGAATCCCGGTGTTCGGTTACTGTCGATCTTACGCACGTGCTTGATCTCCCCGTTTATGGTTCAGCCGTGCTGCCGAAAGAGCGCATGAGCGTCATGAGCCACTTCTGAGCATTTCGTGAGGAGTGCCTCTGCGGCCCATTCGGTTCGTCTACAGAAACGCACGCTTCACCGTCAAACGCGGACCGCGCTAATGAGGTAGTTGAGCCGGATGTCGTCGCTGAGATGAAGGCCGCGCGATGGCGACCAGGCGATGCCTTCGACATCGATGCATTTGAGGCCGGCGTCCGCGAGCAGCACCTTCATTCGATCGGGCCCAACGAACTTGTCGAAATCGTGCGTTCCCTTGGGAATCCGCCCGAACCCCTCGCCGATGGTGATCATCATCAGCTTCGACCAGCCCGTGGCGTTCGGGGTCGACATGACGAGCAGCCCACCCGGAGCAAGCCGCCGCGCCACGGCCTTCACGAAGGCGGCCGCGTCGGCGACATGTTCGATCACCTCCATGCAGGTGATGAGATCGAACTGGCCTTTCAGCTCCTGGACGTCGCCGGCGCGATAATCGATCGCGAGTCCCATCCTTTGCGAGTGTTCCTGGGCCACGGCGATGACGTCGAATGACGCGTCGATGCCGGTCACCTGCGCTCCGAGCCGCGCGAGAGGCTCGGCAAGAAGGCCCGCGCCGCAGCCGACATCGAGCGCCGCCTTCCCGCCGAGCGGAGTGCGGCTGTGCTCGTCGAGGGCCCAATGCTGGTCGATCTGGTCGCGGATATATTTCAGACGGACCGGATTCAGCTTGTGAAGCATCGCCGACGAGCCCTCCGGGTCCCACCAGTCGGCGGCGAGCCTGCTGAATTGCTCGACTTCTTCAGGGAGGATGCTTGTTTCCGTCATGCGCGCCCTTCCATGGCCCTAAGGCTTGCAAAGGGGAAGGGAGCTGTGCGTTGGGGATGCGTGGATGATTTCCAACTGCGCCAGGGCGAGCTTTACTGTGAGGACGTGGCCTTAGCCGGCATCGCCGCCGAGGTCGGGACGCCAGTCTACGTCTATTCGACGGCAACAATGGTCCGGCACGCGATGAGGTTGCGCGCGGCGCTTAATCCTCTGCCGGATCCGCTCATTGCTTATGCCATCAAGGCCAATCCCAATGCTGCCGTGGTCAAGACGCTCGCGAAGGCCGGGCTCGGCGCCGATGTCGTGTCGGGTGGCGAATACCGCAGGGCGATCGCCGCCGGCATTCCCGGCGAAAAGATCGTCTTCTCTGGAGTCGGCAAGACGGAGAATGAAATGCGCCTGGCCCTCGAGGGCGGGCTTTATCTGTTCAACGTGGAATCTTTTGCCGAGGCGGAAATGTTGTCCGCAGTGGCAACCGCAACGGGCCGCGCTGCGCCGGTCGGATTCCGGGTGAATCCGGATGTGGCGGCAGGCGGTCACGCCAAGATCAGCACCGGGGCTGCGGAAAGCAAATTCGGGATCGCGATCGGCGAAGCCATGGAGGCTTATGAGCGGGCCGCCGCTTTGCCTGGCCTGGCCGTGCAAGGCGTGGCCGTCCACATCGGCAGCCAGCTGACCAGCCTCACGCCGCTGGAGCGTGCCTTTACTCGGGTCGGAGAGCTCATCCATGAGCTGCGCACGGCAGGACATGCCATTAA
>JBKPOO010000030.1:0-30427 GCA_046733175.1 Pseudomonadota bacterium
ACGATGGTGGGGCCGCCGACCACGACGCGCGGGTCCTGGTAGGGCGTCGAACGGACGCCGCGGGTCACCATCAGCCGGACGTGGACCCCTTCGTCCATCGTGTTGGCTTCGAGCGTGTCGTAAAGCCGCTTCGCAAGCTCATCGCGCGACAGGCCGAGATCCATCGCGATCGCTTTCGCACCTTCGAACAAGCGGTCGAGATGGCGGTCGAGGAAGGCGAACTTGCCCTTATGGACCCGCAAGCCCTCCCATACGCCGTCGCCAAGCATGAATCCGCTGTCGAAGATTGAAACGACGGCCTCGGCCCGCGACTTCAGCTCGCCGTTGACGTTGATCAGGATCGATGCGTTTCGCGGGTCCGAAACGTCGTGCATCTGCGCCATGCACGAAGCGTGGAGTGTCAGGCCCGCATTGGCAAGTGCGCGAAGTTAAGCCGCGGCCTAGCCGAACTTGCGACGGCCAAAGGCCGTGCGTTGCTGTCGCACGAACGGCTCAGCCTCGAACAATGGAGTCACAGGCGCGTATTCCTGTTCCTCAACCGGATCGGCCCTCTGCGATTCCGCCGGCACATCGGCGGGCAGCGCAACTGGTTCATGGGAGGGCGCCGTGACCTCGAGGTCGGGCTCTGCCACCACTTCAGCGGTCTCGGGTCGCGATTCTTGCTTGCGTCGTCCACTCTTCGCTCGAGCGGGTTTGCGGTTTGGCTTCGGCTTCGCTTCAACTGCCGCTTCAGCCATTGCCTCATGAACGGCGGGCTGCGGCTCTGCGACCACTGCGGGCTCGGTCGCGGGGATCGTCACCGGCAGGTCGGGCGTGACGTCCGACGCGGGTTCGAAGGCCTCGCGCGGAACGCGATTCCGGCCAGCCAGGTCGAAGAGCCGGACGAGGCCATATGATGCCGCAATCCCCGCGATCGGCAGCATCGCCAAGGCGTAGGTTTGGGTCCACGCCCACGCGCAGGACCCGGAGACTCCGAACGCGCAAGCGGCGTCGAACAAGATCCGCACGCGCGACTGGTGAAGGCTGCTCATCGGCGCTCCCCTTTGCGCGGAAAACTAAGGCGCAGGGCCCTGCCTAAGGGTCAACGACCATCCCTATCCGGCCGTTAGTCCTTCCGGTTCAATTTCTCTTGGTCGTATCCGCACGCCATTTCATTAATCGGTAGGACCCGCGGAAGGCGCGGAATCCGCCTTCGTTCTTACGCCGTCGCCGGACGCTTACGCTCACCTGCCGCGCCGTGCATCGGCCGAACGAACAATCGCCGGACCTGCGGCCAGCGGTGGCGGGCGTCGCGCTCGGTTTCGTCGACGATGCGCTCGACATCGCCGGCCAGCATGTCGTCGCGGAAATCTACGTTGATCATCACCGTAATCTGGTCGGGTGCGGAATGGACGGTAAGGACATGGCCGACGCCGACTACGCCGGGCTTGCCGCAGGCCAGTTCACGAAGGCCGTCCACGAGTTCGGGATCGGCGGCTTCGCCGATGAGCAGGTCCTTGGATTCGCGCGCAAGCAGAAGCGCGGTGAAGCCGAGGATGACTCCGATGACGACGGAAGCCGCGCCGTCGAAGAACGGATTGTTCGTCATTTGGGACAGGAACACGCCGACGGCGGCGGCAATGATGCCTGCCATCGCCGCACCGTTTTCGAGCAGGACGATGAACGACGGCGGATCTTTCGATCGGGTGATCGCTTCCCACCACCCGAGCGCGCCCTTGGCCGCCTTGAATTCGCGGAACGCCTCGAGCGTCGACCAGCCTTCGAGCAGGAAGGCCACAAGCAGCACTCCATAAGCGATAAGCGGCGATACGGCTTCCTCGGGATGGAGGATATGGATGATGCCCTCGTAGATCGACACCCCGGCGCCGAGGGCGAAGACGAGGACGGCGACGACGAAACTCCAGAAGTAGAGCTCCCGGCCGTACCCGAACGGATGATATTTGTCGGGCGGCTTGCGCGACTGCCGCCGACCCCACATCAAAAGCAGCTGGTTAGTCGAATCGACCACGCTGTGAACGCCCTCGGTCAGCATCGCCGAGGAGCCGGTGATCGCCGCGGCGACGAACTTGGAGGCCGCGATTCCGAGGTTCGCCGCGAAGGCGATCAGCAACGTGCGGTTGTTGTGGGCGACTGCGCTCAAATGTGGATCACTCGGCCGAACGCGGCGAGCACGCTTTCGTGCATCATCTCGCTCAAGGTCGGATGTGGGAAGACGGTCTGGATGAAGTCCGTTTCGACCAGCTCGGCGGTCTTGCCGACCGTATAGCCCTGGATCAGCTCGGTGACCTCCGCGCCGATCATGTGCGCGCCCAATAATTCCCCGGTCTTGGCATCGAAAATCGTCTTCACGAAACCGTCGACTTCGCCAAGGGCGATGGCCTTGCCGTTGCCGATCGCCGGGAACTTGCCGACCTTCACCTCATAGCCTTTCTCCTTGGCGGCCGCCTCGGTGAGGCCGACGGAGGCCACTTGCGGACGGCAATAGGTGCAGCCCGGAATATTCTTGGGGTCTGTCGCGTGCGGGTGCGCATCCTTGTTGCCGAGTTCTTTGGCAATCGCCTCGGCCGCGGTTACGCCTTCGTGGCTGGCCTTGTGCGCCAGCCACGGCGGCGCGGTGACGTCGCCGATCGCCCAGATGCCGGAAACGTTGGTGCGGCACATCTCGTCCGTATCGATATGGCCCTTGGTCGTTTTCACGCCCAGCGCCTCGAGCCCGATATTCTCGGTGTTGGGGACGATTCCGACCGCGACGATCGCGTGGCTGAAGCGATGTTCGGCCGACGTGCTGTCCGACGTCTTGATCTTCGCCGCCACGCCCTTCGCGTCGGCTTTGAGGCTCTCGACGCTCGCCGCGGTGTGGATCGTCAGGCCCTGTTTCTGGAGGCTTTTGGCGAGTTGCGCGCTAACCTCCGAATCTTCGACAGGAACGACGCGGTCGAGCATTTCGACCACGGTCACCTTGGCGCCGAGATCGGCGTAAAAGCTCGCGAATTCGATGCCGATCGCGCCTGAACCGATGACGAGCAACTCGGTCGGCATTTCCGGCGGAGTCATCGCATGGCGGTAGGTCCAGATCTTCTTCCCGTCAGTTTGGGCGAACGGGAGGTCGCGCGCCCTTGCGCCCGTCGCGACGATGATGTGCCTCGCCGCAAGCTCAGTCGTCTTACCGTCCGCGCCGGCGACATTGAGCTTGCCTTTGCCGGTGAGCTTGCCCTCGCCCATCACGACGGTGATCTTGTTCTTCTTCATCAGGTGCGCGACGCCCTGGTTGAGCTGCTTGGCGACAGCCCGGCTTCGCGCGACGACCTTCGCGAGATCGAAGCCCGGCTTGCCGGCGCTGAGGCCGTAGGCGTCGGCATGGCTGATGTAGTGGAAGATCTCGGCCGAGCGAAGCAACGCCTTGGTCGGGATACAGCCCCAGTTGAGACAGATCCCGCCGAGGTTCTCGCGCTCGACGATCGCCGTCTTGAGCCCCAGCTGCGCCGCTCGGATCGCCGCGACATAGCCGCCGGGCCCCGAGCCGAGGACGATCACGTCGTATTGGTCAGCCATTGGTTGCTCCGATCAGCCCCTCTCCCCTTCAGCGGGAGAGGGGTTGGGGAGAGGGGTCTGCAGAGCATTCAAAATGCTCGTGAGTACACCCTCTTCGTTATTGAAAATGTCGTCGTTCCAGAATCGCAGCACTCGGAAGCCTTGGGCTTCAAGATAAATATCGCGGACAGTATCCCTAGGTCTCTCAGCGTGCTGGCCTCCGTCCGCTTCAACGATAAGGCGATGTCTAAGGCACGCAAAATCCACAATATAACCGTCGATTGGCAACTGACGCCTGAACTTATAGCCGGCGAAACGCTCCGCGCGCAGAATCTGCCACATCCGGTGCTCCGCGGGCGTTGGCTTGCTGCGCATTTTCTTGGCGCGACCGCGCAGGACGTCCCGTCGCCCCCTCTCCCCGCTCGCGCTCCGCGCGAGTCGACCCTCTCCCGCTGAAGGGGAGAGGGACTCACTCATTGCCAATCGCCCGCGGCTGGTTCTTGTCGTCGAGCGCGACGAAGGTGAACTCGCCCTCCGCGACGATCGTTTCCGTGTCGCCGTCGCGCTGGCGCGCGATGGCTTCGGCCTTGAGGCGCAGCGAGGTTCGGCCTTGCTTCATCAAATCGACGTAGATGCTGAGCTCATCGCCGACCGCCATCGCGCCGGGGAATTTGATCGCGTCCGCCGCGACCAGGATCGCCTTGCCCTTCGTCCGCCGCGAAGCGAACGAACCGCAGGCCAGCCCCATCTGCCCCATCAGCCAGCCGCCGAACACCCCGCCGTACGGGTTGGTGTCGGCCGGCATTGCGGTGACCCGGATCGCGGGAATGCGGTCAGGCGATCGCACGGGGTCAGCGCGTGTGCCAGTTGAACACGAGCCGAAGAGCTAGCGCTGAACCCAGGAATAAGGGGACCGAGAATAAAAGGCCGGGGGAGCCCGCGTGCGGATGAATGGTTCCCCAGCTTGTAAAATTATCCATCCAGACACCCGACCTTGCATCGAGCGCCGTTGGAAGCACGGTCCCGAGGATCGCGCCGAGTATCAAAGCCGTGAGCCACTTCATGCCAGCATCCCCAGCGGCTTCTCCACAAGCCGCTTGAAGGCCTGCATCAGTCTGGCTCCGTCGGCGCCGTCGATAGCGCGGTGGTCGAAGCTTCCGGTCGCGCTCATGACCGTCGCGATCTGAAGCGAGTCATTGATCACGTACGGCCGTTTCTCGCCCGCGCCGATCGCCATGATCATGCCTTGCGGTGGGTTGATGACCGCTTCGAACTGCTTGATTCCGTACATACCCATGTTCGACAAGCTCGCGGTACCGCCCTGGTACTGCTGGGGCTGGAGCTTGCCGTCGCGCGCGAGGCCAGCAAGCTCTTTCATCTCGGTCGAGATGGCCGACACGCTCTTGCCGTCCGCGCCCACGACGATCGGAGTGATCAGGCCCGCCGGGATGGATACCGCTACGGAAATGTCCGCGCGGCTGTATTTCAACATGGTATCCCCAGCGAATGCGACGTTGCATTCGGGCACTTCCATCAGGGCCTGGGCAAGCGCCTTGATAAGCAAGTCGTTCACCGAGAGCTTTATGCCGCGGCTTTCGAGCCCCGCATTGAGCTCACCGCGCAGTTTCAGCAGAGCGTCGAGCTGGATGTCGACCGTCAGATAGATGTGCGGGACCTGCTGCTTCGCCTCCGTCAGGCGGCGAGCAATCGTCTTGCGGATGTTCGAAAGTTTGACCTGTTCGTGCGGGATCGCCTGTTCCATCGGCCCCGGCATGACAAGATGTCCCGCCGGCACAGTTGCTGCGGCAGCTTGAACTGCTGGCGGAGCCCCGGGCGCCTTCCCGACAGCTGCGTCGATATCCGCGCGGACGATCCGCCCGCCGGGACCGCTGCCCTGGAGCGTCGACAGGTCGATGTTCTGCGCCTGGGCCAGCCGGCGCGCGAGCGGGGACGCTTTCACCCTTTCGCCTTCGGCACGCGGCACGGCAGCCGGTTGCGGCGGAGCAGCGGGGGTCTCGACCGGCGCTTGCGGCGGCGGAGCGCTCTTCGGAGTCGCGTCAGCCTTCGGCTCCGGCGTGGCCTTCGGCGGCGCGGCGGCAGCCGTATCGGCCTTCGGCGCCGCGCCGGCGGCCTCCGCATCTTCGCCCTCACCCGCCAGAATCGCGATCGGGGCGCCGACCTTCACCCCTTCGCTGCCTTCCGGGACGAGGATTTTTGCCACCGTGCCCTCGTCGACCGCTTCGAACTCCATGGTCGCCTTGTCGGTTTCGATCTCCGCGAGGATGTCGCCGGACGCGACCTTGTCCCCCTCCTTCACCAGCCATTTGGCGAGCGTGCCTTCCTCCATCGTCGGGGAAAGAGCAGGCATCTTGAGTTCGATCGGCATCAGGTCATGTCCGTCAAATAAGCTCGCCGGCTCAAAGCCAATGCGGCGGTCCGGGTCAAGGGGACGCCGAATACCCTAGTCCTCCGCTTGCATTTAATCTGAATTCAACGCAGCCTTGGCGTTCGAATGGGGGACGATCAAAAACGCACCTACCTGGTCGTCATCGACGACAGCCCCGAAGCTGCTGTCGCGCTGCGCTTTGCGGCACGCAGGGCCGCTAAGACCAACGGCCGGATCGAGGTGCTCGGGATCGTCGAACCCCAGGATTTCGTGCAATTCGGCGGTGTCCAGGCCGCAATCGAGGAAGAACAACGCCTTCGCATCGAAGGTGTGGTCAGCGCATCGGTTGGCGAGATTCTCGACGAAAGCGGGGTCGAAGCGAATATCGTCGTCCGCCAGGGCGAGCCGGTGAAGTCCGTGCGCGAGTTCATCGGTGAGCGGGAGGACGTCCATGCTCTCGTGCTCGGGGCGGCCGCAAGCGGTCATCCGGGCCCAATGGTCGACCACTTCACGGACGGAGACGCCGGCAAACTGCCCTGCCCCGTGATGATCATTCCCGGCTCGCTCAGCGACGATCGGCTGGAGCAGCTTTCCTAGAGCACCTTCGCAAGAATCTCCGCCAGCCTGACGCAGCCCGCCTCATCTTCTTCGGTGAAGCGCGCAGGCATTGGGCTGTCGAGGTCGAGCACGGCAATGAGCTTGCTGTCGCGCAGAATCGGAACGACGATCTCGCTGTTCGAGGCCGCGTCGCAGGCGATGTGGCCGGCAAAGGCGTGCACGTCATCGACCCGCTGAACCTGAAGTGAGGCCGCGGCTGCTCCGCACACGCCCTGGCCGAACGCGATTCGGATGCAGGCTGGGCGCCCTTGGAACGGACCGAGCACCAGCTCGCCCTCGACATTGCGGTAGAAGCCAGCCCAGTTGAGGTCAGGCAGGGTTTCCCAGATCAGCGCAATGGCATTGGCCATGTTCGCAATAGGATCGCTCTCACCCATGAGGAGTCCCTCGAGGGCGGAAGCGAGGTCGCGGTAGAGCGTCGCTTTGTCCGCCGCTGCGATCTTGAAATCGTACATCAGTCGAACGTCACCTTTCCACGCGCCTGCTTCACCGCACTTCGCTGGCGCTTCTTCTCCACACGTTGGGCCTTTACGGACCTTGGAACCCGCGTCGCCTTTCGCTTCGGCTGCACGATATGGGCAGCCGCAATCATTTCCGCCAGACGGCGGCGCGCGTCCGCGCGGTTCGCTTCCTGGGTCCGGAAGCGGCGCGCGGTGATCAAGAGCTCGCCCGAGCCCGTCATGCGGCTGCCTGCGATCCCCTTCAGCCGCTCATAGACGTCCGGGCGCAGTCCTAGCCGGAAGACGTCGGCCCGAAGCTGGACGGCGGTCGCGACCTTGTTGACGTTCTGGCCGCCGGGTCCGGTCGCCGCGAGGAAGGTCTCGCTGAGCGCGTCGTCGGGAATGACCACGTCCTCAGGCCGCATCGATCCACTCGCCGAAATAATCGGGCAGCGGCGCGGTCACGTCGATCGCCGGCTTGACCGACCGCGGAACCACGAGCCTCGATGCGTGGAGGAGCAACGGCCCGCCCGGCACTCCGTACATGCGGTCGCCGGCGATGCCGCAGCCGAACGCCTCGCGGGCGTGCGCGCGAATCTGGTGAGTTCGCCCCGTAACGGGTCGGAACTCGACGAGGCTTCGGCCGTCGCGCATGGCGAGGCGCCGCCAATGGGTCATCGCCTTCTGTCCTTTCGCATCCGCGACCATTCGCCAGCCGGCCTGCGCGCTCGATGTCTTCGCGAGCGGCATATCGATTGTCCCCTCCTCGCCGGTCACCTTGCCAGCAACAACGGCCAGATAATATTTCTCGACCTCGCGCGCTTCAAATGCCCGCTGGAAGGCTGCGCGCGCCTTCGGCGACCGGGCGAAAAGCAGGCAACCGCTGGTGTCGGTATCGAGCCGGTGCATGGGTGCCGGCAATCGTTTGAATCCGGCGCGAAGCTCATCCAGCCTGGACATGATCGACGGTCCGCCGCGACGGGGCGCATCGACTGGAAGGCCGGCGGGCTTGTCGATTACGATCGCTTCCGCGTCTATGAAAAGGATGCGGTCGGAGAGGAGCATATCTGGGGCCGTGCCACGCCCTCGTGCAGCACGCAAACAACCGTTCAGGATGTGCGAATCTCGACCTGCTGTGGACAATTTTGTGACTCCCTTGCAACGAGGCCAAGGAATCCAGCGCGTTAGGAAATATTAACCTTTTCCCTGCATCCGTCGAATGGTTAATGGGAGCTTCAAGGCTCTTAAGGGCTCTTTACGCTCTTGGACGCCGAGAACGGGGGAACAGCAAATGCGCGTGCTGCTGATCGAAGACGAGCCGACAACCGCGAAGAGCATCGAACTGATGCTCGGAGGCGAAGGCTTCAATGTCTATACGACCGATCTCGGGGAAGAAGGCCTCGATCTCGGCAAGCTCTACGACTACGACATCATCCTTCTCGACCTCAATCTTCCCGACATGCATGGCTATGACGTGCTCAAGAAATTGCGCACGGCGAAGGTCTCGACCCCGGTCCTGATCCTGTCCGGCATCGGCGAAATGGATTCGAAGGTCCGCGCCTTGGGCTTCGGCGCTGACGATTACGTCACCAAGCCGTTCCACCGGGACGAGCTGGTGGCGCGCATCCATGCCATCGTCCGGCGCTCGAAGGGCCATTCGCAATCGGTCATCCGCACGGGCAAGCTCGCCGTGAATCTCGACGCCAAGACCGTCGAGGTCGACGGCGCGCGAGTGCACCTGACGGGCAAGGAATATGCGATGCTGGAGCTGCTTTCGCTCCGCAAGGGCACGACTCTGACCAAGGAGATGTTCCTCAATCATCTCTACGGCGGAATGGACGAGCCGGAACTCAAGATCATCGACGTATTCATCTGCAAGCTGCGCAAGAAGCTGAGCCTGGCTTGCGGCGGCTCCAATTATATCGAGACCGTCTGGGGCCGCGGCTATGTGCTGCGCGATCCCGAAGAAGGTTCCGAGACCGTGACGGAGCCGCAGGCCGCCGTCGCTTAAAGCTCAGGGGAGCAAAAAGGGGGAAGGCGGGGCGCTCCGGCGCTCCGCCTTTTTGTTATAAGCGGCCTTTGGCTTTCGTTCACTTTCGATATACCGACCGTTGTTAACCGGTCTGAGTCGTCCTCGAACGACCGGGCAAATTGCCAATCGCAGGTTGGGAATATTTAGGAACCGTAAACCGAATCGTCTGATAAAGTGCTGTTCAACGGCGGCCGGGGGTGGGCTGCCAAACGGTCAACCTGAGTGGGGGGGAACCACGACGGAGACCTAAGTGAACGTACAGGCCCCGCGCGATTTTATCGACCGCCGCCAGCTTGCCAGCGCTCTGCGCGCGCTGCGCCGCGGCGACTTCAGCATCCGCCTTTCCGAAGACATGGACGGCATCGACGGCGAGATCGCCGGCCTCTTCAACGAGGTCGTGTCGCTGAACGAGGAGATGGCGAGCGAGTTCGAGCGCCTCTCGAAGGCCGTTGGCAAGGAAGGCAAGATCACCCAGCGCGGGCGAGTGAAAAATGCCAGCGGCGGATGGGAGACCGCGCTTCGCTCGGTGAACGAGCTCATCGAAGACATGGTCCAGCCGACCGCCGACGTCGCCCGGGTGATCGGCGCCGTCGCGAAGGGCGACCTGTCCCAATCCATGACCGTCGAAGTGGACGGGCGTCCGCTTCGCGGCGAGTTCCTGCGCATCGCCAAGGTCGTCAACACCATGGTGGAACAGCTGGCCTCGTTCGCGTCGGAGGTGACCCGCGTCGCCCGCGAGGTCGGAACGGAGGGCAAGCTTGGAGGCCAGGCCAAGGTGAAGGGCGTGGCGGGCACGTGGAAGGATCTCACCGACAACGTGAACGCGATGGCGACGAACCTCACGGGCCAGGTGCGCAATATCGCGGAAGTCACGACCGCGGTCGCTCGCGGGGACTTGTCGAAGAAGATCGGGGTCGAAGTGAAGGGCGAAATCCTCGAGCTCAAAAACACTATCAACACCATGGTGGACCAGCTGAACGCCTTCGCCTCCGAGGTGACGCGCGTCGCCCGCGAGGTCGGCACGGAGGGCAAGCTCGGCGGCCAGGCCCGCGTCGAAGGCGTCGCCGGCACCTGGAAGGACCTCACCGACAACGTGAACCTCATGGCCGACAATCTGACCGGCCAGGTGCGCAACATCGCCGAAGTCACGACCGCGGTCGCCAAGGGCGATCTTTCCAAGAAGATCACCGTCGACGTGAAGGGCGAAATCCTCGAGCTCAAGAATACGATCAACACGATGGTCGACCAGCTCAACGGCTTTGCGAGCGAGGTGACCCGCGTGGCCCGCGAGGTGGGTACGGAGGGCAAGCTTGGCGGACAGGCCAAGGTGCCCGGCGTCGCCGGGACCTGGGCCGACCTTACGGACAATGTGAACCTCATGGCGGCGAACCTCACCGGCCAGGTGCGAAACATCGCGGAAGTCACGACCGCGGTCGCCAAGGGCGACCTTTCCAAGAAGATCACCGTCGACGTTCGCGGCGAGATTCTCGAGCTCAAGGACACCATCAACACGATGGTGGATCAGTTGAACTCGTTCGCGTCCGAAGTGACCCGCGTGGCGCGCGAAGTCGGTACGGAAGGCAAGCTTGGCGGCCAGGCGCAGGTGCGCGGCGTCGCCGGCACCTGGAAGGACCTCACCGACAACGTCAACCTGATGGCCGCTAACCTCACCGGCCAGGTGCGCAATATCGCCGACGTGACGACCGCCGTCGCGAAGGGCGATCTTTCGCGCAAGATCACGGTTGACGTGAAGGGCGAGATCCTCGCGCTCAAGAACACGATCAATACGATGGTCGACCAGCTGAACGCCTTCGCATCCGAGGTGACTCGCGTTGCGCGCGAGGTCGGCACGGAGGGCAAGCTCGGCGGCCAGGCGCAGGTGCCTGGCGTCGGCGGAACCTGGAAGGACCTCACCGACAACGTGAACCTCATGGCCACGCGCCTCACCAGCCAGGTCCGCGGCATCGCCGAGGTCGTCACTGCGGTCGCTCAGGGGAACCTCAAGCGCAAGCTGACCGTCGATGCGAAGGGCGAAATCGCGGCGCTTGCCGACACGATCAACTTCATGATCGATACGCTCTCGACCTTCGGCGACCAGGTGACGAACATGGCGCGCGAGGTCGGTATCGAAGGCAAGCTCGGCGGCCAGGCGCGAGTCCCCGGGGCTGCGGGCCTGTGGCGCGACCTTACGGACAACGTCAACCAGCTCGCCGCGAACCTCACGAACCAGGTCCGCTCGATCGCCGAGGTTGCCACGGCCGTGACGAAGGGGGACCTCACGCGCTCCATCGCCGTCGAAGCGTCGGGCGAAATGGCGGCCCTCAAAGACACGATCAACGAAATGATCAGCAATCTGAAGGAGCAGACGCTCAAGAATGCGGAACAGGATTGGCTGAAGACCAACCTCGCCCGATTCTCCCGAATGCTCCAGGGCGAGCGCGACCTCGCAACCGTGTCGAACCTCATCATGAGCGAGCTCGCGCCTCTGGTGGATGCGCAATATGGCGTGTTCTACGTCACTCGGCGCGAGGAAGAGGAGACCAAGCTCGAACTCGTCGCGAGCTATGGCGCCGAAAATGCCGAGGAATTGAAACGCGAATTCAGCCTGCGCGAGGGCTTGATCGGGCAGGCTGCCGCGGACCGGCGACCCATCCTGCTAAAGAATGTGCCGCCGGACTTCGTGCGGATCGGCTCAGGACTCGGCAATGCGACGCCGGCGAACGTCAACATCCTGCCTGCCTTGTTCGAGGATGAAGTGAAGGCGGTGATCGAGCTGGCGTCATTCGGCGAATTCAACGAGACCCACCAGAACTTCCTCAACCAGCTGATGGAATCGGTCGGGATCGTTCTGAACACGATCGCCGCGACGATGCGCACCGAAGGCCTGCTCGAGCAATCTCAGCTGCTGACGCAGGAGCTCCAGGCCCGGCAGACCGAGCTCACGCGCAAGCAGGAAGAACTTCACGCGACCAACGATGAGCTCCAGGAGAAAGCGCAGCTGCTCGAGAATGAGAAGAAGCAGGTCGAGGCGAAGAACCTTGAAATCGAAATGGCGCGGCGGGCGCTGGAGGAAAAGGCCGAGCAGCTCGCTTTGACCTCGAAATACAAGTCGGAATTCCTGGCCAACATGAGTCACGAGCTTCGGACCCCGCTCAATTCCCTTTTGATCCTGTCGAAGCTGCTGTCGGATAACACTCAGGGTAATCTCAACGAGAAACAGGTCGAGTTCGCCAAGACCATCAATTCGGCGGGATCCGACCTGCTCAACCTCATCAATGACATCCTGGACCTATCGAAGGTCGAATCCGGAACGGTGACGATCGAGGTCGGCGCAATGCCGATGCAGAATTTGAAGCTCCACATGGAGCGCACCTTCCGCCAGCTCGCAACCGACAAGGGGCTCGATTTCAAGGTCAAGTTCGACCCGAAGGTGCCGGAGACGATCCGCACCGACGAGAAGCGCCTGCAGCAAATCGTGCTCAACCTGCTCTCGAACGCCTTCAAGTTTACGACGAGGGGCGGAGTGACGCTGGGCGCTCGGTGCGTCGACAAGGGCTGGAGCCGCGATCACCCGGTCCTGCGCAATGTGAGCCAGGCGATCGAGATCACCGTCACCGACACCGGCATCGGAATTCCCGAGGAGAAGCAGAAGCTGATCTTCGAGGCCTTCCAGCAGGCCGACGGAACGACCAGCCGCAAATATGGCGGGACCGGCCTAGGCCTCTCCATCAGCCGCGAAATCGCCCGTCTCATCGGCGGCGAGCTGAGGGTCAGATCGGTCCAGGGCGAGGGTTCGACTTTCACGCTTTACGTGCCGCTCGAAGCGGCGCCCGCCGCGACCGCGGTCACCGGCTCGACCGCGCGCTACGATAATAGCGGAGCGGTGGTGCCGTCGGCCCTGCCCACCGGCTTCGAGGTCAGCGACGATCGCGATGACCTTGGCAGGGATCCGTTCGTCCTCATCGTTGAGGATGACCCGGCCTTCGCGGCGATCCTGCTGGATGCCGCGCATGAGGCCGACCTCAAGGGCGTCGTATCGACGGCGGGAGCGGGCACGCTCGCCATGGCCCGCAAGCTCCAGCCTTCGGCAATCACGCTGGACCTCGGGCTTGCAGACATCGACGGGTTCGTCCTGCTCGATTTGCTGAAGCATGATCCAGATACGAGGCAGATCCCCGTACACGTCATCTCCGGCATCGACCGGCGCGGGGCCGTCATGGGAATGGGCGCCTTCGGGGTCACCGAAAAGCCCGCGGAACAGGCCGATCTCGTGCGCGTATTCGGCGCGCTTCGCGACGAGGCAGCAAGGCAAAAACCACGGCGGCGCCGGAAAGCCGACCCCACGGCGGTGTCCAGGCCGATCCCCGAGCTTGCGGGATCGAAGGTCCTCATCGTCGACGACGACATCCGCAACATTTTCTCGCTCACCAGCGTTTTGGAGAGCCATGACGTGGAGGTGCTCCACGCCGAGCGGGGGAAAGACGGGATCCTGATCTTGGAGCAAACACCAGGCGTCGATGTCGCCCTGATCGACATCATGATGCCCGAGATGGATGGTTATGAAACCATGCAGCAGATCCGCCGGCGGCGCGAGCTTGCCGACCTGCCGCTGATCGCGGTCACCGCCAAAGCCATGAAAGGCGACCGACAGAAGTGCCTCGATGCCGGTGCGTCGGATTATATCGCCAAGCCGGTCGACCTCGAGCTGTTGCTCGCCTTGCTTCGCGTATGGATCGCCAGGGCCCGAGAAGGTGAGACGGGACTAGCTTCACGGATCCCGCTGGAGGCCGCGGAGTAGGTCGATGGTCGAGCGCGCGGCAACGGGTCCCGCGATGGTCGCGGCCGAAGAAGCGCCGGTGCCCGGTCCTCCCATCGAGCGCGCGAGGGTGCTGCTGGTCGACGACGACGAGCGTAATCTGCTCGCCATCGCCAATGTCCTCGAGGATTTGGGAGAAATCGTCCTCGCCCGGACCGGCGAGGAGGCGCTTCGTCACCTCCTCAAGGGTGATTTCGCGGTCATCCTGCTCGACGTCTACATGCCGATCATGGACGGGTACGAAACCGCCCGGATGATCCGCAGCCGGGACCAGACCAAGGGCATCCCGATCGTATTCCTGTCAGCGGTGAACAAGGAAACCGAACACCAGCTGCGCGGCTATGCGATGGGTGCGGTCGATTATGTGTTCAAGCCGGTCGATCCCATCATTCTTCGATCGAAGGTCGCTGTGTTCGTCGAGCTGTTCGAGAAATCGAAGGAGATCGAGCAAAAGGCCCGCCAGGAGCAAGCGTTGCTCGATGCCAATTTGCTCGCGAATGCCGAGCGCCTACGGGCGGAACAGGAATTGCGCCGGGCCGAGCAACTGCAGGCGGCGATCATCCAATCCTTGCCGATGGTCCTCTATCAGATGCCCATCGGCACCGGGCAGGCGGCTCCGCATTTCATCAGTGGCGATTTCGAAGCACTGACCGGCCTCAGCCCCGACCAAGTGCACGGCGATCCGCGAATTTGGATCGAGCGCCTTCATCCCGACGATCGCGACAAAGTCACGTCAGCAGTCACCGCGAGCTTGAATTCCGGGCGTTTGTCGATCGAATATCGCTGGAAGTGCGCCGACGGCCAGTACAAGCACCTCCTCGACCAAGCCGTTTTGGTCCGCGATTTGGATAGCCGTCCGGTCGAGTTCGCCGGGTCGATCACGGACATTTCGGAGCAAAGATCGCTGGAAAGCCAGCTGATCCAGGCACAGAAGATGGACGCGATCGGAAAGCTGACCGGAGGCATCGCGCACGATTTCAACAATCTGCTGGCCGCCGTGATCGGAGGCCTCGGCCTGCTGGAACGCCGCGCTCAGCTCGAGGACGAACATGGGCGAATCCTCAGCATGACGATGCGCGCGGCCGAGCAAGGCAGCGAACTCGTGAGGCGCTTGCTGGCCTTTGCGCGCCGTCAGAAGCTGGAGCCTCAGTCAGTCGACCTCGAGGCGCTGCAGGAGGGTGTCTCCGAACTGCTCAGCCACACTCTGGGGGGATTGGTCGACCTTACGTGGCAAGTCGAACGACCGGTTTGGCAAGTCTTCGCCGACCAAGCTCAGCTCGAACTCGCCCTGATCAATCTTATCATCAACGCCCGCGACGCAATGCCGGCAGGCGGTACGATCACGATTTCGGCGGAAAATCGGAAAGTCTCCGCCAGCGAGCTGCCCGGCATCGCGGGGGGCGATTATGTCCTGCTGTCCGTCACCGATACAGGAACCGGCATCACACCCGATGATCTGGGAAAGGTGATGGAGCCGTTTTTCACAACCAAGGACGTGGGGAAGGGCAGCGGCCTTGGCCTCAGCATGGTCTATGGCTTCGCCAAGCAGTCGAACGGCGCGTTCCTTATCGAGAGCTCGGTGGGTGAAGGCACGACCGCGCGGCTCTGGCTCCCGCGCGCCGCGAACGTGCGTTCCGCCAAGCGCAAGGCACCAGAGCCGAAACGCCGTCGGGCAATGCGAAAACTGAGCCTCATTCTGGTCGATGACCACCCAGAAGTTCGAAGCACCACCGCCGCCGTCCTCGAAGACTTGGGTCATGAGGTACTTCAGGCCGCGAACGGGGCCGAAGCGCTTCAAGTCCTCAAGGACAACGATTGCCGGAGCGACCTCCTGATTACCGATTACGCCATGCCTCATCTCTCGGGCACGGAGTTCCTTCGCGAGGCGCGACTGCTGTGCCCGGACGTCCCAGCGCTCATCATCACCGGCTATGCCGAGGCGAACGCGATCGCCGACCGCCCGGCTAACGTCGAAATCCTGCTCAAGCCCTTCACTCCGGCCATGCTCGACGAAGCGATCGCGCGAGTTTGCGAAACGCCGGAAGTCGCGGGCTCAAGAAAGCCGCGCTTGTTTCACAATTGAGGGCGCAAGCTGCGAAACCAGAGCGCGTCTGATGAGTTTGATTGCCGTCCATCATTCCATCTTTGAGGTTTGCCGGTGCCAGGCCGCGAGGACTCGCAAAAAGTGGATTTGCAGGAAGTCAGCTCCAATCTCAGCGAAGGGCTGAGAACCTGCCGGTCGGTGCTGCGCGGCTACCGCAGCTTGCTGGTCGGTGATCCTGCCGCAACGACGCCGGCTGCGGTCAACGACGATGGCCCGCGGAGCGAAGCGGAAATGGGGTCGAGCGAGACCTAGGCGTCCATTAAAAGGCGACCGCGATCGCGGCGGACGGGCAGATTGATGAGCTCGGCAACCGGTTGGTCCGCGATCGCCTCGTCCATCCTCCGCCAGCCGTCGCGGCCCAGGCGCTCAAGCGGGCGGAACTGGGTCTTGTAGGCCATTCGCGAGCTGCCCTCGACCCAATAGCCGAGATAGACATAGGGCAGGCCGGCGCGCGCGGCGCGGATGATATGGTCGAGGATGATGAAGGTCCCAAGCCCCTTCCGGACCTCCGGCCCCACGTCGAAGAAGCTGTAGATCATGCTGAGGCCGTCGCTTTGCTGGTCGCTGAGGCATGCGCCCACCAGCTTGCCCGGAGCGCCGTCTTTCGGAGGCTCGCGATATTCGATCAGGTAAGTCCGCACCGGCGTCTGCTCGACCATGTCGGCGAAATCGCTTTCGTCCATTTCGGCCATCCCGCCGCCGGGATGACGCATGGCCAGATATTTGCGGAGCAGCCCATATTGCTCTTCGGTGGTCCACGGCTTGCACGCCGTAACCTCGAGGTCGGCATGGCGGCGCAGCAATTTGCGCTGCGTCGCGTTCGCCTCGAACTCGGCGGCCAGGACCCGGACGGAAATGCAGGCGGAGCAATCGATGCAGCTCGGCCGGTAGGCGACGGACTGGCTGCGGCGAAAGCCGATTCGGCCAAGCGCCTCATTCAATTCGCTCGCATGACGGCCCGAAAGCTCGGTGAAGACCTTCCGCTCGACCTTGCCCGGCAGATACGGACAGGGCGACGGGTTCGTCACGAAGAACTTGGGAAAGCGGAATGGTGCGCTCACCCGCGACGCCTCCAATGGTTACGCTCACCTTTATGCGACTGGTAAACGCCGAAGAAAAGACTTTGGAGGCTACAAAGAGGGTTAATGTCTTCGACTGTGCCGGAATGGCACCCTGCCGCTAGTCGAGCTTCGCCCGTTCCACCTCGAATCCGGCGGCTTCGAGTCGCTTGACGACGTCGTCGATCGCGGCCGGGTCGCGAGCCTCGCACTCCACTTCGATCACCGTGTCCTTGGCCGGCAGCCGGGTGAAGATCCGGCTGTGATTCACTTCGATGATGTTGGCGCCCGCTTCATAGACCTTGGCGGTGATCGCCGCGAGCGCGCCAGGACGGTCCTGGGCAGCGACTCGAAGCCGAGCGATCCGCCCCTGCCGCACGAGATCGCGCACCAGCACGTTGGCGAGCAAATGCGTGTCGATATTCCCCCCGCAGAGCAGCGTCGCGACTTTCTTGCCTTTATAGCGATCAGGCTCGGCCAGCATCGCGGCCAGCCCGGCGGCGCCCGCGCCCTCGACCACGGTCTTCTCGATGCCGGCAAGCATCGCGACGGCGCGCTCGAGATCGCGTTCGGAAACGAGCACCACGTCGTTGGCATATTCGGCGAGGATGCGTGACGTGAGTTCGCCGGGCTGCTTGACCGCAATGCCCTCGGCGAGCGTGTCCCCGCCCAGCGGCATCTGGCAATTTTGGATCGCGCATTTCATCGACGGATAGAGCTCCGCCTCCACCCCGATCAGTTCGATGTCGGGCTTGAGCGCTCGGGCGGCAATGGACACTCCGGACATAAGCCCGCCGCCCCCGATCGGAACGACGATCGTGTCGAGATCCGGCGCGTCCTCGATCATTTCGAGACCCACCGTCCCTGCCCCGGCGATGACCTTCGGATCGTCGAAGGCGTGAACGAACACGTAGCCGTGCTCGGCCTCCAGCTCCCGCGCCTTGGCGAAAGCGTCGTCGACGATCTTTCCGTGCAACACGACCCGTGCGCCATGCCCTTCGGTCTGTGTGACTTTGATGGTCGGAGTGCCCTCCGGCATCACGATCACCGCCGGGATTCCGAGGCGCTTCGCATGATAAGCGACCGCTTGCGCGTGGTTGCCGGCCGAGGCCGCAATGACTCCCCGCGCGCGCTCCTCGTCCGTCAATTGGAGCAATTTATTGAGTGCCCCGCGCTCCTTGTAGGCCGCGGTGAACTGGAGATTCTCGAACTTCAGCCAGACTTCCGCACCGACGACGTCGGAAAGCGTCTGGCTGACGAGCATGGGAGTGCGGATGACCGCTCCGTCTATGCGCGCCGCCGCGGCGCGAATGTCGTCGATCGTCGGCGGTTCAAGCATCGGCGAAGGGCGTAGCGGTTCACTTGGGCTCCGACAATGCTATGCGGAGCGCATGTTCAGGGTGCCGCTGGCGCTTCTCGCGCTCCTTTCGTCCGTCGCATTCGCCGAAACCCTGGTCAGCAACGTCAATGGCATCCAGGTCGGACCTGACGGCAAGCTCCAGCACTTCGGTAGCTTCCTGATCGGCGACGACGGCCGGGTTAAGCAGGTCATGGCCAATCCGACGCCGCGGATGAGCAGGTTCGACCATATGATCAACGGCGAGGGCCGCACCCTTCTTCCCGGCCTGATCGACGCCCATGGGCATGTGCTGGGCCTCGGCTTTTCCGCACTCCAACTGGACCTCGTCGGGACCTCCTCGCTCGACGATTTGAAGCAGCGTCTCCGAGCTTATGCGACCGCTCATCCGGACGCGCGATGGATTGTCGGCGGTGGCTGGAACCAGGAACTTTGGCCGGTGAAGCAGTTCCCGACGGCGGCGGACCTCGATTCCGTCGTCAGCGATCGGCCGGTCGTGCTGGAACGCGTCGACGGCCATGTCATCATCGTCAACAGCGCGGCGATGAGGGCGGCGGGGGTCACGCCCGAAACCAAATCGCCGCCCGGCGGGAGGATCGAGAACGGCCTGTTCGTGGACAACGCCCGGTCGCTGATCGAGAAAGCAGAGCCGCCCGCCACGCCGCTGGAGAACGACCAGGCGCTGGCCAAGGCGCAGGACATCCTCCTGAGCTATGGTGTCACGGGCGTCGGATCGATGACCACGTCGCTCGCCGACTGGCAGGCAATGCGCCGCGCCGGCGACGCCGGCCGCCTTAACATTCGGCTGATGGTCTATGCGGACGGACTTGAGCCTTTGCGCGAAGTGCCCCGGCCCACATCCTGGCTCTATGGCGATCGGCTTCGCTTGGGCGGGATAAAATTCTACGCCGATGGTGCGCTGGGTTCGCGCGGAGCGTGGCTGAAGCAGCCCTACGCGGATAAGCCCGACACTCGCGGAATTCCGCGCCACTCAGATCCGGAGCTGCTGTCACTCGCGTTGCAAGCCGCTAACAAAGGCTTCCAGGTCGCGACCCACGCCATCGGCGATGCCGCCAATGCCCAGGTCATCGGCGTCTACGAGCAGCTGTCGAAGAAATACGGCCGCGACCGACGCTGGCGCATCGAGCATTTCCAGATCGCCGACCCCGCCGACATCCCGCGCTTGGCGCCGGCCGGGATCATCGCCTCGATGCAGCCGACCCATCAGACGAGCGATCGGCTGATGGCCGAGAAGCGCCTCGGCCCAAACCGGCTGGCGGGCGCCTATGCATGGCAGACGGTGTTGAAGACCGGCGCGAAGCTGGCATTCGGCACGGACTTCCCAACGGAATCACCCAACCCCTTCCCCGGCCTCTCGGCCGCGATCAGCCGGCAGGATGTGAAAGGCCAGCCCCCGGGTGGCTGGATTCCGTCCGAGCGGCTGACGTTCGAACAAGCGCTCGACGCGTACACGCGAGGCGCGGCTTATGCCGGATTCGCGGAGGACCGGATTGGTTCGCTTCAGCCCGGCATGTGGGCCGATTTCGTGATTGTCGACCGCGACCCGACCAAGGTCGACGCGCAGTCGCTCGCGGGCACCCAGGTTCTCGAAACGTGGATCGGCGGCAAGAGAGTTTGGGAGCGGACGCCTAGCGCTTCGCGGACTGAGCACGGGAAATAAGCATTCCGGGCGTCAGGACCTGCGGAAGTTCTTCCGGCGGCTTTCCAGGGGCGTACCACAAGTAAAAGGGCACTCCGGCGCGGCCGCGGCTTTCCAGGAAACGCGTGATTTTCGGGTCGCCGTTGGTCCAATCGCCGGCGAGGACCTGCACTCCGGCCTTTTTGAATGCGTCGTCGACTTCGTCGCGATCGATCGCAGCTGTCTCATTGACCTTGCAGGTGAGGCACCAGTCCGCAGTGAAATAAACGAAGACCGGGTGCCCCTGCTGGAGGTAGGTCGCGACGCGCGCTTCGCTCCACGGCTCGACCACCGCGACTGTGAGCCTCGCGCGCGGCTGCTGCGGCATCAGCGCGACGCCGGCAACCGCCAGCGCGATTCCGGCAAGCGCGCCGCCCCACGACCCACCTTTGCCGCGCCGCTGCAGCCGTCCGGCTTCGAAGGCGGCCAGCAAAAGCCCGACGCTGACCGCGACGCCAATCAACAGGCCCTTCTCGCCGGCCTGGCGGTAGAGCAGCCACAGAGCCGCCATCGCGCTCAGCCACATCGGGATGGCGAGGAAGCGCTTGAGCTTGTCCATCCACGGCCCCGGCCTGGGCAAACGGGTTCGTAGCGCGGGAATGAACGCGATCGCCAGGAACGGAATGGCGAGGCCCAGCCCAAGAGCCGCGAACACCAGGACAGATCCCGCGATCGGCAGCAGCAGCGCGGTGCCAAGCGCCACGCCGAGGAAAGGTCCGGCGCAGGGCGTGGCGACGAAGGCGGCCAGCGCTCCCGTGCCGAAGCTGCCCGCGGGGCGCGCCCGTCCGCCGAGGACTGGAAGCTCGAACAGTCCGAGCAGGTTCGCGGTGATCGCGACCGCGAGCAGCAAGAGGACGATAATCGTTCGCGGATCCTGGAGCTGGAAGGCCCAGCCTGCCTCGGTCCCCGCCGCTCGGATCGCGAGCAGCGCCACTCCGAGGGCTCCCGTGCCCGCGACCGCTCCGGCGGTATAAGCCAGCGCATCCCTCCGGGCTTCCGAAGGGCTTTCTCCAGCCTTCGATATGTGCAGCGCCTTCACCCCGAGGATCGGGAAGACGCACGGCATCAGGTTCAGGAGGATCCCGCCGATGATGGCTCCAAGCACGGCCCAAAGCATTGTCGATGCGCCACGGTCGCTGACTAGCTTTCCGCCTTCGGGCACCGCACCGGGCACGGCGTGGAACTCCAGGCCGCGACCGTCGGAAAGCGCGAGCACGCCGTCGAACACCGCCGGTGCGGCGCCCTTGCGCTTCAGGTCGGCGATCAGCGTGTCGCCCGACCGGCGAAAGCTCTGCGGCGCATCATAATCCACCGGTCCGTCGGTGATCGGGAAGACATAGGGCTCATGAAGCTCGACACTTGATGGAAGCGGGATCGCGACGCGGAGCGTATCTCCGGCGATCGCGAAACGACCGACACCGGCGAGCGGGCGCGGAAGCGCCTGGCGCCAGGCATCGAATTGGGGCCGCTCCGGGGTCCCAGTCCCGACGGGCAGGTCGAGCGCGAGCTGGCCCTGTTCGGGCACGCAAATCCGGTCGGTGCAGGCAAGCCAGCGGCCTTCGGCGCGGATCGGGACCGTGCCGGCCGCCTCCGCGGGTACCTTCAGCCGGACGAGCACCGCATAATCGCGCTCGTAGACGTAGTTCATGAGGTTCGCGATCTCGAGCCGGCCGGGCACCGGATAACGCAGCGGACCGATCGCAAAACCCTTGGGCAGCTGCCACTTCACTTCCATCGGCAGGCCGGCGTCGCCCGGATTGCGCCAGTAGCCGTGCCAGCCGGGCTTCGGGACCATTCGGATGGCGAGCTCGACCTCGCCACCTGCCGGTGCGGGCCCTTCTGCGACCAGTTGCGGTTCGATCCCGCGCGCATCGGCAATTGCGGGCAACAGGAGCAGCGACAGGGCGAGGAATAGTCTCCGCATCCCGCGCGGCTAGTCCGTAAGGCCGTTCCCGTCGAGCACCACCTTGAACCGTTCCGCCGGACTCAAGCACTAAAAACGTGATATTGGGGGCCATCCTCCGCGGCCTAAAAGGGGATATCCGATGCACACGACCCTCGCCACGCGCGCCGCACTCACTGTCTCGTTCGCCGTCCTTCTCGCAACCAGCGCCCCAGTCCTCGCCGACAATATGGGCGGAAGCATGCCGTCCTCGCCGAGCATCAGCGCTCCGGAGTTCGACGCCGCCGCAGAATATCGGGCCGGCATCGAGGCCTTGAAGGCCAGCCAATTCGCGAAGGCTAAAAAGGCCTTCGCCAACGTCCTCACCGTCGCGTCGACCGACGCCAACGTCAATTTCCTGGCCGGTCTGGCCGACGCCGGGCTCAACGACTTCAAGGCTGCGGCAAAACATTATGAGAAAGCCACCAAGGCCAACGCGAAGTTGGTCGAAGCCCACCAGGAGCTCGCTGTCGCTTATCTGAAGCTTGGACAGCGCGACAAGGCTGCGGCCGAGCTCGCGAAGCTTCAGAAGCTCCAAACCGACTGCAACGGCACCTGTGAGGATGCGTCGAAACTGAAGGACGCCATTACCGCGGTCCAGGCGGCGCTCGCTGCTCCGCCTCAGGCGCGCCTCGAGACGCAGCCGCCGCTATTGTTCCAGAGCGCGGACGCCGCCGACCACTCCTATCTAGAGGCCGTCAGCCTTATCAACGAGCATCGCTACCAGGACGCGATCGCTTCGCTCGAGAAGGCGAAGGCCGCGTTCGGCGCGCATCCGGACATCCTGACCTATCTCGGCTTCGCCAATCGCAAGCTGCACCGTTACGAGCTCGCCGAGAGCTATTACCGTGCCGCCCTCTCGGCCGAGCCGAAGCACAAGCAGGCGACCGAATACTATGGCGAGCTGATGGTCGAGCGCGGCAATATGGTGGGCGCGAGAGCGCTTCTCGCGAAACTCGACGCACTGTGCACCTTCGGCTGCTTCGAGGCTGACGAACTGAGGCAATGGATCGCCGCCAAAGGCAAGCCTGCCTCCTGATCCCGGCAGCATTGCTGCTCCTGTGCGGCGCGGATCGAGCGCAGCTTCCGATCAGGGAGGCGCGCTGGCTGAAATCGCCTGACGTGCTCAACGACCTGACGCGCCTTCCGGGCGAATGCATCTCGTGGCCGAAGGATCGGGCGCAGCGACAGTCCGTCGCGATCGGCCGGGCGTTATTCCGCTCACCATTGCTGCTCGGCGGGCAGGCGGCGCGAGCGGGCCTCAGCTGCTCAAGTTGCCACCGCAACGGGCGCGGCAATCCCCATTTCCATTTCCCCGGGATCTCGGGCGATCCCGGAACGGCGGACGTCACCGCCTCGATCATGAGCGAGCATCGCGGCGATGGAATCTTCAACCCGAAACCCATCCCCGATCTCGGCGGCGATCCGGCCAGGCTGAAGATCAAGGGCACGCCCAAGCTCCGCGAATTCGTCCACGGCCTGATCACTCAGGAATTCGACGGTCCTGAGCCGTCGCGGGTGGCGCTCGATTCGGTGGTTGCCTACGTCCGATCGCTTTCACCCGCAGCCTGCCCGAAGGCCGGCCCCGCCATATCCCTCGGTTCGAAGCTCGCCGAGGTCGATTCCGCGGTTGCGCTCGCCAAGGAGGCTTACGCGGTCGGCGATCCGGTAACGGGCCGCGACTTGCTCGCCGCCGCTCGATCGACCCTGGGCGCGATCGATGAGCGCTATCAGGTCGCGGGCCTCGAGGATTCTCGCGCCGAGCTTCGGAACGCGGATTCGGTGCTGTTTCAGCTTCAGGAGGCGCAGTCGGCCCGACTTTGGGATCACTGGCAACGCGATTGGCCGGCCCGGAAGCAAAGGTTGCGGGCAGTCGAGCGCAAATCCCTGTTCAACCGCGCGGTGCTCCGAAAGGCGCTCGGCGCGTCTTAGTCGAGGTTGGGGCGCAGCCAGCGCTCCGCCTCGCCCACCGGCACGCCGCGCCTCGCGGCATAATCGTCGAGCTGGTCGCGGCCGATCCGTGCGACCCCGAAATATTGGCTGTCGCGATGACCGAAATAGAAGCCTGAGACCGCCGAAGTCGGCCACATTGCGTAATTTTCGGTGAGGGCCACTCCGCCCGGAGCGCCGCCGAGCATATCGAACAAGGTGACCTTCATCGTGTGGTCCGGGCACGCTGGATAGCCGGGCGCCGGGCGAATGCCCTGATAGCTTTCGCGGATCAGCTGCTCGTTCGAAAAATGCTCCTCCGCATAGGCCCAAAGCCGATTGCGGACCTCGCTATGAAGCACTTCCGCGAAGCTTTCGGCGAGCCGGTCCGCGAGCGCTTTCAGTAGAATGTCGGAATAATCGTCATTCTCTTCCTTGAACCGCTTCAGGTGCGGGTCGAGCCCGTGAATGCCGACCGCGAATCCACCGATCCAGTCTTCGCCGTCGGGATTGATGAAGTCGGCGAGGCAAAAGTTGGCGCGGCCTTCGCGTTTCTTCACCTGCTGGCGCAGGAATGGCACTCGGACCCAATCGTTGCCCGACAGGACGAGGACGTCGTCGCCCTCCCGCATGCAGCGCCACAGGCCGACGGTGGCCTTCGGCGTAACCCAGCGCTCGGCGATCAGCTGATCGAGCATGCGCTGGCCGTCTTCGAAGAGGCTCCGGGCGCTCTCACCGACCACCGGATCCTCGAGGATCGCTGGATAATTGCCCGCTAGCTCCCATGCGCGGAAGAAGGGCGTCCAGTCGATGGAGGCCTTCAAATCCTTCAGCTGCCACTCGCCGATGTGATGAAGTCCCGGATATTGCGGCGGCGGCGCCTGGCCGGCCGGATCGAAGGGGAACCCGTTCGCTCGGGCTTCTTCGATCGTCGCGAGCTCGCTTTGGCCGCTCCGCTCGCGCGATTTCCTGAGCTTGTCATAGTCATCGGCGGTATTCGCGATGAGCGGCTCGCGCTGGGTGTCGGAGACCAGCGAGGACGCGACCCCGACTGCCCGGCTGGCGTCGAGTACATGGATCACGGGACCCTCATAGGCCGGGTCGATCCGAAGGGCGGTATGAGCCTTGCTGGTGGTCGCGCCGCCGATCAGCAGCGGGGTGGTGAACCCCTGCCGCTGCATTTCGCCCGCAACGGTCACCATCTCGTCCAGCGACGGCGTGATCAGGCCCGAGAGGCCGATCATGTCGGCCTGATTGTCATTGGCGGCTTTCAAAATGTCCTGCCACGGCACCATGACTCCGAGGTCGATGACCTCGAAACCGTTGCACTGCAGGACCACGCCGACGATGTTCTTGCCGATGTCGTGAACGTCGCCCTTGACGGTCGCCATCACGATCCGGCCCTTGCCCTGGGTCGCGCCGGTCTTTTCCTTTTCCGCTTCGATGAACGGGATGAGATGAGCGACCGCGCGCTTCATCACCCGGGCGGACTTCACGACTTGCGGAAGGAACATCTTCCCGGACCCAAAGAGGTCGCCGACGACGTTCATCCCGTCCATGAGCGGACCTTCGATGACTTCGATCGGCCGGGGAAACTGCTGCCGAGCTTCCTCGGTGTCGTCGACGATGTGCGCGTCGATGCCCTTCACGAGCGCGTAAGACAGGCGCTCCGCCACGGGCAGCGACCGCCATTCGGCGAGCTTCTTCTCTTCGGCCTCGTCGGTGCCCTTGTAGCGCTCGGCGAGCGCGATCAGCCGCTCGGTCGAATCGTCCCTGCGGTCGAGCACCACATCCTCGCACGCGTCGCGGAGTTCCGGATCGATCGCGTCGTAAATGTCGATCTGGCCGGCGTTGACGATGCCCATGTCCATGCCTGCCGGAATCGCGTGGTAGAGGAACACGCTGTGCATCGCGCGGCGCACCGGTTCGTTGCCGCGGAACGAGAAGCTGAGATTCGAGAGGCCGCCCGAGATGTGCGTTCCGGGGCAACGCCGGCGGATCTCGCGGGACGCCTCGATGAAGTCGATCGCATAGGCCCGGTGCTCATCAATCCCGGTCGCGACGGCGAAGATGTTCGGGTCGAAGATGATGTCGTTCGGGTCGGTTCCATCGGCGACCAGCAGGTCATAAGCGCGCTTGCAGATGGAGACCTTGCGATCGATCGTGTCGGCCTGGCCGACCTCGTCGAACGCCATGACGACCACAGCGGCCCCGTATGCGCGGCACTTGCCGGCGAGCTCCAGGAACGGCCCCTCGCCTTCCTTCAGGCTGATGGAGTTGACGATGGGCTTGCCCGACACGCACTTCAGGCCGGCCTCGATGACGCTCCATTTCGAGCTGTCGACCATCACCGGGATGCGCGCGATGTCCGGCTCCGCGGCGATCCGCTTCAGGAACGTTGTCATCGCCTGCTCGGAATCGAGCAAGGCCTCGTCCATGTTCACGTCGATGATCTGGGCGCCGTTTTCGACCTGATCGCGCGCGACCTCGACCGCCGCGTCATAATCTCCAGCGAGGATCAGCTTCTTGAAGCGGGCGGAGCCGGTGACATTGCAGCGCTCGCCGATATTGACGAAGCGCGCGCCCGCGCCGGCTTGCTCCACCTTCTTGAGCTCCATCTCAGGCGGCGATCGTCATCGGCTCGAGGCCGGCAAGCAATGTGCCCGCGCGGGCATCCGGGACGGCGCGCGGCGTGCAATCGCGCGCCGCCCCGGAAATTGCGGCGATGTGCGAGGGAGTCGTCCCGCAGCATCCGCCGACGATGTTGACGAGTCCGCTCTGGATCCAGTCGCGAACCTGTGCGGCGGTTTCTTCCGCCGCTTCGTCATATTCTCCAAGCTCGTTCGGCAGGCCGGCGTTCGGGTAAGCCATGACGAGCGTCTCCGCGACTGCCGCCAGAGCAGCGAGGTGAGGCCGAAGCTGCGCTGCTCCGAACGAACAATTAAGCCCGATGGTCACCGGCCGGGCATGTCGCACGCTCGCCCAGAACGCCTCCACGGTGTGCCCCGACAAGTTGCGGCCGGAAAGGTCGGTGAGGGTCATCGAGATCATTCGCGGAAGCTCGCGGCCGAGCGCCTGCTCGGCCTCCAGCGCGGCCATGATCGCGGCCTTCGCGTTCAGCGTGTCGAACACGGTCTCGATCAGGACGAAGTCGACTCCGCCCTCCACGAGGCCATCGATCTGCTCGCGGTAAACGGCTTTGACGTGGTCGAAATCGACTTCCCGATAGGCAGGGTCGTTGACGTTGGGCGACAGCGACAGAGTCTTGTTCGTCGGGCCGAGAGCGCCGGCAACCCAGCGCGTTTTGCCATCCTTCGCCGAATGCCGGTCAGCGACCTCGCGCACGATTTCCGCCGCGGCATGGTTGATCCGACTGACAAGCCCCTCGGCCCCGTAATCGGCTTGGCTGATCGCATTTGCGTTGAACGTATTGGTCGCGAGGATCTCCGCGCCGGCAGTGGCGAAGTCGTCGCAGATCGACCTCACCAGCTCGGGCCTGGTCAGGTTGAGCAGGTCGTTGTTGCCCTTCTGGTCCTTCATCAGGTCCAGGCCACCGCAGTAATCGGCACTTTGGAGTTTCCGCGCCTGGATCGCAGTCCCGTAGGGTCCATCCTTGATCAGGATGCGCTTGGCGGCTTCGGCGCGAAGAGACTGAGAGACAGTCACGCTTGGGGCCTTACGCCGAGCAGGTGGCAGATCGCGTAGCTGAGCTCCGCTCGGTTGAGCGTGTAGAAATGAAAATGGCGGACTCCGCCGGCATACAGCTGGCCGCACAGCTCCGCCGCCACGGTTGCGGCGATCAGCTGGCGTGCCGAAGGAAGATCGTCGAGGCCCTCGAACAAGTCATCGAGCCAGTCCGGAATCCTTGCCCCGCACGCCTGCGCGAAACGCCGGGTCGTGGCGACGTTCGAGACCGGCAGGATTCCGGGGACGATCTCGACATCAAGCCCAGCCGTCGCAGCCTCATCGCGGAAACGGAAGAAGCAGTCGGCTGAAAAGAAGAATTGCGTGATCGCGCGGTCGGCGCCCGAGTCGATCTTCCGCTTGAGGTTCTCGATATCGAACTTGCGGCTCTCGGAATCCGGATGGATTTCGGGATAGGCCGCCACCGAAATATCGAACGGCGCCACCTTCTTGAGACCAGCGACGAGACCCGCGGCATTGGCATAGCCGTCCGGGTGCGGCTGGAATTTTGAGCCGGGCTCTGGCGGGTCGCCGCGCAGAGCGACGATGTGCCGGACTCCCGCGGCCCAATAGTCGCGGGCCACGGCGTCGACCTCGTCGCAGGTCGCGCCAACGCAGGTCAGGTGCGCGGCCGGCGTGAGCTCCGTTTCCTTGAGGATCCGCTCGACGGTGGCGTGCGTCCGCTCGCGGGTCGACCCACCGGCCCCGTAGGTCACGGATACGAAGCGCGGATTGAGCGGTGCCAGCGTCTGGATCGAACTCCACAAGGTCTCCGCCATCGCGTCGGTCTTGGGCGGGAAAAACTCAAAGCTGACCGCGATGTCGCCGCGAGTTTCGGCGAACAGCGGACGGTGCTGGTCGAGGCTTTCGAGGGCGTTCATGCCGCCCTCCGCTGAGCGACGGCAGCTTTCACTCCGCGCCACAAGGTCACGGTCAGCTCACCGCCCTTGAGGTGCTTGATTTCATCGACCGTGAGGCCGGCCGAAGCGAACCAGCCGCTCATCACCTCGTCGTCGAACCCGAGGCGGATATGCGCGTCGCTCGTGCGCAACTCTTCGCGGTCGTGAGCCGCGAAATCGACGACAAGCAATGTCCCGCCCGGAGCCAGCACGCGCGCAGCCTCCGAGATCGCCGACGCGGGCGAGTGGGCATAATGCAGGACCTGATGGATGATGATGCTGTCGGCGCTCTCGTCGCCCAGCGGGAGTGCGTACATGTCGCCCTGCCGAAGGCTCGATGGGATTCCGGCGGCTTCCAGCTTCACCCTGGCGAGACGGAGCATCTCCGAAGACCGGTCGATGCCGGTCGCCTGGCTCGAGCGCGGGCCGAACAGCTCGATCATCCGTCCCGTGCCGGTGCCGATGTCGACGAGCCGGCCGAGCGGCCGTCGTCCCAGCGCTCGATCGATCGCTCGCTCAACCTCGCTTTCGGCGACGTGAAGGGACCGGATCTGATCCCACACGTCTGCATGGCCCGCGAAATAGCGGTTCGCGGCCTCGGCGCGCTCGGCGCGAATCGTCTCCGTTCGAGAGGCGTCCGAGGCGAAAAGCGCGCGAGTCGCGCCGTCGGACCAAGCGTCGATCAAGTCGAACATGGGCGCGATCCGATCGGCATCGGTCAGGGTCAGGAAGACCCAGCTCCCTTCCTTGCGCCGTTCGAGGACTTCGGCGTCCGAAAGGATCTTCAGATGCCGCGATACGCGCGGCTGGCTCTGACCGAGGATCTGCGCGAGCTCGCCGACAGAGAGCTCCATGATCCGAAGGAGCGCAAGGATGCGCAGCCGGGTCGGATCGGCCAACGCCTGGAAATGGTCGGCGAGTGGAAGCTCGGACGGCATCGATTAAAGATATAAAGATATCTTTATATGGTCAATTCTCTTGGGGCCAACTCTCGGAGAAATAATCCCTTGTGCAGCAATAGAGATTATCGCTATGGGCCGACGCTGGCCTGATCGATTCGTTAAGAACCAGGCCGAGACCGGTGTCCGAGAGGGCGCCTATAAGGGAGTGGAACGATCATGAAGAAAGTTGCTGTGACCGTTGCGGTCCTCGCGCTCGGCCTTGCCGCGTGCAACAAGCAGGAAGCCGCCAATAACGCCGCCGACACCAACGTCGAGAATGCGGCCGTCACCGACACCAACGCCGCGAACGCCGAAGTCACGGCGAACGCGGACAACGCGCTCAACGCCGCCGACACGGCCAATGCCGCTGCCGACACGGCGAACGCCGCCGCGAACAACGCGAACGCTGCTGCGAACAACGCTCAGTAAGCATCCCGCTCCCTCGAGGAGTGGACAAGGGACCGCCCGAGCGATCGGGCGGTCCTTTTTTGTGGTACCGCGGCCGAGTGAGAGTTCCGGCCCTGATTCTGCTCTTCCTGGTTGCGGCGTGCCGCGACGATCGGCCGCCGGCGCCGAACCAGGCTCAAGCCGCCGAGCTCAACGAAATGGAAAATGCTCTGAACGCGATGGCCAATAATGAAGAAGGGCCGGAAGCGAATGCCCCCGGCCCTTCCAATTCCTCGAACTAAGCGGCTGGTTTAGAAGTCCATTCCGCCCATTCCGCCTCCGGCCATGGCGGGAGCCGGCTTGTCCTCGGGGACTTCGGCGATCGTCGCCTCGGTGGTGATCAGCAGCCCAGCAACGCTCGCAGCGTCCTGAAGCGCGGTGCGCACCACCTTGGTCGGGTCGATAACGCCGGCATTGACGAGATTCTCATAGACCTCGGTCTGGGCATTGAAGCCGAGCGTGGCGTCGTCGCCATCGACCAGCTTGCCGGCAACCACTGCGCCGTCCCAGCCGGCGTTCTCGGCGATTTGCCGGACCGGCGACT
>JBKPOO010000031.1:0-8634 GCA_046733175.1 Pseudomonadota bacterium
CCGATCCGAGCAACCTTGGCGAGCAACGGAGCCCAGCGCGGAGCGACATAATCGGCGTGATAGTGAGTCGCCTCTCCGACGGTCTTTTCGACGTAGCCGGCGAGAGCCTGGCGCGCGATGTCTTCGGCCCGGAGCCACGCATCACGGGCGGGCGCACGGTAAAGCGCGCCGTCGCAAACGAACGTGAATTGGCAGACGCCCGAGCCCGAGCCCTGGTAGACGACGCCGCACACGGACTTCGGAAAGGCCGGATGGCGCATGCGGTTGAGAACCACCTGGGCGACGGCCCGGCGTCCTTCGACCGGCTCGTACCCGGCCTCATAATAGACCGCCTGCGTCAGACAGAGGAGCGCGCGGCGCTGGTCCATTTCGCTTCCGCCGACCGCGAATGGTTGAGCGGCATGAAGCGGTCCGCCGGCGAACGGCAGAGCGGCGTTGATCAGCTTCGCCTGGTCCCCGATCGCCTGAAAATCATTCGCGCGAACGCCGCTCGTCGCGTTGATGAGTTGCGCCGCCTTGATCGGCGTGATGCGCACGCTGATCGTCGACGCGTCTGCTTTCTCGCGCGCGACCATTGCGGCGAGCGCGATCAGGGCAGCGACGAGCAATGCGAGCGCGACGTCCGCGCGCAGGCCGGCGACCCTCTTGGGCAGGCGAAGTGCGAGCGAGGTCATGGCTTGCCCGCCTTGGCTGCGTCGGTCAGGTGCTTCAGCACCTCGTCGCGCGGTCCGTCGGCAAGGATCTTCCCGCCGTCGATCACGATCAGCCGGTTCACAATCGAAAGCATGTTGTGGCGATGGGTCGCAACGACGAGCGACTGATCAGGACCGAGTGCAGTTTTGAGATGCTCGATGAAATAGAGCTCGGTCTGAGTGTCCATCGACCCGGTCGGCTCGTCGAGAAACAGCACCTTGGATGGGCTGACGAGAGCGCGGGCAAGGACGAGCAAGGCGCGCTGCCCGCCGGACAGGCGCGATCCGCGCTCACCCACCGGGAGATCGAAGCCCGCCGCATCCCGCGACAGGAAAATGTCCGCGCCCGAGCGCACTACCGCGTCGATCAGCTGCGCGTCGTCGGCTTTCGCGGCGCCAAGCATGAGATTGTCGCGGACCGTGCCGCTGAACACTTCCGCGTCTTGCGCGACGAAGCGGAACGCCTCGCGCAGCTGGTGCGGATGGTACTGGCGGCTGTCGAGACCGTCGACGAGCATTTCGCCTTCGGTCGGAGCATAAAGTCCGCAAAGCACCCGTCCGAGCGTAGACTTGCCCGATGCGACCCGTCCGATGATTCCGATCCGTTCGCCTGGGTTGATCTTGAGATTGATTCCGTCGAGCGAATCCCGCCCCGCATTAGGATAGCGGAACGACACCTTGGCGAGTTCGATGTGGCCGGCGCGAATTTCGGGGACGATGCTCCGCATCGCCACCTGGCGCTCGTCCTGCGCCTCCATCATCCGCTGCAATGAATCGAGCGTGGCGAACGCCTGCTTGCCGCGAGTGATGAGGAACGCGAGTTGCCCAACGGGCTGCAGCGAGCGGCCCGAAAGCATGATGATCGCAATGATCGCGCCCATCGTCATCTCGCCTTCCTGGAAGCGGTAGAATCCGCCGATCAGGAGGCCGACGCTGATGAGCTGCTGCGAAACGCTTGCAAGGTTGACCGCCACCGCAGTCAGGCGCCGCATCCGCTCGCCGGTCGCTGCGGACATTGCCGAATAACGCCGCCAGCGGCCCAGCATCTGGCCTTCGGCTCGCGCCGCCTTGAGCGTTTCCGCGCCGGCGATCGATTCGACGAGAACCGAGTGCTGGAGGCTCGAATCCGCCTGGGCGTCGAGCGCAGCGCGGCCCATCGCTTTCTGCAGGCTGAGGCCGGCGGTCAGCATCAGGAGGATGCCGGCAATCGGCACGAATACCAGCCAACCGGCCAAGATCGTGATCAGGCCCAGGAACAGGACCAGGAACACGACATCGACCACGAGCACGACCGTAGTCGAGGCGAAGAAGTCGCGAACCATCTCGAACTCCGAGACGCGCCGGGCGAATGCGCCGGTGCTTCCCTGGCGGTCCGCCATGGGCAGATTCATCACTTTCTCGAATAGCTTTTGCGACAGCTTCGCGTCGAGCGTGCGGCCGACCTCATCGATGAGGCGCGCGCGAGCGACACGCAGGATGAAGTCGAACGACAGGGCAAGGATCACGCCCATCGCCAGCACCCACAAAGTGGAGATGGCCTTGTTCGGGATCACCCGGTCATACACGTTCATCGTGAACAGCGGCATCGCGAACGCGAGCATGTTGACGATCAGCGCGGCGAGGAACACCGGCCAGAATTCCTTGCGGACTTTCCAGACCTCGGACCAGAACCAGTGCGAGCGCTTGGCCTTGTCCCAGGGGCGCTCCCCTTCGCGCTCGCGCGTCGGATCGGTTTCGACGACGACGGCGCGGCCTGTGTAAGCTCGCTCCAGCTCTTCGAGCTTGATCCAGTTCGGCTCGGCAAGGCCGGGCGCGTAGATCAATGCGTCGGTGTCGCGCGTTTCGAGAAGGACCGCGGCGCGCTCTTCGTTGAGTTCAAGAACGGCTGGGCATTTGCGCGCAGGCCAGCCCTTGAGCCGCCGGGCAATCGGCTCGGCACGCATGCCGACCTGTTCGAGCGCGGGCTCGATCTGGTGAAATGGCAGCGTGCCGTCGTCGGCAAGCGCAAGGCCCGCGCGGAGGAGCACCGGCGACGATGGCCGGTCCGCCTCACGCGCGAGATACGTCAGGCAGTCAAGGACGGGGTCGATTTCACGCGACCGATCCGCATCAAGCCAATTCATGAAACTCACAAACCGTCCTTTGCACCTTTACCTGCCGGCCGGCGGGTTGCTCGCACCCGCCATGGCCGCCCCCGTCGTCGTCGGAGCCGCAGGAGCCGCAGTCGGCACCATCGCGGGATACGGAACGCTGTTTTCCTGAAGATCGGCGGGCGGAATCGGGTTCACATGGAACCGCGCCCGCTCGCCACCGGCGGCGGCCGCAGGCATCTGAACGCCGAGGCACTCGATCAGCTTGTTCGCTGCCGCGAGCACGCGATATTGCGCATAGAGCTTCGCGAGACGCGCGGTCTCGGTCTGCGCCTGCACATTGTAACGCGTGTTCTGGGCGTCGAGCACGTCGAGCAGCGAACGCCGGCCGATGTTGAACTGCTCGCGATAGGAAAGCAGCACGTCGTCCGTGATCTTGCTCTGCGTTTCGAGCTCGCTCACCAGCGATGTCTGATTGACGAGGCGGCTCCAGGCCGCCCGAGTATCTTCCTCGGCGCTGCGCGTGACTTCGAACAAGCGCCCGTGAACCTGGTCGGCACGGTTCTGCTGCTCGCGCACATTCGCTTCCTTGATTCCGCCATTGTACAGAGTCCAGCGAAGCACAGCATTGGCCTGCAGGTCCGTCGTCCTGCCGGCGAAGCCGTCGATGTCGTGACCGGCACGAGCGCGGCCTTCGAGATAGAATTTCGGACCGATGTCGGCCTTCGCCGCGCGAACTTCCTCACGCGCGGTGTTGAGGTCGGCGATCGCTTCCTGCACGCGCGGGTTGTTGTTGCGCGCCAGCGCTTCGGCGTCCTCGAGCGTCGCGGGCATGCACGGCGACACGTCGGGTGGAAGCGACACGGTGTCGATCGGGACTCCGGTCAGCGTACGGAACGTAATCGCCGCAGTGTCGAGGTCCTCGCGAGCTTCGGTCACGCGGGCGCGCGCCGACTGCAGCCGCTCTTCGGCCTGCTGCTGATCGGCAATGCTGATCGAGCCCTTTGAAACGCCTTCGCGAAGGTCGCCGACCAGGCGTTCGTGGAAGGTCACGTTGTCCTGGGCGATGGCGACCAGACGCTGCTGGAGCAGATAGTCGATATAGGTGCGCGAAACATTGAGCGCGACAAACTCCGAGCGCTCTTCGACGCGCGCCGAAGCCGCATCGGTCCGCGACGCCTGACGGCGGATCTCAGCCTCGCGGCCGCCGCTGTCATAGAGCAGCTGCTGGACGATGAGGTCCCCCTCGATGGGCCACAGGGTTTGGTCGGCGAGGCCGATCGAACGGCGGGTCGGGTTACGCAGGCTGCGAACTCCGGCGGATCCTTCCACGGAGACTCGCGGATACCAGAGCCCCTGACCCTGCTTCCGCTCTTCACGCGTAGCGGCCGTATTGGCGACGGCCTGGCGAATTTCGGGATTGGTGTTGAGCGCCGATTGAACTGCGTCACGCAGCTCCACTGCGAATGCGGGTGACGCGCACAGCAGCACCGCTCCGGGAACGATTATCGTCCAGTGCTTCTTAATCATGATACCCCCTTCTGGTCGTTTCGGGACCCCCGCCGTCCACAGGTGAAGGTCGCTTATGCCGATAACTTCAGTTACGCGTGTGACGGAGCGGCATCGGCGTGAAACACCATGTGCTCCATCGTGAAGGCTGCGTTAGCCGCCGTGAACCCGGCAAAACCGGCGCTGTCCCCGTTTGGAACGGCTGCACCGGCCTGACTTGCCAGCGCATCGAGCGCCGCATTGTGCGCCCCGCCCTGGCTCGGCAGCGAGCTCAGGACGCCGTCGATATCCGGGCCGCTGCCGCCGCCATGGAGAGCGTCGACGAGAACCTGGCCGATCACCTGGTTGTGCTGCGCGCCGCCCACGCCGGCATCCGCCGCCGCCAATTGCGCCGCGGACGGCATGACGATCGACGCCGCGGTCGCCGGGCCGGCGCCGCCAGCATCGGCCACCGGAGCGGAGTTCTGGAGAAGCTCCGTCGGCGCCTGGCTGGGGTGCGATTCGCCGCCAGCGACCGAGAGACCGTTGGTAACCGCCGCAAACGAAGCGTGCGATGAAGCCTGGGGTGCTGCCGCAGGAGTGCCAGTACCGGCCAGAAGTTCGCTGCCGTGCGTTCCACTGACCGCGTCCACCGCGACCGGAGTGAGGGCTTGCGTGTGCTGAGCCGCTACACCGGTGAGCGCGGTCGTCGCCGCGAGCGTGGCGATCGTGGTCGCCGCCGCGGACGATTCCGCTGCAAGACCCGCCGCCGCCAGCGCGCCCATCAGCACGCTGTTGGTCGCCGAGCGAGACTCGGTCGCGAACGCCGCATCCGCGAGCAGTCCGGTCGAACCGTCGGTCCGCGTGTAGTTACCTGTTCCGGCAACCTGGACGTCGCCGCCGGCCGCCGAATAGCTGATCCCGTCGGAGCTAAGCGAAATGCTCGCAATGCCGCGAGCGGTCAGCGACTGAAGCTCACCGGCATCGACCGCCCCGTTGCTGTTGGCATCCTGCCACACGGCGAAGCTGCCGAAGTCGGCATCGGCCGACGACAATTGACCATCGTGGTTGCTGTCATAAGCAGAAAGCGCCTGAAGGTCGGTGACCCCGTTGCCGCCAAACACGAACTCCGACCCACTGACATTCCCGTCGTGGTTGGCGTCGTTGACGAGAATCCCGTCCTGAGGGCTGACCCAGGCCGTCGAGACCGAGCCGCTGCCGTAATTGTAGTGCACGCCCGCGTCGGTCGCGAGGAACTGAGTCCCATCGCCGTTGAGGTCGAGCACCACCGGAGCAACGGTAGTCACCGACGGATCGAGCGAAATTGCACTCGTCGAATCCGCGCTGGCGCTGATCGTCGCGTGGATAGTTTGAGTGAGCGAATCGCCGTCGCCGTCCTGGATCGTAACGTTGAACGTCAGGTCCGCGGTCTGCGCCGTCGTCGTGGTGGTGATGAAGCCGATTGAGGAAATCTTCATCGGGCCGTCGTTGACGTCCGTGGACAGAAGCTGCGTCCCGGTGCTCGCTCCGCCCGCGCCCATCGCGTCGTTGAAGTTGATCCCGCTTCCGGTAATCCCTTCGTCGCTTCCCGCGATCTGCGCTCCGACGATGACCAGGTTGGTGTTGCCCTGCTGGTAATCGTTCGGCTCGATCACGATCAGGCCGTCATTGTTATCGAGCGTGACGCTCGAGAACAGGCCCGATCCGGTGCCGGGACCCTTCTGGATGTCGGAATTCTCGACGACGAGCGCCTTGGTCGTATAAGTGCCCGTAGACGTATCATAGAGCTTGAGGATGATGATGAGGTCCTCGGAGCTGCCGATACCGTCGAACTTCAGGAACATCGTGTCGGCACTGGCCGTCGGCGTCAGGCCGAGGTTGCCGGTCGGATTGGTGCTGTAGAGGTTGAAGTCGAGCACCTCGCCGCCCTGGATCGTGTCGCTCGCGACGCCGTTCGCGGAGTTGGAGGTCGAGACCCACGATGCCGCCTGCGCGAACAGGTCGCCGTTGGCGAAGGCCGTGGGATCCGCATCCGAACCCGAGGCAAGACCGTAGTGCGCGGTGTGCAGGTTGCTCGCCCCGGTGCCAGAGCCCGGTTCGGCAATTCCTGTGAACTGCACGAACAGATTCGAAGAGATCTGAGTCACCGAAACGTCCGGCTGCGTATTGTCCGGAGTCGAGGTTCCCACCTGGTAACCCTGGAAGAGGGTGCCCGTCGCGGTTTGAACGACGCTGATACCCTGCAGAGGGTTGTCGAGATCGACGCTGTACGTGCCATTCGTCTTGTCGAAGGTGATCGTGCCCGTTTCGTGGGCCGTGCCCGAGCCGTTCGAATAATCGAAGCTGAAGCTGAACTGGGCCGAAGTCGCGGTCTCGCTGACCTGCGTCAGCGGCACGGTGGTCTGAACCGTCGTGCCGTTGACGACCGCCGAGAAAGTGACGGTCTTGAACACGTCGTTGTTCGTCGGAGCGCCGTCCGCACCCAAATTGTAATGGAAGCCACCGGTTGCGGCGAGATCACCGCTGTTCTGGATGTTGATGTTGTCGGCGGCCGTCATCACCGGTCCCGAATCCTGGAACTGGATCTGGCTTCCGATCGCGACGGAATTCGTAGCGGAATCGCCGTCCTTGTCGGTAACCGTCACGACGGCGACAAGAGCGCCGTTCGCAATGGCGGTCACATCGTCGGGGTTGGTCGCGTCAGAATGCTGGATCGACAGATACTCGACAGTGCTGACCTGGCCAGTCGCCGAGTCGATCGCGACGGCAAAGGCTGCGGCACCGCCCGCACCACCGACGCGGCCGACAATCAAATTGCCTTCCTTGAACAGGAAAATGTCCTGGCCATCGGTTGTGTTGAGGCCGGAGTCGACGCCCGCGCTCGAGACATTCAGGCTGAACGCCGTCGTCCCGGCACCGTCGGCACCGTAGGCCGAGCCGGTCGACGCAACGATCGCGCTCGCATTCGTCGCATACTGCGGAAGGTCGGTATCCGTGCCCTTGTTCGCGACCCCACCAAACAGCGCTATGACGCTCGCCGACGTGGTGTCATTCGAGTCGGCCTGAACGCCCACGGACTCGTCTATGCTGACGTGCTGGCCGGTTGTGGCGATCGCGGCTGACGGACCATCATCCTCGAAATTGAGGTTCTGGCCGATGTTCAGTGTCGCGCTGGCTGTGTCGCCATCCCGGTCGTGCGCAGTAGCCGTCAGGGTGATGAGATTGTCCGCCGCAAGCGTGACGCTATCGTCGGGGTTGGCGGTGTTCGGATGAACCACGGCCCGGATTTGGTCGAGCGTGACATTCCCCGATGCGTCGACCGTGACAGTGAAGACAAGCAGGTTGCTGCTCGAGGTCCTTCCCTCGATCACTCCGCCATTGTTGACGAGCACGACGGCTTCGCCCGTCGCGGTATCGGTCAACCCGGTCGCCCCGGCGTTGACGCCGAGCGTATAGGTGACCGAGTTGGACGCAGCGGGACCATCCGCGCCGAACGAGGGCGTGAAGGCGCTCGCGAAGCTCGTCGGTCCGGCGTTGGCCGCGAGGTTGGTTTCGTCGACCGTCAAGCTCGGTTCCGAACCTGACAGGGTCATCGTCGGACCATCGTCCTCAAAGTTGAGGTTGGTGCCGATATTGGCGGTAGCAGAAGCCGAGTCGCCGTCCTTGTCGGTGACCGTCTGGGTCAGCGTGATGAGATTGTCGTTCGCCAGCGTGACGCTGTCGTCCGGGTTGGCCGCGTTCGGATGCGTGAGCGCGCGCTGCTGGTCGAGCGTCACATTGCCCGAGGCATCGACGCTGACAGTGAACGCAATCGCGCCCGCCGCACTTCCGACATGGCCTTCGATCACGCCTGCATCGTTGACGAGGACGATCGCGAGGCCTGTCGCGACATCGGTCAGGCCCGTCGCCCCGGCATTGATTCCGAGCGAATAAGTGACCGAGCCGGCAGCCGCCGCTCCGTCCGCGCCGAACGAATGGGAAAACACGCCCGAGAAGTCGGCAGTCGCGTTGGTCGTCAGGACGGTCTCGTCGACCGTCAGGTTCGGCTGCGTGCCGCTCGCCGACACGGTCGGAGTGTCGTCATCGACGCTGATGTTGATCGTGCCGTTGGCCGTATCGGTGTCAGAATCGGTCACCGTGTAGGTGATCGCGAAATTCTGATTGTTCTCGTCTCCGCCGGCCGAATGAGTGATCGGCGCGTTTTGAACGACGGAATAGGCGCCGGTCGTCGAATTGACGGTGACAGTCAGAACCGTGACGCCGCCCTGCTGGACGAGCACGATGCCCGCGCCGCCGGAGACGTAAGCGAAACCTGCCGGAGCACCGGTGAGCAGCACTCCGAATGTCAGCGGCGCGTCGCCGCC
>JBKPOO010000032.1:0-7703 GCA_046733175.1 Pseudomonadota bacterium
GGCTCATTCCGAGCGAAAGGGTTGCGCTCTCGGCGCGGCTACGGCGCTCGTCGGGGATTGGTGGCCGATACGCCGCCTTCTCGACCGCGCCGCGGCGCGGGTGGGAATCCAGTCCCCGGCTCCTTCACTTCCCGATGAGGAATCCGTCCTGGCGGTGATCAACATGTCCTCGGACGGCCTCGCCGGCGACCGAGCATTGTCGTTCGGCGGCGAGCAGCTGTTGCTTCAGCACCGGGCGCTCTTCGACCTGCTCGAGGCCCGCGCCGAAGCACGCGGCGAATACTGACCGTTCCCCTGCGAAGGCAGGGGCAGATCGTCAAATACAGAAATGGTTCGTCCTGAGCGGAGCCGCGCAGCGGCGTAGTCGAAGGGCGTCCTGCCCCAGCGTCTCCGCAACGCCCTTCGACTTCGCTCAGGACGCGCGAACGGGTGCATTGCACAGGAGAACCCCCTGCCTTCGCAGGGATACGGCCCGGATTAGTCGTCGCGGTATGCGAGCTCGTAATTGCCCCACCGGCGGCCTTTGATCCACAGCGGGACGAAGACGTTCTTCACGGGGATGTGCTTCTCTCCGAGCTCCATCCGATAGGTCGCGAGCGTCGCGGGCTTTTCGCTGGCCAGCGCCGTGCGAGTCGTGTCGTCGATGAGGATGCGCTTGTTGCGGCAATGTGCATCGTTCCACACCGGGTCGGGACCTTGCGGATGGCTGCGCTCTGAAAGGTGAGTCGGCAAATAGCCATTCATGTCGCCGATCGCGGAGCCGATGATCCGTCCGTCGGACGCCTTCACCCGATCGAGAATCGGGCGGACGTGGCGGTCGGCGGTTTCATTGAAGTGCGTGTCGTACTGGACCGGATTCGACCCCTCGACGATCTGGTAGTTGGTGTCGAACACCTCTTCGACGCTGATTTCGCCCGAATCGATCGCGCGCTCGATCATGGCCTGGATCTGGCGGCAGGCTTCCTGCGCCTTCAGGATGAAAGGCGTGTCGTCGATCTCGGCGCCTGAGTTGGCCAGAGTGTCGAGCATCGTGTTCGAAAGCATTTCGAGATGCGCCAGGCGCTTCTGGGCGCTGAGCAGCTCAGTTCCATTGGACCTGGCATCGCCGGCGAAGTCGGTCAGCCCCGCCTTCACCCGATCGACGCTGGTTTGGATCATGCTGGTCGAATGGGCGATGCCTTCGGTCTGACGATCGACCATCCCGACGATCTCGCTGACCTCGCGAACCGTGTCGCTGATCTGGCCGAAACCCGACTGGGCGGCGCGGCTGCGCTCGACACCCGTCTTGATTTCGGTGGTGACGGCGCCGGCCTCGCGGGTCAGTTCCCCAATGGTGGTGGCGATCTGGCTGGTCGCCGCGCGGGTATCGTGGGCGAGCTTTTTCACTTCCGCGGCGACGACCGCGAAGCTGCGGCCAGCGTCGCCCGCCCGGGCTGCCTCGATCGTGGCATTGAGCGCGAGCATGTTGGTCTTGCGGGCGATGGTTTCGATGGTGGACGACACCATCTGCACCTGGTTCATCGCCGCGGCGAAACCGGCCATGCGTTCGCCAAGCTGGACGACGAGCTCGGTAAGGCCTTTGAAACCGCCGATCGTCCCCTCGATCGCCTCGCGCCCGGCCTCGAGCTTGGCCTTGGCCTGTTCCGACAGGAGCCGTGCCTCGTCAGTCGAATCCGAAACTCGAGCCTGGTCGGCGAGCAGCCGCGTTGTCACTTCCTCGAGCTGGTCCAGGACCTTGAGGTGATCGCCGATGCGATCGGAGACGCCGCGAACGTAGCCGGCGACATCGCTGCACTCCATCGACAGCGAACCGCAATCGCGCGCGACAGCACGGATCGCGTTTTCCGTGACTTCTTCGATCCCCAAAGTGGCCATGAAAGCCCCGCTCCCGAACCAAACCGTTTTGGCGGGAATACGGGGAACCTCCTACTCTTTCGTTAACCACGCTGGCTCGGCACTAATCTCAAGCCGCGAGACGGCGAGAATCCGCGATGTCCTGACGATAGGCCAGTTCGAAGACTCCCCACAGGCGGCCGGCAACGTGAATCGGCATGAAGACGCTCTTCACGGGCATGGAGCTTCCGTAGGGTACGTTGAGGCTATTCGTCGCCAGGCAGAATTCGGCGTCCCGCTTCATCGCTCGGTCCGCCCTTGGGCAATAAGCAATGATGCGATTGCGCGAGTATTTTTCGTTCCATTCGCGGTCGTCGCCATAGGGCCGCGAATATTGGGTCAGGTGGGTCGGATGATAGAAGTTCCGATCAACGACGAGACCCCCGATAATAGCTTCATGCAGGTCCTTAGTTCGATCCAGGATTGGCCGAACATGAGCGTCGGCGAACTCGGTGAAGCCGCACATGAATCTTGCGGGATCCGTGCCCGGTATCATCCGATAGTCGCTGTCGAACAATTCCCTTATGCTCAATCGTCCGGCGGCCAGGCCGTCCTCGACGGTCTGGACGATCTCGGCGTGGATATTTCTTGCCATGTGAATGAATGGCGTGTCGTCGATCGCCACGTCGGAATGAGCGAGAAGGTCGAGAATGACATTCGATTGGGCTTCGAGATCGGCCAGCCTTCGCCCGGCGTTGTTCAGCGCCGATGAATTTTCACGCGCGTCCCGTGCGAAGACAGCCAGGTTGCCCTTCACCTTACCGACGCTCGATTCCACGAAATGCGTCGAATTGGCGATTCCTTCCGATTGCTGATCGACCAGTCGAACCAAATCGCTGACCTCTCGAACGTTGGACCCCAGTTGATCGAAGCCGATCTCGGCTGCGCGGCTGCGCTTTACGCCGTCCTTGATCTCGGCGACGAGGACGTCGGCTTCCTGCGTCAGCTGTCCGATCGTAACCGCGATCTCCGCCGTTGCCGATTTCGTGTCTTGCGCCAATTTCTTCACCTCGGCGGCAACGACCGTGAAGCTTCGGCCCGCTTCCCCCGCGCGAGCTGCCTCGATCGTCGCATTCAGTGCGAGAATGTTCGTTTTCCTGGCGATGGTCTCGATGCAGGAAGACGCCGTTTGAACCTGTTCCATCGCGGCACCAAAACCTGCCATGCGATTGCCCAGGTCTATCATCAGCTTCGCCAGGCCTTTGAAGCTGCCTATCGTTTCCTCAATGACCGACCGGCTCGCTTCGAGCTTATCACGGGCCCGTTGCGACAAGAGCCGCGCCTCGTCCGTCGAACGCGCAACATTGGCTTGGTCGGCGAGCAGCTTCGACATTATGTCTTCAAGCCCGCTCAATATCGCCAAATGCTCCGAAATGCGCAGCGCTACGCTCTCCACGTAACGCGTCGCGTCGGTGCACCCGATGGAGAGGCGGCCACAGTCGCGCGCAATAATTTGGATCGCGTCGGTCCATTGATCTTTGACAGGCGGCGCCTGAATTTTACACGCAATGCCGACCACAGAGCCTCCAGCGTGACGGGTTGAGGCTCGATGTCGAGGTTTTTGGTTAATTCGGCCTTGGGAATGGACGGATTCGGATCAGTCTGGTCCTAATAAAGAAGGTGCGGCCGGCGCTGCGATTCCCAGGATGTCTCATCGCTCATCGTCAAGGCATCCAGATCCGCCGGAGCGGAGGCCAAATCGTCGACCCACTCGCGAAGCAGTTCCGATCCGTTGATCACGTCGATCGCGAGCTTGTCGAACACATATTCGTACGGGAAGTCCCGCCACAGCGAATAATCGGAATAGAGCCGCCGGATCGCCTTGAACGCCAGCGCCTGCAGCCGCCACGGCTTGAATCCGTCGTGATCGTAGAAAGGCCCCTCGGCATGAATGAACAGGCCCCGGCACAACTCTCCGACATGCTTATGAAAGGTGGGCTGGAACGCGATTTCGCGTAGCTTGCAGCCGCCGAGCCAGTCGGGCGCCAGACGCTCCATTTCGGATATGATAGCCGCGGGCTCGATATCAGGGGCACCGAACAATTCGAGCGGCCGGGTCGTTCCCCTGCCCTCGCTGAGCGTCGTCCCCTCAAGCATCACGGTGCCGGCATAGGCCCTCGCCATGTTCACGTTGGCGGCATTGGGGCTTGGGTTGATCCATACCCGCTCGGGCGGCCAGCCGAAGCCGGGCCCTTCGCCGGGCTGCCACCCCTCCATCTCGATTACGCGATAATCCACGTCGAGCTTGAAGTGATCGATGAACCATCCGCCCAACTCGCCCAGGGTCAGGCCGTGCCGCATCGGCAGGGGCCCGGCGCCGACGAAGCTTTCCCAGCCCGGCCGAAGCGCCAGGCCTTCGATCGGCCGTCCCGCGGGGTTGGGCCGGTCGAGCACCCACACACTTTTGCCATGCTCGGCAGCGGCTTCCAGCACGTACAAAAGGGTCGTGATGAATGTGTAGATTCGGCAGCCGACGTCTTGAAGGTCGATCAGGATCGTATCGAACGTGCCCATCGACTGGCCCGTCGGCCGCCGCACCTCGCCGTAGAGGCTGAACACCGGAATTTGATGGACCGGGTCGGTGAAGTCGTCGGACTCGACCATATTGTCCTGCTTGTCCCCACGGAGCCCATGCTGCGGACCGAAGGCTGCGGTCAGCCTGAGGCCAGCGGCGGCCAGCGCGTCGACGCTGTGCGTCAGGTCGCGGGTCACCGAAGCAGGGTGGGCTAGGATCGCGACCCGCTTGCCCTCGAGTGGCCTACGAAGTTCCGCGTCGGCGAGCAGCCGGTCAATTCCGAACAGGGTCATGACCTTTGCTTAGGCAAGCCGCGCGGCGAAGCAAACGGGGTCATGAAAGTCGGGCTCGTCGCGGTCGGGATGCGCCAGCGCCCAGTACGACTTGGTGCCGTCCTTTTCCTCAAGGATCGCGGACACGCCGAGTTGCCATTCGATGCCCGCGTCGACGGCGATCGTCGCGCCCAGCGCCCACCAGGTGAGATTGTCCTCCATGCGGACGTAGGGCGCCGCGACTTCGGCATCGCTGCGCCCCTCGCGGTGGGAGGTGAAGTCGTAGGCGGCCCATTGGCTCGAGGGCGCGAAATTCCATTCGCGGTAGTCGGCTTCGCCTTCCGTACGAAGAAATGCCTCGAAGCAGGTGGTCTGCCACAGATCATCGGCCCGCTCGGACTCCGTCGGCTCTGGAATTACGAACCGGTCGGCAGGAGCGCCCACGCCGAACCAGATGTTGGTCGTCGCCGTGGCGCCGAGCGCGCCGGCATGGTCAACCGTCGCCCAGACCTTCATTTCCGGGTCCGAAGGCGGTGTCGCCGGATGCGGCGCGAGATTGAGCTGCATGGTTCCTCACTTATCGTCATTCCCGCGCAAGCGGGAATCTTGATTGTTCTTAAAGGCAGGGGACCCCCGCTTTCGCGGGGGTGACGGTTTGGCTAAGCGCATTCCATGAGTGCGCTGAAATCCGACTTTCTCAAGCTGATCACCGAACGCGGCCAGTTCCACCAGGCGAGCGACCTCGAAGGGCTCGATGCCGCGATGACCCGCGGCCTGCCCGGCTACATCGGCTATGACCTGACGGCACCGAGCCTCCACGTCGGAAGCCTCGCGCAAATCATGCTCCAGCGCCGCTTCCAGCAGTGCGGCGGCAAGCCGATCGTCCTGCTCGGCAGCGGGACGACCCGCATCGGCGACCCGTCGGGCCGCGACGAAGGCCGGCAGCTCATGACCGCCGAAACGATCGAGACCAACCGGAAGTCGATCCGCAAGGTCTTCGAGCGTTTCCTCACCTTCGGCGACGGACCAAGCGAGGCGATCGAGGTCGATAATGCCGACTGGCTGCTCGACTTGAACCTCGTCGATTTCCTGCGCGACGTCGGCCGCCACTTCTCCGTCAATCGCATGCTGACGATGGATTCGGTGAAGCTCCGGCTCGACCGCGAACAGCCGCTATCCTTCATCGAGTTCAGCTACATGGTGCTGATGGCCTACGACTTCGTGGTCCTGAACCGCGAATATGGCTGCCGCCTGCAGATGGGCGGGTCGGACCAATGGGGCAACATTATCATGGGGGTCGAGCTCGGCCGCCGCATGGACGGCGCGGACCTCTTCGCGCTGACGCAGCCGCTGATCACGACCGCCGACGGGGCCAAGATGGGCAAGACCGCGCAGGGGGCGGTGTGGCTCAACGAGGACCTGCTCAGCGCGTACGATTATTGGCAATTCTGGCGGAACACTCAGGATGCCGACGTCGGGCGGTTCCTTAGACTGTTTACCGACCTGCCGCTCGAAGAGATCAAGCGGCTCGAAGGACTCCAGGGCGGCGAAATCAACGAGGCGAAGATCGTCCTCGCGACCGAGGCGACGGCGATGCTGCACGGGCGCCAGGCGGCCGACGCAGCCAAAGAGACGGCCAGGACGACCTTCGCCGAAGGCGGCGCAGGGGGGAATCTTCCGACTGTTTCGGCTCCCCCCGAAGGGATTTCGATCATCGAGGCCAACACGGCGCTCGGCTTCGCCGCCTCCAACAAGGAAGTGAAGCGGAAGATCGACGAGGGCGCGATCCGGGTGAACGATGCGAAGGTTTCGGACTATGCGTTCGTCGTGAAACCCGGCGACAAAGTAAGCTTCGGGCAAAAGAAACACGGACTCATCGTCGCGGGCTGATCATCCGCTGCGGATCAGTCCAACCGCCTGGTCCCGCTCGAACAAATAGAGACAGACCCGCGCCGCCTGGCCCCGCTCGCTGGCCAGGCCGCCGTCGCGATCGAGGAGCAGTTGCGCGTCGCTCTGCGCGATCGGCGCCAGCTCCGTAACGAGGTCGGGCGTCGCAACCCGAAATGCCTCCTCTCCCGACTGACGAGTGCCGAGAATCTCGCCGGGCCCCCGCAAGCGCAAATCCTCCTCCGCGATGCGGAAGCCGTCGTTGGTCTCCCGCATTAGGGAAAGGCGAGCTCTCCCCACCTCGGTGAGGTTTTGGCCGCGGATCAAAAGGCACGTGCTCTTGCCCGATCCGCGCCCCACGCGCCCGCGAAGCTGGTGCAGCTGGGCGAGACCGAAGCGCTCGGCTCCCTCGACGACCATCAAGGTCGCGTTCGGAACGTCGACCCCGACCTCGATCACCGTGGTCGCGACGAGGACAGAAAGACGACCCGAGGCGAAGTCCTCCATCACGACGTCCTTTACCGAGCCTTTCATGCGGCCATGGACGAGCCCGATGCGATCTTCACCGAAGCGGAGCTTCAGAACGCGAGCCCGCTCCTCTGCCGCCGCCGCGTCGGTCTTTTCGCTCTCCTCGACGAGGGGGCAGACCCAATAAGCCTGGCCGCCCTCGGAGAGATGGCGGGCGAGCCCGTCGACGAGCTGCGGCAATTTCTCTTCGCTGATGACGCGCGTTTCGACCGGCGTCCGCCCCGGCGGCATTTCATCGATCCGGCTGACGTCCATCTCGCCGTATTGGGTCAGGGTCAGCGTGCGCGGGATTGGGGTAGCCGTCATGACGAGCAGATGCGGGGGATGCTCGGCCTTCGAGGCGAGCAAGAGCCGCTGCGACACTCCGAACCGGTGCTGCTCGTCGATAACCGCGAGTCCGAGATTCTTGTAAGCGACCTTCTCCTGGAAGATCGCGTGCGTGCCGACGAGGATGTCGATCGAGCCGTCGGCCAGGCCCATCAGGATGCTGTCGCGAGCCCTCCCCTTTTCGCGCCCGGTGAGAATGGCGACGCGGACCCCGAGACTGTCGAGCATGCCGAGCAAAGTCGCGTAATGTTGCCGCGCAAGGATCTCGGTCGGCGCCAGGA
>JBKPOO010000033.1:0-50975 GCA_046733175.1 Pseudomonadota bacterium
TGGGTCCGGATGAGCTGTTCGCGTATCTGTGCGTCCATGGCGCCTCTAGCGCCTGGTTTCGCCTGAAGTGGATCACCGACCTGGCGGCACTGCTGCATCAATACAACGCGGACGAAATTCGGCGGCTGTACGACCACTCGCAGGAACTTGGCGCGCACCGTGCGGCCGACCAGGCCCTCCTCCTTGCCGACGCCTTATACGGATCGCTCGAGGATACAAACCTCAGGCCTCGGCTATCGGAGGATCGGTCGAGTCTGCGGCTGGCTGAATCGGCGCTTCGTCAAATCGCCAATTCGCGAGAGCCGACTTCCACGCCATTGGGAACGTGGCGTATCCATTTGACTCAATTGCTGTTGAAGCCCGGTCTCGGCTTCAAGTTCGGCGAGGCCGTCCGGCAGATCAGCGCCGCGCTCGCCTGACTTCGAACAATCGCGGTCGGATCCGCACGAGCACGAGGAGCACGGTCGGCAGAGTCATAGTCAGAAGCACGTCCTTCGCCGACTCCCCATATTGCATCGCGAGGTCGGGCCAACGTTCGATCCAGAGATCGACGAACTCATTGCAAAGAGTGAGGCCGAGCAGCAGGATCCACGGAATCAGAGCCGACAGGTTCTTCCGCAGGACCATCGCGACGGCGATCCAGAGCAGCGCACCGAGGAGGACGTGAAGCGCGTCGCTGCTGACTACGGACGCATGTTCGATGAACATCTTGGTCTCATACCAGGATGTCATGGCGCCCGTGACCGCGTGCCATAGCTGGTGAAACAGGCTCACGAACCGAAAGGCCTCGAAAACCTGATCAGCCAACCACCAGGTGGCGGGTCGGCCGCAACTCCGACTGGTCGGGAGTGGCTGCGGGCCTCGGCCTGACGAGCAGCGCGAGACACATCGCGAAACACGCCCCGATCGCGGCGGTGCGAAGAGGGAAATCGACGAGGCTGTGGATCAGGATTGCGGCCGAGGCGACGGAGGCGGCTCTCATATAAGGGTCCGGCGGGACGGGCCGCCATGCGCGCCATGCCCTTGGGATCCACCAGGCGAAAAAGAGCGCAAGCACAATCAGCCCCGGCACGCCTGTTTCAAGCGCGAGTTCGACATAATCATTGTGGGCGTGATTGACGTATGTGGTGGGATCGAGCCGATCATGGTCCTCGTAAAGGGCGTAGACGCGCTGGAATGAACCGATCCCCGAGCCCAGGGGCATGAAATCCCCGGCCGCCTTCATCGAAGTCCGGAGGATCTGCTCGCGGGACTGGACGGAGGTTTGGGCGCTCGCGCGAAACGCGGCCTCGCTACTGAGCGGAGTGGTCGCGAGCCAGCCGACCGCGACGATGAGGAGGATCGCGGCAAGCGCCGCCAAGGCTCGAAACGCTCCGCTGCGCGCGGGAAGCATGATCATGGCGCTCGCCAGAACCACCGGCACCGCCAGGCCATAACCGGCAAGGGACCCGTTAAGCGCAATCCCGACGGCAATGACGAGCGCCGTACCGCCAACGAGGGCCACGGCCGCGGAATAGCGCTGGACGTTGCGCCCGCTACGTCCCGCGCGGGCCAGCAGCGCTGCCAGGAACGGTAAGGTGATCACGAGCAAATCCGCCATGTGGTTGGCATTGGCGAAAAACCCGGTTGCCAAACCCCAGTTCGTTTCCTCGTAGAGGTACCAAGGCGAGCTGAGCGCATCAGGACTGCTGACTTGCAGGGCCCCGAGAAGGATTCCCGCAGACGTCCCCGCCACCAACGCGAGGACGAGGAGCAAAGGTCGGCACCCAAGCCTCAGCACGGCCGCGAGCATTGCGACGGGCGGAATGACGCACAGCAAAGCTGAAATCGTGTCATAAGGCGCGACTGACAGGGGCAGGTTTGGGGCCCGAATGCCGAGGACAGCGTATCCTTCCGCAATCACGTGGCGTGGGCCGAGTTGCGCCCAGGCTCCCGCCGGCAATGGGATCAGCTGTAACAAGACGACGACCAGCGCCAGCAGGACAAGCCAGAATATTTGGCGCTGCTCGCGCGGCATCGGGTCCGGCGGGCTGACAAGGGCGGCCCATCCGATAAGGCCCAGACCGACGAGCTGAAGCACCATGTTCGCCCAAATGCCCTGGCTGCTTCCTCCTAAAAGCAGGCATGCGAGGAGATAGGCGGGCGCTATTGCCTCGCGCAGGCGGCGGCTAACCATTTCCGAGGACCCGTCGGAGGTTCAGCCTTGAAACGATAATCTCGGCCTGTTGCGGCAACTCGGGCGCTCTTGCGACGAGCTCAAGGCGCTGCGCCGGGCAGTTCGCCGGAACATCGAACGTCACTCCCCGAGCTGCCGGCGCCGAATCGTTCAATCGGAGAGACAGCAATGCCGTGGGTGATCCGGCGCAGGTTATCGTCCAGCTGAGTGATCCCGCATGGCTGAGGTCGCCCGCTAACGCCATCGCAAGACGATAACGGCCCGGGGACAGTACGAGCAGCTGGCCGGCGAGCAATCCATCCTCCTGGCCGTAATAGATGACATGCAGCCGTCCCCCGGCCTGGCGCTCGGCGAGGCCGACGGTGGAGGAGGTGAGCGACCAGTTGAAGGGCGCCGGCGCATCGCTGCCTTTGAAGGCCGGATCGAAGATCAACTCGTCCGATGAGGGAGCAACATGGGCAAGCCGCGCCCAGATTTGGTGGGCCCTTTCATATTGTCCGGAGGCGACCAGCGAATTCAGCAGGCCACCCGCCCAAACCGGCGGGCGATTCGAAGCGAGCTCGAGGATGAGATCGGCGTTGCCCGCATCAGACGCGAGTGTCGAAAGCGCGGCGTCCTCGAGCGGCGGATCGGACTTGAACAGGGAAAGTAATTGCGGCCGATTGCGCCTGTCCTTCGCATAGGCTGCAATGAAAGGCGCGAGACCGGCGACGCCGTTCGGCACCATTCGGGCAAGCAGCGCAATTTCACGAAGGCCGTGCCCCGCATCTCCGCTCCGGAAATATTGCTCGGCGAGGAAGTAACGCGCGGGAATCGAGCGCCCGTCGCGGAGCCTTGCAGCGAGGAACGCCTGGGTCGCCAGGCGATAGTCACCGGCCAGCTGCGCTTCGACTCCACGGACGAGGAATGGCTCCGGCGCCAGGGGCGATTTCGCCGCGGCGTCTCGGATCTTCGCCAACGTCGCGGGACTGACCGCTTTTCGGGCGCGCGCGTTCAGTCCGATTTCGGTTAGCCCCGACCATAGGTTGGATGAAGGATGCGAGGGCCAGATCCGCGCGGCCAGTTGGGGCTGGGTGTCCGCATATTGCGCGACGACCGCATTCCGGACGACGACGAGGCCGGCGAGAAGCGCGGCAATCGAAACCAGGATTGCCCGTCCAATCAGTGCCGAACCCCCGGTCTGGACATCGTCAGGCGTCGGCGTCCTGCGGAATCATCAGGATTTCCGTCCGTTTCTTGTCGAGCTTGCCGTAGCCGTAACCATAGCCATAGCGCTTGTAACCATAGCCGGTGCCGGAGTCTGCGGATTTGGTCAGCGTCGCTCCGAGAACATGGGCGCCCGTGGATTCGATCCGGTTCAGCGATTCGATCGCCGCACGGGTACGGGTCTTGCCGCTTTCGACGACGAACATGACCTGACCGGCAGCGGAAGCAATCAACGGGACGTCCGCCAGCCCGAGCGTCGGTGGAGCATCGACGATCACGACGTCAAATTTCTCGGCCGCTTCATTGAGAATGGAGCGAATGCGGCCGGTGGATAGAAGATCGGCCGGATTGGGCGGAATTGGCCCGCTTGGCAGGAGGTTGAGATTCTCGTGCTGAGTTTCGACGACGTGGCCGTCGATCCCGTCGTCGCTGGTCAATAGCTTCGTGAGGCCCGTCTTGTCGGAAGCGGCTTTGAATGCCGGTTTTCGAAGGTCGCCGTCGACCAGCAGCACGCGCTTTTCCCGGCGCGCGAAATTCTGGGCGAGGGCCAGGGCGGTCGACGACTTGCCTTCGCTGGGCTGCGTGCTGGTTACGAGCAAGACCTTCGGCATCCCAGCTTCGGTGCTGAAACGAAGTGCGGCGACAACGGCCGAATAAGCCTCCGAGACCACGGAGGCCGGATCCTTCAAATCGTCGATGAAAGTGTCTTTCGCACCGGTCTTGGGGACGGCTCCAAGGCAGGCGATGCCGAGCTTGCTGCGAACGTCCTCGCGAGTCTTGATCGTGTCATTCATGAATTCCAGGCCGATTGCGGCGCCAAGGCCGGCAAGGAGTCCTCCCGCGATCCCGAGCAGGAGATTGAAGAGGAGGTTCGGTTTGAACGGGGAAGCGGGGGTATCGGCCCGGTCCACGATCGAGACGGGCGCCGATCCGATTCCGCCGGCGACCCCGATTTCCTTGTAGCGCTGCAGAAGCGCATCATAGAGGCTTCGGTTGGTATCCACGTCGCGCTGCAGGATGTTGTACTGGATGCTCCGTCCGCGAAGATTAAGAACCGCTCCCTTCAGCCCTGCCACCTTGCCTTGAAGCGCGGCTTCGGCCGACGAAGCCGCACGATATTCCTGAAGCAAAGTATTGTTGCGGCTTGCCGACATTTGCGAGCTTTCGCGCGCAATCTGCTTGTCGAGCTCGTCAATCTGCGCCCGGATGCTCTGCATGTCGGGGTGGTCGGGCTTCATGAACGTGCGCTTCTGCTGGTAGTCGGCCTCGAGCGCCGCCCGCTGCTGGCGGAGCACCAGGGTGCTGGTGGTCACATCCGTCGTGGGGCCAGAGGCGAGCGCCCCGCGATAGGCGCCCTCCGCCGCCACCCGCCGCGCCGTCGCATCAGCGAGCGCCTTGTTCAGCGCAATGAGGGATTCGCCCTGCGGCGAGCCGGCGTCGGTGTTGCCCGGTTTTCCATCCGATCCTACCGCCGTATTGATGATCCCCTCGGCCTGGGCATAAGCGACCAGCGATCGCTCCGACTTTTCGAGATCCCCACGAGTTTTCGCGATCTGCCGCTCAAGGAATTTCCGGGCGTAAGCGGACGCCTCGTAGCGGCGTTGCAGCGAGGTATTGATGAAGCTTTCAGCGACCCCGTTCGCGATCGTGGCAGCAAGCTGAGGCGAAGCCGAATCGAAGCTGAACTTGATCAGCTGGCCATCTTTGGGAACGTCCGCCTTGAGGTTGGCTTGGACCATCCTGGTGGCCTGACGCAAGCGAGACGACGCATCGCCTTTCTGCGGGATGAAGTTGGGATTGTTGCCCAGGTTGAGTTCCTGCGCTGTCCGTTCGGCCACGCTCTTGCTGTTGAGAAGGCCGACCTGCGTCGCGACGACGTCATAGGGGTCCTGATAGGCCTGCCGTTGCTTGGACTGTTCGTCGCTGACCTCGAACGTCGGAGGATTGACCTCGAGCGAGACCCAGGCGCGATAGATGGGCGTCGTAAGCAAGGTTACGATGACGGCGAATGCGATTCCGAGCGCAACGGCTCCGAGAATCAGCCATCGCCAGTGCTGGGCGATGCGCAGGAGCGTCGGCAGGTCGAGGATGGTTGCCGCGGAATAGCTCCGCTGTCCGGGCTGAAGCTGCTGCGGCTGGCCGGGCGAGTAAGGCGCGACCGGCCAAGGTCCGTGGTTCGGGACTGCGATGCTATTGTTCATCGTTGTTCGTCTCGCAGTAAGTCAGCCGGATCATCCATTAGAACGGCCGAAAGATGGAAAAGAGCGGGAATGCCTGCATGAAGCGCTTGAGACCTTCCTTGATGGCCGAACCGTCGACGACGACGATGTCACCGGGGAAGACCTGTGGGTCCTGGGCCTGGCCGTGGCGTATGGCGGCAAGATCGAAGGCCGCGGCCTGACGTTGCCCACTGATGGTGCGGAAGACGGCAATCCGACGAACATTGGCGTCTTCGCTCGTTCCCCCGGCAAGCGCGACGGCCTGCATCAGCGACGTCGGCCCCGCGATCGGGAAGGTCCCGGCCTGCTTCACGGCTCCATCGACCGTGACCGACCGCAAGGTCGACTTCTTGATTCCAACCGCCACGTCCGGATGCTCGAAATATTTCTGGCTCAATGCCTTGGTCAGCTCTTGGTCGAGCTGCGCGGTGGTGAGATTGGCCGCAGGAACTTCCCCGATCAGCGGCAGCGAAATATTGCCTGCAAGGTCGACCTGGTAATCGCCGGTCAGGTCCTCGGATTTGAAGACTTTCACCGACAGCAAGTCCATCGGCGCGATCTTGTAGTCGGACCCGAGTGCCGAAAGGCTCGGGGCATCGGGCGCTGCGAGAGCAACATTATATGGCACCGGTCCGCCCGGGCTGTCGGCGCATGCGGCCAGCAACATTGCCGCGCCCACGGCTAGGAACATCCAGAGCCTGGCTTGAAATTCGGTCAGATATGCACGCACTTTTCTCACCCCGCGACTAACGCGCAATCTTCCCATATTGGATGTTTCGATCGGAATGGGCCGACTAATCTCCAAGATGGATCAAATCAATGCGTGGCCGAAACGGGGGTTCCAACAGCCGCTGTTGTTTTAAGGTACCAACGTCGGTCACCTTCAACCGCTAATGCCGTCAGGACTCCGCTCCGATAGGCGCCCGTATCGATCCCAATCCGGTTCGGCCGTTCCTCAACCTCCGCGCTGATCGTATGACCGTGCACCACGACAAACTCATGCTCGCTATCGTCCGAGAGAAACGGCTCACGGATCCATCGAAGATCGGCCTGGCGTTGCTGGTCGAGAGCAATTCCGGGCCGGATGCCGGCATGAACGAAGAGATAGTCGCCGAACCGGCAGGTATCGACGAACGTCCGCAGGAATGCGACGTGTTGATCGGGAATCGCTTCCCGAATTAACGACACCGCCGATTCACCCGAGGCCGCGCCGATAAGTCGAGGATCGGCGCCATAGCTTTCGAGGCATTGGGCGCCGCCGAATCGAAGCCAGCCGGGAAGATAGTCGACTTCGCCGCCCAGAATGCGCAGCAGGACTTCCTCGTGGTTGCCCAGCAGGAAGGCTGGGCGAACGTCCCGGTGACGATAGGTCCGCAGACGCTCGACGACCTGGGCCGAATTCGGTCCCCGATCGATGAGGTCGCCGAGGAACAGCAGCAACACCTTCGCGGGTTTGTCCCGGTCGACCTCCGAGTGAATGTCCTTGAGCAGCTCCTCGAGCAGGTCGAGACGGCCGTGCACGTCGCCGACGACATACGCGCGGCGTCCCTTTGGACCGCGGGGGGTACCGGATGAACTCGAGCGACCGAACATGGGACAGGCTTAACTCCTGGGTGTCTAAAGCTTTCCAAGCGCCTCGAGATAGGCGCCGATTACGACGTCTTCACTGAATTTCGTCTCGACCTTGCGGCGAGACGCGGATCCCATGGCGGAGCGTTGCTCCGGCGACAGGTCGAGAAGCCGGCGCATTGCGGCTGCAAGTGATTCCGAATCGCGGGACCGGCACAAAAAGCCGTTAAGGCCATCATCGACCACGTCGCGGCAGCCGGGAACGTCGGTTGCGATCAGCGGACGGCCCATTGCGCCGGCCTCGAGCAGCGAGCGCGGAAGCCCTTCGCGATAAGAGGGCAAAACCACCGCTGTGGCCTTCTCGATGAACGGCCGCACGTCGTCCGTCTCGCCGAGATATTCGATCGATCCCTCCTTCACCCAGCGTTCCAGTTCGGCGCGGGCGATCGACGTGCGATTGCCTTCGTCGATCGGCCCGAGAAGCTGGGCCCGAATGCCCAACGACTGCGCCGCTCTTGCGAGCTCGCGCACCCCTTTGTCGCCGAGGACGCGGCCGATGAACAGGAAAGTGACCGGCCCAAGAGGGAGAGGAACGGGGACAAATTGTCCGAGGTCGACCCCCGAGCCGGGCAGAAGCCCGGTTTTCGCTTGTTTCACCAGCCCCCGGCGGACGAACAGGTCGCGATCGTCCGCATTCTGGAAAAAGACGGTGCCCGCTCCCTTCAGCGCGAAGCGGTAAAGCCTGGTCACCACTGCCTGCAACGCGCCTCGCCTGATGAAGGCGGTCCCGAGGCCGCTGATGTTCGCGATCGTCGGAATTCCAAGATTGCGGGCGGCGATGGTTCCGTAAATATTGGGCTTGATCGTGAACCCGAGGAACGCAACCGGTTTCAGACGGCTGAGGATCCTCCGATATTTCCAGAGGAGGACGACATCGGAAAAAGGATTCAGTCCGGACCGCTGAAAGCCGAGGGCGATCCACTCGACATCGAGACCAGGGCGTCGGGCTTCGCCGGCCTGGTCGTGCGGCGCGATGACCACGGGCTCGTAACCCGCGGCAGCGAGCCTTTGGATCAATCCCGTCCGAAAGTTGAGGATGTTCCAGCTGCTGTTGGCGGCAACGACGACCTTGCCCTTTGGGGTCGGCACGTAACTCAGGCGCTGAGCAGCTGGAAAGTCGGAATTGCAACGTCGAACGCAGTCCCGTCTTCATCGACCATCCGATAGCTGCCGCTCATTGTTCCATTCGGAGTGTCGAGCGGACAGCCCGACACGTAATCGAAGCTCGCACCCGGCGCGATCAGCGGCATTTCGCCGACGACACCCTCTCCCACGACCTCGTGCACCGTTCCCCGCCCGTCGAGGATGGTCCAGCTTCGCGACAGCAGCTGGACGGCGACCTCGGAGCCGTTTTCGATGCGGACATGATAGGACCAGAACCAGCGGTTGGCCGACGGATCCGACTGCTCGGCAAGAAAACTGACCGCAACGCGCACGGCAATGCCCCGGGTCACTTCGACGTTGGGGAAAAGCATGGCGAGTGTGTCGGTGGTCACGCGTACACCTAAGCAATACCTGAGGCGCGGCGCAACCGGTCCACGAGCCGTAATCGCCCGTCGATGACCGGCTTGGTTCGGTCCATAAGGACATCTCGCATCAGGAAATATCCTGTGAGCTCAAGACCTTGCAGGATCTCGCCCCATGTGGCTTGCCCGCCTTGAAGCATGAACGGAGGTAGCGGCAACAGCCTGTCCGCATAGGGCGCCGCTTCCGCGGCGCTGATCGCTCGGCCGGACCTGGGGCTGACGGCTACAAGATTGTGGCTCGCGCCAGTCACCGCGCAGCGTTCGAGATCGAGACCAAAACCGAGCTCCGCGAGAAGGAGGAGCTCATAACGGACCAGCGCCGCCCCCCAGCCGTTTGCCGATGGGGCGACCTCGACCGCATCGAGCAGGCCTTCGAGCGCGTCGAAAAGCTGGGGATAAGGTTGGCCCTCCGGCAAAGCGGTCGCCGTCAGAACGGTCACCCACTCGATCGCCGCCGCCGGCAACGGTTCGGACAGAAGCGGCCCGCGGCTGTGCACCAGCTCTACCGCGGCTTGCGGCAGCTGGCTGTCGGTCCTCGCCGAAAGCTGCGCCTCCACGAGGTTTCCGGCTATCAGTATCGGCCGCATGCGACGGCCGCGCGCGCCTCGAACGTAAGCCGCCTGCAAGCCGTGCTCCGGCGTCATCAACCGGACCACAGCGCCATGCTCCCCATGGCTCCGAAGCGCGCAGACAATGGCTTTCGTGTCGAATCTCATCACCCGGCCGGGTGGAAATAATCGTAGAGATGGCGAGCCATTGCTCTGCTGATTCCGGGCGCCTTCTCCAGATCCTCCAGCGCGGCGCCTTTCACCGCCCGGGCGGTGCCGAAATGCATCAACAGCGCGCGCTTGCGGTTCGGGCCGATCCCCGGAACGTCGTCGAGCGTCGACGTGGTCAGGCTCTTCGCGCGCTTCTGGCGGTGAGTGCCGATCGCGAACCTGTGAGCTTCGTCGCGCAGGCGCTGGAGATAGAACAGCAAGGCCGAATTGGGCGCCAGCGTCAACTCGCGCCCGCCGGGCATATGGAAGGTCTCGCGCCCAGCGTTGCGGTCCGGCCCCTTCGACACGCCGACAACGGGAACGTCATGCACCCCCATGTCCTCCAGAACTTCGCACACCGCGGATAGCTGTCCCTTGCCGCCGTCGATCAAAAGCAGGTCGGGCCACTCTCCGCCCTGCCGGTCGGGATCTTCCTTCTCGAGCCGGGCGAAGCGGCGTTCCAGCACTTCGCGCATCATCGCGAAATCATCGCCGGGCTGGGTTTCCGGCCGCTTGATGTTGAACCTTCGATAGCTGTTCTTGCGGAAGCCTTCGGGCCCCGCGACGATCATCGCCCCGGTGGCGTTGGTGCCCATGATGTGGCTGTTGTCATAGACTTCGATGCGCTTCGGCACCTCCGCCAACTCGAACGTGTCCGCAAGCTCACGCAGGATCTTCCCTTGCGTGGTGGTCTCGGCAAGCCTCCGCTCGAGCGCTTCCTCCGCGTTGCGGCGCGCCTGTTCGATCAGCTTCCGCCGCGAGCCGCGTTGCGGGACCTCGATCTCGATCTTGCGCCCTGCCCGCTCGCACAACGCTTCCTCGAGTAGCTTGCGGTCGGGGAGTTCGCGGTCGAGGAGGATTCGTCTCGGCGGGGGCATGTCCTCGTAGAATTGGACAAGAAAGCTCGACAGGACCTCGGCTTCGGGCACGTCATTGGTATGCGCCGGGAAGAAGGCGCGATGACCCCAATTCTGGCCGCCGCGGATGAAGAAGGCCTGGATCGACATCGATCCCGCCTTGCAGGCCAGAGCGAAGACGTCGGCATCCCCAAGACCTTCGGCGTGCACCGTCTGGCTGCCCTGGATGTAGGTCAGCGCCCGCAATCGATCGCGATAGACCGCGGCGAGCTCATAATCCTGCTTCCGCGCCGCCTCGGCCATGAGCCTCGACAGCCGCCCCTGGACGTTGGTCGACTTGCCGGCGAGGAACGCCTTCGCGTCCTGCACCAGCTCGACATAGTCCTGAGCGTCGATGCGCCCGACACAGGGGGCCGAGCAACGCTTGATCTGGTACAGCAGGCACGGCCGCGACCGGTTCTCGAAATAGCTGTCCGAACAGCTCCTGAGGAGGAACAGCTTCTGAAGCGCGTTGAGCGTACGCGTGACCGATCCGGCACTCGCGAAAGGACCGTAATATTGGCCTTTGATCCGGCGCGCCCCGCGATGCTTCTGGATCCGCGGGAAAGCATGATCCTCGCGGAGCAGAATGAACGGGAAGCTTTTGTCGTCGCGGAGCAGGACATTATAGGCCGGGCGAAAGCGCTTGATGAGCTGAGCTTCGAGCAGCAGCGCCTCGGCCTCGGTGCGCGTGGTGACGATGGTCATCGAGCGCGTCTGTGCGACCATTCGCTGCAAGCGCTTCGGAAGCTTTGAAACCTGCGTGTAGCTGGTGACCCGGTTCTTCAGGGCCCGCGCCTTGCCGACGTAGAGGACATCGCCCCGCGCGTCCTGCATCCGGTAGACGCCGGGCCGTCGCGGAAGGGTCTTCCACACCTCGCGGATCGCGGCGATGCCCTGCTCGATGTCCGGTTGGTCGGCGCCGCGCACGGCATAGGTCGCCTGTTCTTCGTTGAAGCGCTCCGCGGCGCGCGGGTGCTCGGGACGGTCGGCCTTGCTCACATTTTACGATGTAGGCGATCCTCCCCTCGAAGGGGAGGTGGCAGTGCGGAGCACTGACGGAGGGGGTTCGGAGCCCTGCACGAAGCGCCCTCCACCGCCTTCGGCGGTCCCCCTCCCCGCTCCGGGGAGGGATTCACGCCGCCGCCCGTGCGACTTCCTCCTCTGCGAGCATCCATTCGACCGCCATCCGCGCATGGATCGCGGTCGTGTCGTAGACCGGGATGACGTTCGCCCGAACATCGACGGCAAGGACCAGTTCGGTGCAGCCGAGTACCACGGCCTGGACCTTCTGCTTCGCCAGCTCGGTGATCAAAGTCTTCAGTTTGCGTTGGCTGTCGCGGACGACCCGCCCCGCGGCCAGCTCCTCGAAGATGATCCGGTCGACCTCGTCCATCCAGCTGTCGTGAATCGGTGCGAAAGTGATTCCGCGGCGCTCGATCCGGTCCCGAACGAACCCTTCGGTCATCGTGAAACGCGAGCCCAGCAAAGCCACGCGGCTTCGCCCGTCGGCGACGAGGCGGTCGGCCGTCGCGTCTGCGATGTGCAGAACCGGCACGCTGACGTTCGCGGCCACGGCGTCATAGGATTTGTGAGCCGTATTACAGGCGATGAGCAGCCCTTCGGCGTCACTGGCCTCCAGCCTCTTCGCGGCATCGATCATGATTTTCGCGATACCGTCCCAGTCGCCGGCGAATTCCATCGCCGCCATCTCCGCAAAATCCACGCTTTCAATGGCAAGAAGAGCGCTGTGAAGCCCGCCGAGGCGCTGCGCGATGCCGCGATTGATATGTTCATAATAAAGACCGGTCGACGACCAGCCCATTCCGCCGATGATTCCCAGCTTGCGCAACCCGGTCACCCCTTTTTGAACCGGGCGATGGAATCGCGCCGGTTAACCGACGTTTTCAACCAGGCGCAGCATCGCTGGCAAGGCGTAAACGTCTGATTTTATGCAAAATGAATCGGCTTTGCGGCAGAACGAATCAACCGAGCGACTTGACGATTTCCTCGACCATCTTCTTCGCGTCGGCGAGCAGCATCATCGTATTGTCGCGATAGAAGAGTTCGTTGTCGACGCCGGCGTAGCCGACGCCGCCCATCGACCGCTTTACGAAGAGAACGGTCCGCGCCTTTTCCACATCCAGCACCGGCATTCCGTAGATCGGCGAGCTCTTGTCGGTCTTGGCCGCCGGGTTGGTGACGTCGTTTGCCCCGATCACGAAGGCGACGTCGGTTTGGGCGAACTCGCTGTTGATATCCTCGAGCTCGAACACTTCGTCGTAGGGCACGTTGGCTTCGGCCAGCAAGACGTTCATGTGGCCCGGCATTCGCCCCGCGACGGGATGGATAGCGTACTTCACGCGGACGCCCTTCGCCTTCAGCAGGTCGGCCATTTCGCGAAGCGCATGCTGCGCCTGGCTGACCGCCATTCCGTAGCCCGGAACGATGATTACCTGGTCGGCCTGCGCCATCAGGAAGGCCGCATCCTCGGCCGAGCCACGCTTGTAGGGCCGGTCGATCGCGGCCGCTCCTGCGCCGCTGACCGCTTCGCCGCCGAACCCTCCGGCGATGACCGAGATGAAACTGCGGTTCATCGCCCGGCACATGATGTAGCTGAGGATCGCGCCCGAGCTTCCAACCAGCGCCCCGGTGATGATCATCGCGCTGTTGTGGAGCGTGAAGCCCATCGCCGCCGCGGCCCAGCCCGAATAACTGTTCAACATCGAGATCACGACAGGCATGTCGGCCCCGCCGATCGGAATGATCAGCAGGAAGCCGATGGCGAAGCTGAGCCCCGCGATGGTGAAGAACACCCAAGGCGCCTGGTCCCGCGTGAAATATGCGATCAGGCCGAGGATCGCCGCGATGGTGCCGAGGTTGATCACGTGCCGCAGCGGCAGAAGGATCGGCTTGCCCGACATGTTGCCGTTGAGCTTTAGGAAGGCGATCACCGAGCCCGAAAAAGTGATCGCGCCGATCGCGACGCCCAGGCCCATTTCGACCCGGCTGACCGGCAAGATGCTGATGAACGAGGGACTGGCGATCGGGGTGATTCGAACCGCGATCCCGAAGGCTTCGGGATTGAGGTAGGCCGCTGCGCCGACCAACACCGCCGCCATTCCGACGAGGCTGTGGAAGGCTGCGACCAGCTGCGGCATGGCCGTCATCTGGATCTTGCGCGCAGTGACGAGGCCGACGCCGCCGCCGATGACCATGGCGAAAAGTATGAGGCCTGCCGCTGCCCAATCGATGTGGAGCACCGGTCCAGGTATTGTGAGCGAGTCGGTCGCAATCCGACGCCCGGGCAAGTGGATCGCAATGGTCGTAGCCACGGCGATCGCCATTCCGATCATGCCGAGCCGGTTGCCGCGGCGGCTGCTCTCCGGGCTCGACAATCCCCGCAGCGCGAGGATGAAGCAGACCCCGGAGATCAAATAAGCGAGAAGCACCCAGGCGGGCGTCGCCGCCGCCTCATGCATCCTTGCGCTCCTTCTTCTTGTACATCGCGAGCATTCGCTGGGTGACGGCGAAACCGCCGAAGATGTTCACGCTCGCCAGCGCTACCGCGACCAGCCCAAGCCATTTGGAGCTCGCGCTTCCCGTGGCGGCTGCTGCAATCAGGGCGCCGACGACGATCACCGAGGAAATCGCGTTGGTCACGCTCATGAGCGGCGTGTGAAGCGCCGGAGTGACCGACCAGACGACATAATAGCCGACGAAGCATGCGAGCACGAAAATCGACAGGATGGAAATGAAGTCCATGAAGCCTCCCCGCGAGTGGCGGCTTTTGTGGCGGGTCGATCCGAGGCTGTCGAGTGCCGCGGCGCCGTTAATTGGAACGCGGTTAGCGATTTCCTAACCTTTTCGCGCGCATGCGTAGCGCGCAATGAGGGAGGAAGCGCGCTCCGTGTCGAAGCGCCCGAAAGCCAAGACCGAAACGGGGCAGTGGAAGCTGCTGATGTGGGCGGCAATCGTCGGCCTCGTCTTGGGCTTGGCGTTTAACGATGTGGAAGATTTCCTCCGTACGGCACGCAACACTCTCCACTGGCACAAGGCCAGCGGCGACATCGTGCTCGTCAAGATCGACAACGACTCGTTGCGGAAAGTCGGGCGCTGGCCGTGGCCTCGCCGCTATCATGCCCAGCTCACCGACGAACTCAGCCGGGCAGGCGCCAAGCGCATCTTCTTCGACATCAGCTTCTTCGGCGCGACCAACTCGGCAGACGACGACGCATTCGCGTCGGCTCTGAAGCGCTCGGGACGTACTATCCTGGCCACCCGGACGCGCTCCGGGCCTCAGGACGGAGCGGTGGTCCAACAAGGGATGCCGCTTCCAGCCCTGGAGAATTCGGCGCAGCGGCTGGCCACGATCAGCTGGCAATATAATTTCCGGCAGGCCGTTATCGGCATTCCTTATGCGGCGAGTATAGACGGCAAGATGGTTCCATCCTTTTCTGCGCTGCTTTCCGGCCGCGCGGGAGCCCCGAACGCCACCTTCACGCCGGACTATTCCATCGACCCCAAATCCATTCCTACGGTCTCGGCTGCGAATATTCTCGACGGCAGCTTCGATCGCCGGGCCATTGCCGGAAAGGACATAGTGGTCGGAACGTCGAGCGAAGAGATCGGTGACCAGTTCTTCGTGCCCGGCACCGGACGGATGGCGGGAGCCTATGTCCACGTCATCGGCGCCGAAACGCTCAAGAGCGGCCGTCCGATCGATCTTGGCTGGATTCCGCTGTTCCTGGTTGCGGTCGGCGTTGCTGCCGTGGCGTTGTGGCGACGGGATGGACGCCAGCGGGCCATGATCCTCGGCACGGCTGCGGTCGCATTCCTGTTCGCGCCTGCCTTGCCCGAGTCCTACCAAATTTCCCTGGGCACCGCTCCCGCACTGTTCGTAATCGGTGTGACCTCAACTGTCCTTGCCTGGCGGCGATATCGTGTCCGCGGACTGGTCAATCCAATCTCGAACCTTCCCAATCTCAACGCGCTTCGCGCCAATCGAGACGGGAAAAAGCAATCCCTGATCGCGGCGCGGATCCTGAATTACGAAGAAATCGTCGCGACACTTCCGCCCAACAGCGAGCGGCACCTCATCGACCAGATTGTCTCGCGCCTTTCGGTCGGCGCTCCGAACCGCACGCTCTATCAGGGCGACGCTGGGATTTTCGCCTGGTTCGAGGAATCGCGCGCACCCTTCGGCAATCATCTCGATGCCCTCTATTCATTGTTCCGCAACCCGGCGCGGGTCGCGGGGCTCTCGATCGATCTTTCGGTCGCGTTCGGCGTGGAGGTCGGCAGCAGCCGATCGCTCCCGAACCGACTTGCCAGCGCATTGGTCGCCGCCGAGGAAGCGGCGCATGACGGACTGAAGTGGAAATTCCACGATCCCGAGAGCCTGGAGGAAGCCTCCTGGAAACTGTCGATCCTCAGCGAGCTCGATTCGGCCATCGACCGTGGCGAGGTCTGGGTCGCCTACCAACCCAAGCTCGACATCGCGTCGAACCGGATCGTGGGAGCCGAAGCCCTGGCGCGCTGGACCCATCCGGAGAAAGGACCGATCGCCGCATCGGAGTTCGTGGCCGCGGCCGAGCAGCATGACCGAATCGGCAAGCTCACCGATTTTGTCCTCGAAAAAGCCATCGCTGCCGCCGCGACGATCATCAGGAGCGACAAGAATTTCGAGATTGCGGTAAATCTTTCCGCGCGTCTTCTCAGCGATAAGGGTTTCACGCTTCGGGTTGCCGCCCTGCTCGCCCGCCATGGCCTCGAACCCTACCATCTGACGCTCGAGCTCACGGAGACCGCGGAGCTGGCGGACAGCGGCGAAAGCCTCGAAATGATTACCCGGCTGCGGGAGCTCGGCGTCGGCATTTCGATCGACGATTACGGAACCGGCCTCTCCACGCTCGACTATCTGAAGAAGATCCCGGCGAACGAGATCAAGATCGACCAGAGCTTCGTCAAAGGCATGGTCGACAACCGTTCGGACAGGCTGATGGTGCAGTCGACCATCGGTCTCGCGCATTCGCTCGGCCGCAAGGTCGTCGCGGAAGGCGTCGAGCAGCCCGACATCCTGGACCTGCTGACCGAAATGGAATGCGACGTCGCCCAGGGATTTGCAATCGGCCGGCCGATGAGCCTCGAGAGCCTGGTCAAGCGCATCGCGTCCGATCGCAAGCGTCACGTCGCCTGAGAGCGGCTTCCCCGAATAGACGGCCGCCGAAAGTTCTTTCGAATAGCGATGCCCCAATTTTCATCGAATTGGCCCAAGCTTAACCAGGTTCATTAGGGTTAACGTTCCCCCGTCGAATCGCTTGGTGGGGAACGGAAAATGAAGAAGAGCAAAGCAAGCCGCACTCTTTTGGACTGGCTGATCGGCAGCGGCTGGTGCGGCGGCGGAAGCGGCGGCTGATCTCCAGCGCCCAGCAGACAAACTCCCCGGAATGAGGCGTAAGCCTTCGAAAAGGCGATCAATCTGGATCAGCCCCGACCGAAGCGCGTGCGCCGCCGATGGTTAATTGTTTGCTAACCATATCGATTAAGGTTAATGTCCTCCGCATCGGATGAAACAATTTCCGTTGCAGGGGACGTGAAATGAAAAAGACAAAGGCGACCCGCGGCCTACTCAGCTGGCTGTTTGGCGGGGGCTGGTGCGGCGGCGGAAGCGGCGGCTAACAGGCTTTCTGGCCTGAACCTCAGGCCGTAAAATCAAGAACTTATAAAGCGCTCGCCGCTTGGCGGGCGCTTTTGTTTTACGTCTGGCCGAGAGCCCCTCCAAGCCGCTGGCGATAGGTTGGGAGCTTCGCTAACGCGGTCGTCATGCTGCATCAGGCAACGGACACCCTGCCGATTCGCGCGAGTCGCCCGGGACTGCACGAATTCACGGATTTGGCGGCAAAATGGGTCGCGGAAAGCGGGATTCGCGACGGCCTTTTGACGATTTTTTGCCGCCACACGTCGGCCTCCCTGGTCATCCAGGAGAATGCCGCCCCTGCCGCTCGCCGCGATCTCGAACGTTATTTCGAGCGGGTCGCACCGGAGAATGGCTCCTATGAGCATGACGACGAGGGCCCGGATGACATGCCGGCGCACTTGCGAAGCGCGTTGACCAACACCCAGCTCAGCATACCTGTGCGAAGCGGGCGCTTGGTGCTTGGCACCTGGCAGGGCATTTTCCTGTTCGAGCACCGCCGAAACACGCCTGAACGCGAAATCGTGCTTCACCTGGTGGGCGAGTGAGCGCGCAATCCGTCCGAGCCTGGATCGCGGAAACCGCGCCGGACCTGCCGATCATCGAAGTCGAAGGAACGACCGCAACCGTGAACACGGCCGCCGAAGCGCTGAACGTCGCTCCCGGGCGGATCGCAAAGACGCTCGCGGTCCGCGCCGGCGACCATCTCTTCCTCCTCGTGGCGAGGGGCGACGCTCGCCTCGATAACCGCAAGTGCAAGGACGAGCTCGGCGCGAGGCCCCGGATGCTCGGAGCAGACGAAACACTCGCGCTGACCGGTCACCCGGTCGGAGGGGTCTGCCCGTTCGGCCTGAAGACTCCCCTGCCCGTCTATCTCGACGTGTCGTTGCGGGCCTTCGAGGTCGTCTATCCCGCGGGTGGCTCGCTCAACACGTCGGTCGAAGTGACGACGGAGCGGCTGTTCGACCTCGTTGCGGAAAGATGGGTCGATCTGTGCACGCTACCGGAAGCGTCCGGGGCTTAGCTCTTCCGCGCTGACGTCCGCGACCGGCCAGCGCGTCCCAAGAATCAGCGAAGCGGCGATCGCGGACATCGCCGGCGACGTCTGGAGCCCGAAGCCGCCCTGTCCCGCGAGCCAGAAGAAACCCTCTGTCTCAGATGCGAAACCGACGACCGGATGGCGATCGGGAGCAAAGGTCCTGAGGCCCGCCCATTTGCTGTGGATCCGATCCACCTTGACCGTGGTTCGCTCTTCCATCCGCCAGGCGGCGAGCGCGACCTCGTAATCATCGGGCTGGGCGTCGCATGGGTCGCTCGACACCTCGTCCATCGGTGAGGCGAACAGGCGCCCGCTTTCCGGCGCGAAATAAAGCTCGTCGCCCACGGTCTTCGCGAACGGCAGACCTTCGAGGAGCGTGCCGGGCGGAGCGTCGAACGTGATGATCGTCCGCCTTTTGGGCTCGAAGCCGAGGCGGGCAACTCCGGCGAGCTCGGCGACACGATCGGCCCACGACCCGGCGGCGTTGACCAGGATCGGTGCGGAGAATGTCTCGCCCTTTTCGCTGGCGACTTCCCAAATGTCCGCAGAGCGCCGGAATGAGGCCGCACGCGCCCCGGTCACAAGCTCTCCTCCCGCGCGGCGGACCTGCCGCAGGTTGCCCTGAAGCAAGGCGTGGGGATCGAGGCGGATTCCGCGCGGATCGGCGATGCCGTGGACAGCATCGTCTTTCAGCAGTGGACAAAGCTCATGCACCGCACGCGCGTCCAGCCGATCGAGGTCAGCGAACAGCGAAAGATCGGCCTCGAGCGCATCCAGCGCGTCGCGCTCTTCGTCGCGGGCGTGGATCAGCACGGGCATGGCCCGCCCGATCGGGACCTCCGTGAAGTCGTCCGGCGGATCGTCGAAAAAGCCGCGGCTCGCGAGCGTCAGCGCGCGGACCAGCCGGTCGCCGAGCGCGTAGTGGAGCATCGTCGCGCTTCGACCCGACGAGTGGAAACCGATTTGCTCCTCCGCTTCGAGGACGGCGACCTTCGCATGTCCCGACAATGCCGCCGCGGCGGACATGCCGGCGATCCCGCCGCCGATGACCAGGATGTCGTAAGTGGCCGCCACCAGGTCAGGCGGCGGTCAGCCGCTCGTGAACGACCTTGCCGCCGTGCGTCAGCCTTATGCCTTTGACGATTTCGTCATCGTTCGGAAGCACGGGGCGCCCCTGCTCCTGATCCCAAAAGGCCGAGAGGAAATTGTACAGGTTGCGGGCGAACAAAGCGGATGCATCCGCCGCCAGGCTTCGCGCAAGATTCGCCGCGCCGATGATCGTCACGCCGTTCTTGACGACACTGTCTCCGGAAACGGTGCCCTCCACATTGCCGCCGGCATCGGCTGCAAGGTCGACGATCACGCTGCCGGGCCGCATGGTTGCGACTTGGGCGGCGCTGATAAGCCGAGGAGCGGGCCGCCCGGGGATCAGCGCAGTCGTGATCACGATGTCCTGCTTGGCGATGTGACCGGACACCAGCTCGGCTTGCGCCTTCTGATATTCCTCCGACATTTCAGTGGCATATCCGCCAGAGCCCTCGCCTTCGATGCCCGCGACATTTTCGACGAAGATGGGCTTCGCGCCGAGCGACTGGATCTGCTCTTTCGTAGCCGAGCGGACGTCGGTCGCGCTGACCTGCGCACCGAGGCGCTTTGCGGTCGCGATGGCTTGGAGCCCGGCAACCCCCACGCCCATCACGAACACCTTCGCGGGGCTTACGGTGCCGGCGGCGGTCATCATCATGGGAAATGCCCGGCCATAAGACGCGGCTCCGTCGACCACCGCTTTGTACCCCGCGAGGTTCGACTGCGACGAGAGAATGTCCATCGACTGCGCGCGCGTGATCCGCGGCATCCATTCCATCGCCAGTGCCTCGAGGCCCGCGGCCGCATAGCCGTCGATCGCTTCGCGGCGCCGCGCCGGATCGAGCGCCCCAACCAGCAGCGCGCCCTTGTCCGCGCCCTTGAGCGCCGCTGCATCGGGGCCGTTCACGCAAAGGATGATTGCCGCGCCCTTCACGGCTTCGTCGGAGCTGGTGAGTTTCGCCCCCGCCGCTTCATATTCCGCGTCGGAAATGGAAGCGCCCTCGCCCGCGCCCTTTTCGACCGCAAATTCCGCCCCGAGGGCCACGAACTTCTTAACGGTCTCGGGGATCGCCGCGACGCGAGTCTCTCCGGCCGTGGCTTCCTTCAGGACCGCGATCTTCATGAATCCGCGCGAGCTACAGAATCTGCAGAACGATGAACCCGATCACCAGACAGGCTAGCGCGCCCCATTTGAACAGCTTGGTGAACCGGACGTAGTCGCGAACGTGGACTCCCACCTCCTGCGTCGGTGGGTTCGTCAGCAGCGATTCGTCGTCGGGCATGTCATTCCCCTCGTGAAACTCCGGTGCGTCCATAACAAGGCCGCGCGACTGGCCCAACCCCTAGTAGGGCGGGTGCAGAAATTCACACTCCTTAAGCACGCCTTTACCCCTCGAGGCATAGAGTGGCGCGATAAGGAGCCGATGATGGCCGAAGAGCGCGTTCGTTCCCTTTTGTTGCTCGACGCGGATGCCGACGAGCGCCGATTGATTTCGGCGATCGCGGCTCGCGCGGGCTGGAGCGCCGTGGGAGCGGCGGACTGCGATATGGCCGTCGCCCTACTTCAGGGGCCCCACGGCCGCGAGGTACAAGCCGTTCTGCTCGGCTCGTGGGATGCCGAGACGAGCCCGAAGGTCATCGCCGAGCTTCGCGAACAGCGCGAGAGCCTGCCGGTCATTGTACTGAGCCATGGCGACAGCGTCGCGATCGCGGTCGAAGCGATGCGCGCAGGAGCGAGCGATTTCCTCGTACGGCCGGTCGCTCCGGAACGCCTGCTTGAAGCGCTTGCGGCCAATTCCGACCGGCGCCGCGCGGCCGGCGAGCTCGCTCCGGTATCGGAGAAACTCGCGCCCGAGCTTTCCCTGGAGCAGTTGATCGGGGCCGCTCCCGAATTTCGCGCGGCACTCGCCGTCGCAGCAAAAGGGGCGCGCAATCGCCTCCCCATTCTCATCATCGGCGAGCCGGGAACCGGCAAGGAGACGATGGCGCGGGCGATCCACGCGGCGAGCCTTCGCGCCAAAGGTCCCCTCCACGTACTCGATTGCAAGGCCGTCCCCGCCAACATCATCGACAGCGAGCTGTTCGGCCATGAAAAAGGCGCGTTTCCGGGGGCCTTCGCACCCAAGACCGGAAAGCTGGTCCAGGCCGACGGAGGCACGCTCCTGCTTGACGAAGTCGGCGCATTGCCCGCGGAGACCCAGGAACGTCTCGACCGGGTCCTCGCAACGGGCGAAGTCCGGCCGGTCGGCCTGAATGGCAGCCATTCGGTCGACGTCCGCGTCATCGCAACCTGCAGCAGGCCGCTGCCCGACGATTTCAATCCGGGGCTCGCCGAGCGGATCGGCACGACCACGGTCACTCTGCCGCCGCTGAGGGAACGAAGCGGCGACATTCCTGCTCTCGCTCGCCATTTGCTGACCCGTTTCTGCGACCAGACGGGCATGCGGGCGCTGTCGATCGGCAATGACGCCCTGGCGGTGCTCATGCGTTATGGCTGGCCCGGCAACGTCCGGCAGCTCGCCGGAGTGCTCTTCCGAGCGGGGCTTCAGTGCGACGGGAGCTCGCTCACGGCCGAGCATTTTCCGCATATCGCCATTCAGTCTCGCTTTTCCGGACGGCGCAGCGACTTTTCGCCAACGCTCAGCACGTCAAGCAGCGCTGAAGCGATCGCCGGCGCTCCGGCGGTCACCCTGTTCACCGGCGACGGGCATTTGCGGCCGCTGGAAGACATTGAGGCCGACATCATCCGCCTCGCCATCGGTCATTATCGCGGTCGCATGACCGAAGTCGCCCGCCGGCTCGGAATCGGGCGGTCGACACTCTATCGCAAACTCGGCGAGCTCGGGATCGACACCGCGGCCTGAGTCTCATCAGGCGGCTGGGACTTGATCCAATCCCAACTGCGAAACGTGAAAGGCAAGCAATACGCCAAGCCGAGCGGCCATTACTCCGTGGCGCACGAATCGCTGCATGATGTCGAGGTCCGGAGCGCCGTTGCCCTCAACCAGGATCGGACCGTCCGGAGCGATGGCAATGTCCCAGCCGACGAGCACTCGGTCGCTGAAGGCCCGGTGCGTCCGAATGGCGAAGTCGCGCACTTCGTCCCACATCGGCAATTGCGTACCCTGGATCTGCGCTCCGCTCACCGGATGACGATCCATCCAGCCCAAACGGCAGTCGGCACCGAGGTTGCTCGCGGGCCCCAATGTTCCGGTTTCAAGGTCGACCGCCGCGGCGATCCCGCCGGCGTGAAGGTTGTCGACGACGTTATTGCTGCCGATCGCCATCCGCATTGCCGCGCCAACGATCTCCGGCTCGCCTTCTTCGTTGAGGCAGGTGAGGACGCGAACCGTCGAAAGCGCGCCATTGTTGAGCGGTTCGATCCTGGGGTGATTGCGGAGACGTTCCTGCGCGAGGAGCGGCACTGTCAGCGACTTCTCAGCCAAGCGGGCAAACAGGCCGTCACGAGTCAAGCGTTCGCCGTCCGGGGAACAATAAACGCCAGGGCCGCCGAGGTCCCAGCGCTCCGCACCCTTGCCGCCGCGCCCGGCAATCGGTTTCACGAACAGATCGGTCTCGAGCTCGCGCGGATCGGCCCGAACCTCCGCCTGGCCGTCGAGGAACAGCGCAAGCACGGGAACGGTCCGGATTTGCCGGAGTCTGCACTGCTCGGCAAACACCGCTTTGTCGAAGAGTTCGGAGGAGGGCGTACGGTCGCCTTCGTTAAGCAGCCGAAGAACGCCGCCCTTGCTTTCCCAGCGATAGAAATAATCCCGGGCGTTCGACCTTGCGGGGCTCCGATGAAGCTCGAAAATGTAATACCAGGGCGGAAGAACTCCGGCGGAAAGGTAGAGCCGCAGCTGGTCGACGAGCTGGCGATGGATGGGCCGCCCAAAGCGACGCGCGACCTGAGCGCCGTTTTGCAGGGTGAAAGCGATTTGAAGACCCACGAGCGCAAACGGCCAGGCGACGAGGGCCAAAGCAAGTTGCGCGCCCTCTGACCATCCGCGCGGGCTCCAGTAACGGCGGGCATAAGCCCGGCGGATGACGCGTTCCGAAGCCCTGCCGCGGCGGGTGAACCTGTTGCTGACCGCCACGGGAAGGCCGGCGATATGGTAGGTCACGCCGCGCCCGAAATCCTTCACCCTTTGCCTCGCTGGGACGCGAATCCGGCGTGTGCGACCGATCGGCGCCAGGCTGGCCATTGCTTCTCCCACAACTGAAGACTCGCCGAACGTCCTTGCTCCGGTCACGTTGCAACAGCAGGTCAGGAAGATGAAATTTTCGTCATCAGGCTGATTTGCATCAGTTTTTCGGGGTCAGCGCCTGGTCCCTGAGGCCTCGCCAAATCCGCAGCGATTGAAGCGTCTCGAACACGTCATGGACGCGCATCAGCTGAGCACCTTGTTCGGCGGCCTTGATCGCGAAGGCGATGCTTCCCCCGAGCCGCCGATCGGGGGGAGCCTCAGCTGAAAGCGCGCCGATGGTCCGCTTCCGGCTCGCTCCGACGACCAGCGGGCAGCCGAGCGAATGGAACAGGGCCAACCCGTTCATCAGCTCCAGATTGTGCGCGACATTCTTGCCGAAGCCGAAACCGGGATCGATCAGGATCTTTTCGCGCGCGATGCCTGCGGCCTCGGCCGCGCCCATTCGCTCCTCCAGCCAGAGATAAACCTCAACCAGCACGTCGTCGTAGGAAGGGTTGTCCTGCATCGTCTCGGGCGCGCCCTGGTGGTGCATCAGGACCACCGGAACTCCGGCGGCGGCGATCACGCCGGCCGAGCGGTCGTCGTAGGTCAGCGCCGAGACGTCGTTGATCATCCGCGCCCCGGCTTCGAGCGCTGCCGTCATGACGTCAGCCTTGCGCGTGTCGACCGAAACCGCTGCGCCCCCGGTCGCGAGCTGGCCGATGACCGGAACGATGCGCTCGATCTCATCGCCCTCCCAGACCATCTTGGCGCCCGGACGCGTCGACTCTCCGCCGACGTCGACGATCGCCGCTCCGTCGCGGGCCATGTCCGCTCCCGCTTCAGCCGCAGCGCTGGCGTCCGCGAACTGGCCGCCGTCCGAAAAGCTGTCCGGGGTGACGTTGACGATTCCCATGACTTGGGGCTGGTCGAGGCGAATCGTCCGCTCCCCCAGCTGAAGCGGCGGCCGCGGCGATGTCAGCGCGGCCCATTGCGCGGCCAAGTCCTCGTCGAAGCGTTGCTCGATCCCCTCGACCGGCACCAGCTCCGTCGCAGCGCGCTGCTCCCCGTCCAGCCTGATGAGCTCTGCGGCAGCGAACCAGTTGAGGCCGCCGGCCAGGCGAGCCACCTTGCCGTCGTGACCGAAGGGGGAGTCCACGAACGCCGTGGGACGGATCAAAGTCCGCATTATTGCTCGATTTCCGAAGGAGGTCGCCCAACCGGAGCGCTCGGCGACTTCGGTTCGCGCGCGTCGAGCGCCGCGAGCCAACCCGCGGTATCGCTTCCAACGCTGATTTGCGGACTCGACGGCTCGTATCCGAGCCGCTGCTCCCACCCTAGAATCGTCACGAAGGCCCGCCGGAATTGGCGGAGGAACGTATCGGGCTGACGCATCGCCTGGTTGATGAAGGCATAGCCGAAGAACGTCCAATCATTGCCCGCAGCACAGCCGAACGACGACTTCATCGAAGAGGCGGCGGTCGCAACCACGGTGCGGGGAGCTGCCAAGGCCGGCACGAACTGGCCCGAGAAGCAGGCCTGGAGGATGATCAACCGGTTCTTGAATCCAGGCCGCTCGAGCATCGCGGAAAGCTGCGGTGGGGCGATAAGCGCTTCGCCCCGCGCCGGATCGCGAAAGTTGAGGCCCGCATGGGGCGATCCGTGGCTCGTCGTGTAAAGGACCAGCACGTCTTCATCGCGGTTCATTACCGAGCCGACCTTGCCGAGCGCCCGAGCAAGTCCATCGGGCGTCGCCGCGGCGTCCGCCTTGTCGGCGCCCTCGTCACCGGCAAGGACGATTGTCCTTCCCACGGCATCGAACCGGCTGGAAAGCACGCGGCCAGCCTCCCGCGCTTCCCGGCCGAAGACGGGATCGGCATCGAGCGCGGCCACGATCACATAGGCATCGACGATTCCGGGGCGCTGCGGCTCGAGCCTAGCGAAAGCTTCCTGCATCCGGCGCTCGTCATCGGGCCGAAGCGCAGGCGCATCCGCTACAACGAACAGCGCAATGAGGCACGCCAGGCAAGTCTTGAGCGGCCAACTCATGCGGCTCTTCTCACCGGGTGCCGCAGGCTGCGCAAGGGGGACTAGGGCAGGTTGGCGAAATGCTGCTGCCGAAGGGCGTCGAGGGGCTGCAGCGCGCCGCCCGTCTCGACGTGCCAGAATGTCCAGCCGTTACACGAAGGCGCATTCTGCAACGCCGCTCCGACCTTGTGGATGGAACCCGAATGCGCCGCACAGGCAACTGAGCCATCCGCTCGGACCGATGCCGCCCAGCGGCGCTTCGCATCCGTCAGCGTCGTACCCGCGGGGACCAGTCCGCTTTCGACCAGGACTCCGAAGGCCACGCGCGGCTGTTCCCGCTTGTCGGCGACGGTCTGCATGGCGCTTTCGTCAAGCGGCAATGTCGACGCGATGCGCGCGCGCGCGACTTTCACATAGGCTGGCTCGCGCTCGATCCCGATCCAGCGCCTGCCAAGCCGCCGCGCGACCGCGCCGGTCGTCCCAGTGCCGAAGAAGGGATCCAGAACGACGTCCCCAGGCTTCGTGCAGGCGAGGAGGATCCGGTAGAGCAAGGCCTCGGGCTTTTGCGTCGGATGGGCCTTGCCGCCGTCGTCGCCCTTGACCCTTTCGCCGCCGCTGCAGATCGGCAGCAGCCAGTCAGACCGCATCTGAAGATCGTCGTTCAACGCCTTCATCGCGCGGTAATTGAAGGTGTAGCGCGCTTTTTCCTCCTTGGCGCACCAGATCAGGGTTTCATGCGCGTTGGTGAAGCGCGTGCCGCGGAAGTTCGGCATCGGGTTCGTCTTGCGCCAGACGATGTCGTTGAGGATCCAGAAGTCCGCATCCTGCAACAGCGAGCCGACCCGATAGATGTTGTGATAGCTGCCGATCACCCAGATCGTGCCGTCGTCCTTCAGGATCCGCCTCGCCTGCTCGAGCCAGTCGCGGGTGAAATTGTCGTAAGCCGTCAGGCTCTCGAACTTGTCCCATTCATCGTCGACCGCGTCGACCCGGCTCCCTTCCGGCCGAAAGAGATCGCCGCCCAGCTGCAAATTGTAGGGCGGGTCGGCGAAAATCATGTCGACGCATTTGTCGGGAAGCCGCGCCATCTCGGCGATGCAGTCGCCCTCGAGTATCGTATCCGTGAGGAGCTCGCGCGCCGCCTGGCGCGCCGGGCGCACAGCTTTCCCCGCCGCAATGCGGGCGATGAGATTCATGACCTTTTGCCCCTTCTCTCCGGCGAAGGTGAGTCAGGGCGGAGTCGCGGTCAAGCGAACAAGGGTTAACGAGTCAATTTGGGACAGCGGAACGGAACGAGTCCGCCTCTCTGCGACCACAAGATGTTGAGTCCGACCGCGTAGCCCGGACTCAACCCATGGTGGTGTGACTCGGAGGACTCGCCTCCACGATTTCGATCAGCGCGAGCTCCGGCTGGGCCTTTCGAGCCTCGATTTCGCGCACCAGGCCGAAGCTTCGGCGATGCAGCGGAGTGAGGCCCAGGTCGTTGATCGCGCGCCGATGGTCGGGGGTCGGATAGCCGCGATTATGCTCCCAGCCGTAGCCTGGATATTCACTGGCATAGTCCGCCATCATCCGGTCGCGGGTGACTTTTGCGATGATGGAAGCCGCCGCGATCGAGCGGCATTTCGCGTCTCCGTCGACGATCGCCCTCGACGGCCGCTGCCATCGCGGAGTCGCATTGCCATCGACCAGCACCCACGCCGGCTCGAGGCCAAGCGCCTCGACCGCGCGGGTCATCGCCAGCATCCGCGCCCAGTAAATGTTGATTCGGTCGATCTCCTCGACGCTCGCGATGCCGACCCCCCAAGCCGCGCATTTGACCAGCCGCTTGTAGATCGACTCGCGCTTTTCGAGGGGCAGGTTCTTCGAATCGTCGATCCCGCGCGGGAATTTGTCCCGGTCGAGGATGCAGGCGGCAGCCACGACCGGGCCGGCGAGCGGAGCGCAACCCGCTTCGTCCACTCCCGCAAGCGGCTGCGGATAATCGAGCTCGAGCTTGAAGGAACAGCGCCGCGGCATCGCGCCCCTTATTCGTCATTCCCGCGAAGGCGGGAACCCAGTTTTTCTTATCGGCTGGGTCCCCGCTTGCGCGGGGATGACGAAATGTGTGGATTAGTCTTCAATCCGCCACGGCGGGAAGCGCCGGGCCTCACCCGCCTTGTAAAGGAAGATGATATTGCCGTCGGGATCGCGGAGCCGAGCCTCCCGCCACATCCAGGGCTGGTTGCGCGGCCCATGCTCGAACGGGATTCCGCTCCGCGCGAGTTGCTCGACCCGCTCGTCGAGGTCGTCGCATTCGAGGTAAACCGCGGTCGTCGCGATGATCTTCTCTTCGGGGTCGATCTGCACCGAGAAAGTGACCCCGCCCGACGTCTCGAAGCGCGCATAATCGGGTGGATTGTCGACGATCTGCTTGAGGCCCAGCCGGCGGTAGAAATCGACCGAACGCTCATAATTGGTGCCGGTCACCGTCACCTGGTTGAGCCGCAGCGGGCCGCCGCTGTCCAGCCGGACGTTCTGCTGGCCGATCGGGCCGGAGCCCTGGCCGATCCCCGGAGCCTCGAACAGTGCTACTCGGACGAATTCGCGCGCACGTGCGATCGCGTCCGCAAGCGTCGCGCCCTGGCCGAGAAGAGTCGCGATGGCCGTTGCCAGAGTGCAGCCCGTGCCATGCGTCTCCTCGGTATCGATGCGCTGTCCCTGCCAGCTCGTCATATTGTCTTCTTCGATGAGCGCGTCGGCGAGCGCGTCGCCTTCCTCATGGCCGCCCTTGATCAGCACCGCGCAGCCGTGCGCTCCGACGAGGTGCAGCGCGGCCGCAACGGGATCTTCTTCCGACGTCAGCCGGGCAAGCTCGGGGAGGTTCGGAGTGGCGAGGGTTGAAACGTCCATGAGTCGGCCGAACGCCGCGATCGTCGCCTCGTCGGCGAGGGACGCGCCGCTCGTCGCGACCATCACCGGATCGAACACGATCGGAAGGTTGGGGTCTGCCGCCTTCAGCTCCTGGAGACGAACGGCAATCTGCTTTGCAGCGAAGGCCGAGCCGATCATTCCGATTTTGACCGCATCGACTCCGATATCGGACACTACGGCATCGATCTGGGCGAGAATCATTTCGGCGGGTACCGGGTGGACGGCGGTGACGCCCAACGTGTTCTGGGCGGTGACCGCCGTGACCGCGGTCATGGCGTGGCCGCCGAGCATCGTCACCGTCTTGATGTCCGCCTGAATCCCGGCGCCCCCGCCCGAATCCGAGCCGGCGATAATCAGGATGCGGGCCGTCGAGGTCATCGAATCGGCCTTCGTCCCGCTCCCAGGGGCGAAGTTTTCCATGCGCACGGCATCGTCGTTTGGCCGACAAATACCAAGAAAAGGTTCACGCGGCCGACTGGACGGCCTCGCAAATGTCGTCGACGAGCCTTTCGACCACGGCCAGGTCGTCGCCTTCCGCCATGACCCGGATCAGCGGTTCGGTACCCGATTTGCGGATCACGAGACGGCCCCTGCCCTCTAACTCCGCCTCGGCGGCGGCGATGCGTTTGCGAACCCTGTCGGACTCGAGCGGCTCGCTCGATCCATTGAAACGGACGTTCTTCAGGAGCTGCGGCAGGGGCTCGAACTGCCGCAGCAGCTCGCTCGCGGGACGCTTGGCCTCGACGAGAGCCGCGAGCACCTGGAGGCCCGCCACCAGCCCGTCCCCGGTCGTCGCATGGTCGGCAAGGATGATGTGTCCCGATTGCTCGCCGCCGATATTGCAGCCGCGGGCCCGCATTTCCTCGAGCACATAACGGTCGCCGACCTTCGTCCGGTGGAGCTTAAGCCCGGCGTCCGACAGTTTCCGCTCCAGGCCGAGATTCGACATGACCGTGGCTACCACCGCGTCACCGCTGAGCTCGCCCCGACGGTGCATCCCGAGCGCGATCAGCGCCATCAGTTGGTCGCCATCGACGATTTCGCCCGTTTCGTCGGCAACCATCAGCCGGTCGGCGTCGCCGTCGAGCGCAAGCCCGATGTCGGCTCCGCTGGCGACCACGGTTTCCTGAAGCAGGCCGGGGTGCGTCGAACCGCAGTCCTCGTTGATGTTGAGGCCGTTCGGGGTGACTCCGAGCGGGACGACCTCCGCGCCAAGCTCCCACAAAGCGTCCGGCGCAACGTGATAAGCGGCGCCATTCGCGCAATCGATGACCACCTTCAGGCCATCGAGACGGAGATGCTCGGGAAAGGTGTCCTTGGCGAACTGGACATACCGTCCGCGGGCGTCCTCGATCCGGCGGGCGCGTCCGATTTCGGGCGAGTTGGCCAGCTTCGGAGCCTTTTCCATGCGCTGCTCGATCGCCCGTTCGGTCTCGTCGCTGAGCTTATAACCGTCGGGACCGAACAATTTGATGCCATTGTCGGCGAAGGGATTGTGCGATGCGGAGATCATCACTCCCAGGTCGGCGCGCATCGAACGCGTCAGCATCGCCACGGCCGGAGTCGGCATCGGTCCCAACAAAACGACATCCATCCCGACGCTGGTGAAGCCGGCGACCATCGCCGATTCCATCATGTATCCGGACAAGCGCGTGTCCTTGCCGATCACCACCCGGTGGCGGTGGTCGCCGCGCAGGAAATGAGCCCCGGCCGCCTGCCCGACGCGAAGCGCCGTTTCGGCCGTCATCGGCTCGACGTTGGTCGTTCCGCGAATGCCGTCCGTGCCGAAGAATTTGCGTGTCATCGCGTGGGAATTAGCCCGCCGAACGGGGGATTGCGACCCTGCTGAGCAAATTGCCAGTCTCCGTTCGTCCTGAGCGAAGTCGAAGGGCGTTGGCAAGACGTTGTGCGAATCGCCCTTCGACTACGCGCCTGCGTCGCTCCGCTCAGGACGAACGATAGTCTTTCCGCTCTGCTCGGCTCAGCTAAGCCAGCGCCAGAAGCCTGCCGGCATCCCGGAGATCGGCTGATGAAGCCACGTCGCGAGGAAGAACAGCAAGGTTCCTCCGATGAGCGCCACCGCGCCGGGATTTCCTATCCCGCCCGTGAACGGGATGAAAGCGGTCTGTGCGGTCCACTCGTGCCACGCGTCGCCCATCAGCCTGCGCTTCTTGGCGTCCTGGCCAGCGGCGCCGAACAAGGCGAGAATGATGATCGAGCTATCGAACACCAGGGCCTTCGGCGCGGCAAGGATCATCAGGTGGACCGCGGCCCAGATCGCGAAGCTCCACATCATCGGATGCCTGGTGATCCGGAAGACTCCCGTGGGCCCACCCCTGGGACCCGGGACTCCCGGCAGGGCTGGATTGCGGATGAAGGAGCCGACGAGCAGGATCGCCGCAAACCACATCAGGATCGTTCCGGCGATCCATCCGGCGTCGCCCGCGTCCCACAGCCGCTCGGGCTCGCGGCCGATACGATGATAGAAATAGATCATCGAGCCGAACGTCAGCAGTGAGATCAGCGAATAGAGGCCGAGGAACGGCCGCTCGCCCATGGCCCGAACCAGCGGCGCGCGAAGCGGATGGGACATCAGGAAGTGCAGGCCCACGAAGGCAATGCACGAAAGGAACAGGCCCATTTGCGGCGTCAATGTCGGTAAGCCTCCGGAAGGTCGCGGCGGGGAAGATAGCGGTAGCGGTCGCGAAGCCTCGTCTGGTGGGTTTCGAGCGGCTGGCGCACACCGTCGATATAGACTTGCTCGACCGCACTCGAACCCTCGAGCGGGTCGCCCGACCAGATGACGACGTCGGCGCGGCGCCCTGGCGCCAGGCTGCCGATTTCGCCGCCCATTCCGACCGCCTGCGCGGGCCGGGAAGTGATCATCGCCAGCGCCTCGCCCCAACTGACGCCGGTCGCACCGGGGACCTTCTGGAGGCCGACGAGATTGCCCGCATACTGCCGTTCCATGAAGAGGCTGCGGGTGTCGTTGTCGTCGATCATTCCGATCGAGACATTGACTCCCGCATTGCGCATCCGCCCGACATTCGATTGGGTCGCGGCAAGCTGCTCGAACGAAGCGGGCAGGTCGTTGACCGCCGATGCAATCACCGGGATTCCCGACCGAGCGATCCGGTCCGCGACCATCCATCCCTCGCTCGCGCCCACCAGCACGATTTTGAGCGCCGGAAACTCTCGTTTCAGCCCGAAGACCTGCAGGATGTCGCTCGCCCGCTCGACGTGAACGAAGAGATATTGGCGGCCCTGCAGCACCGGGACGAGCGCCGCAGCGTCGAAACGGGTCAGGAGCACGTCATCGTTGCGGCGTGCGTCGACACCATAAAGGCGGGATTCGTTGGGGTTGCGAATGACCGGGCGCTCGCGCTCGTCCGGAGTCCGCGCGTGTGCAGCCTCGATCGGCTCGGCGTAGCGCCTGAGCTGCGCCGCCTCACGCAGCGCATTGCGGAACAATATGTAGGCGGAAGCGCGCGACCCGCCCGCTTTGTCCTTGCCGGTTTCGCCGAGCTCGACGAACTGGAACAAGCGCGGGCGAGTCACCGGATCCATGTCCGCGCCGGTGTCGATCACCGCCCCTTGCCCGGCGAAGATGGCCTTGCCCGCGCTTGGAGCGACCAGCGCTCGGGTCACTCCATCGGACCGGTTGACTGCGACAGTTTGGTAGAGCGGGTTGATCGCGGGAACGACGTCGATCGCCGCGTTGAACGGGCCATTGTTCCCGGTGTCGTCGGCCCCGTCCGCCGACAGGTCGACGTCGGCGAGCCCGAGGCGCGAGAAGCCGGCGACGATCCCAGGGGTGACCCACTTGCCGGACGCATCGATCAGCTCAGCACCGGCGGGAACGCTCACGCCGGCGCCGGCGGCTATCACCCGTCCATTGCGGACGACCACCGTGCCGCCGGGGATCGGTTCGGACCCGTCGCCCTTCGCCACTGTGCCGTTGATGATCGCGAAGGTCTGGGCGGCTGCCGGGTACGCAAAAGAAAATGCCAGCGCCAAGACAAGGGCCCTCACCCCAACCCTCTCCCGCGTGCGGGAGAGGGAGGGACCCAGAGCGAAGCGAGGGGAGCGTGAGGGTTTCACTTCACATCCCCTTCGCCCGGCTGGCCGAGCTCGAAGTCACTGACCGGCCGCTTCTTCGGGTCGTTCGAATCATACATTTCGGCCCCGTCGATCCACACCCGCTCGGGCCGCGAATAATCGCTGAACGGATCGCCGTTCCACAGGACCACATCGGCCATTTTTCCGGGCGCCAGGGTGCCGGTCTTATCGAGAATCCCGAGCGCCTTCGCCGGATTTCGGCTGAGCCATTCCCAGGCCACGGCTTCAGTGAGGTTCGGAATGCCGGCGCGGATGCCGTCGGCAAGCGCCTTCGCCGCCTCCTGATTCAAACGCTGGATGTAATTGGGGTCGTCGGAATGGACGATCGCGCAGGCGCCGGCATTGTGGACCAGCGGGATATTCTCCTTGATCGCGTCATAGGCTTCCATCTTGAAGCCGTACCAGTCCGCCCACATCACGGCGCAAATGTCGTTCGCCGCCAGGATGTCGGCGATTTTGTAGGCCTCGACCGCATGGTGGAACGCCGTGACGTGATAGCCGAACTCCTTCGACATATCGATCATGTTCGCCATTTCGTCGGCGCGGTAGCAGTGGTTCTGCACCAGGATCTTGCCATCGAGCACGCCCTTCAGCGTATCCATCGCGAGGTCGCGCTCGGGCATGTCGCCGCCGCTCCTGTAATATTTGTCCCACTTGCGCTTGTAGGCCTGGGCCTTGATCCACGTCGCCCGCGCAAGCGCGATATTGCCCATGCGAGTCTGCGGCATGTTGCCCTTGGACCCGTAGACCCGCTTCGGATTTTCGCCGCACGCCATCTTGAGCCCATAGGGCGCGCCGGGGAATTTCATGTCCTGCGCGGTCCGGCCGGGGACGTTCTTCAGAACCACGGACCGCCCGCCGAACAGGTTCGCCGAGCCGGGCAGGACCTGCAGCGTCGTCACTCCACCGTTGATCAGAGCTCGCGAAAAGCCCGGATCCTGCGGCCAGACGCTATGTTCGGCCCAGACTTCCGGCCGCACCGGCGAGGTCGCCTCGTTGCCGTCGGACAGCGCCTGGACTCCGGGCGAAGGATAGTCGCCGAGGTGGCTGTGAACATCGATGATCCCCGGGGTGACGAACTTGCCGGCGCCGTCGATCTCGACCGCGCCGGCAGGCGAGGCCAACTCGGGCCCGCCCAGAGCCCTGATCACGCCATCGCCGAAGACGACCGTGCCGTCCGCGATTTGGTGTCCGTCGCCGTCGAACACAGTTGCGTGCCGGACGACCGTCAGGACTCCCGGATAGCGCTGATAGGTGGACGGATAGGGATCCTCATTGATTCGCACCGCCGGAGCGGGCTTCGGCTTGGGTTCCATCGCCGCGCAGGCGCTTAGCGCGAGGGCTGCCCCTGTAATTGCCCCCCGAAAGATCATTTCACTCCGTGCATCCACTTCTGGAGCGGCCAGGACAGCAGGAACAGAAGCGCGCCGGCGGCGATCGCGATCCAGGCGATGGTGGTGAACGTCGCCGTATAGGTGTCGAGGCTGACCTTCAGGTTCGTCACCTGGCCGCCGACGGTCTCGACGCTGGAGAACTGGGCAACCATCCCGGCAAAATATTGCGCAACCGAAATCGAGAGGAACCAGACGCCCATCATGAGTCCAACGATGCGCGCGATGGAGAGCTTCGTGATCATGCTGAGTCCGACCGGCGAAATGCAGAGTTCGGCAATCGAGTGGAGCCAGTACAGGCCGGCCAGCCACCATAGCCCAACCTGCCAATTGTTGCCCGCGGTCGCGAACGTCGAACCCCAGACGAGGAACAGGAATCCGGCGCCCACCCCCATCAGTGCGATCGCGAACTTGACCGGAATCGACGGCTCGAGCCCGCGTTTCGCAAGTCCGGTCCAGAGCATGCTCATCAGCGGCGCGAAAATGACGATGAAGAAGGGATTGAACTGTTGGGTCTGCGGCGCCGACATGGTGAAGAGGCCGAAGACGCTGCGGTCCGTATTCCGGTCGGCAAAGAGTGTCAGCGACGAGCCCGCCTGCTCGAACAGGGTCCAGAAGAAGACGTTGAAGACGATCAGCACCATCGCGGCGGTCATCATCTGCGCTTCGGTCCGCGTCCCCTTCGCGAAGGACCAGATGAGGATCGCCGGAACGCTGATCACGAAGGTTCCGAACAGCAATTTGCCCATCAGCGAGAGCGACATCAGATAACCGATGAAGCCGGACCCCTCTGCCGGGGGCGCGGAGTTCATGAGGTTCGTGAACAGGAACACGAGGACCGGTACGGCGATGAGCGCGCCGATGTAGATGGCCACGTCGCGATTGGGCGCGTTACGCGGCCGCTCCCCATATCCGGCGAGCCGCCCTCCATCGAATTGCATCAGGCAGTAGCTGATCAGCATTCCGACACCGGCAAGGCTGAGGCCGGCCCACCAGCCGATCCAGTCGGCAAGCACCGGGCAGAAGAACTGGCCGAGCACGGAGCCCAGGTTGATGCCCATGTAGAAGATCGTGAAACCGGAATCGCGGCGGCGGTCGCCCTTCTCATAAAGCGTTCCGACGATGGTTGAGATGTTGGGCTTGAAGAAGCCGTTGCCCACGGAGATCAGCGATAGCGCGATCAGCATGATTGCGAGCGTCAGCGGGTTGCGCTCGGCGCCGGCCTCCAGTGAGCCCTTCGGCAGGTGCCGGGCTTCGGTGCCGTTGTCGAGGAGCGAGATGGAGCCGTCCTCATTGCCGCGGATGAGCAGCTTCTTGCCGTTGTCCACCAGGTACCGGGCTTCCTGCGGATCGCTCGTCGGCCGGTCGACGAAATGGTCGATCTGGACCTCGTACCGTTGGCCGGCGATCGTTGCATAGGGCTTGGCGGGCGCGCCTCCGAAGGCGAGCGTGAAATACCCGATCGCCATGATGATGGCTCCGAACTTCACCGCGCGCTTGGACCCCAGGAACTGGTCGGCAAGCAGACCGCCGATCAGCGGGGTCAAATAAACGAGCGCGGTGTAGCCGCCGTAAAGTCCGGTCGCCTGCTGGTCTGAAAAGAGGAAATGCTTGGTTAGATAGAGCGTCAGGAGCGCCCGCATTCCGTAATAGCCGAACCGTTCCCACATTTCGGTGGTGAACAGCCGCGCGAGCTGACGCGGGTGGCCGAACCAGGTTCGCTTCTCGGCCGGGTTCTGATGGCTGATATCCGGTGCGCCCGGTTCCTCGACGGCCGGAGTATCGACCATATTCATCTCTCCCCTGCGCTGCCCAGCGCGATTGCGCGACCCTAGCGGGCAAAAACCGCTTGTGAAGCCGATTGTTGCACGGCCGCGCCGCGTCTATCGCGCTGGTCGATGCTCAATGACCGCTCATCGATCCTTTCGTTTCTCGAAACTCGGCGCTCCGGGAAACCGCGCGAGTTGATCGGCCCCGGACCGACGGCCAAAGAGATGCAGCAGATCCTCACAATCGCCGCGCGGGTTCCGGACCACGGCAAGCTCAGTCCGTGGCGGTTCATCTTCGTGGCCGATGATCAACGAGACGATCTCGCGCGCCTGCTGGTCCGAGCGCTGGCCGACGAGGACCCGAACGCGCCGCCTGCGGTTCGCGAAAAGGCCGAGCAATTCGCTCATTATGCCGGCCAGCTCGTGGTGTTGGTCTCGGCCCCCGTGGAGGGGCACAAAATTCCTGTCTGGGAACAGATATTGTCGTGCGGCACCGCCGGGATGAACCTGCTCAACGCCGCCCACGCGCTGGGCTTCGTCGCGGGCTGGGTCACCGGCTGGCAGGCCTATTCGCCGATCGTCAATGCCGCCTTCTGCAGGCCCGGGGAGCGGATTGCCGGCTTCATCTTCATTGGGCATCCCGCGCGCGAGCTCGACGATCGGCCGAGGCCGGAGATCGACAATGTATCGAGCCGCTGGCAACCGCCGCAACCTTAACGTTTGTCAGTTGAATTTGCTCTGCAACGCTGTATTATGACAGCATGACGCTTCGCACTCAGCACGACAAGCCGGTCTACGTCCGCCTTCGCGAGACGATCGCGGACGCGATCCTCGCCGGGAAATATGGGGACGGTGACCCCCTGCCCTCGGTTCGAGCACTCGCCGCCGAGGAGCAAGCGAACCCGCTCACGGTCGCCAAAGCCTATCAGGGTTTCCAGGACGAAGGCCTGATCGTCGTCAAGCGCGGCGTGGGCATGTTCGTGGCTCCGGGTGCGCGCGCACGGCTTCGAGACTCCGAGCGCAGCCGCTTCGTTTCCGAGGAATGGCCGCAGATTCGGGCACGAATGCAGCGGCTCGGGATCGACATGAGCCAGCTCGTGGATCGCGAACGCGCTTAGTATTCCGGCGAACGCCGGAATCCTTTAGCCGCGTGTCATGGAGACGCGGGTTTTTTCCTACAGCGACGATGCAATCGCCGAAGCCGCGCGGCTGATCCTCGCGGGCGAGCCGGTCGCGGTCGCGACCGAGACGGTTTACGGCCTCGCCGCCGATGCAACCAACCCGAATGCGGTCGCAAGAATTTATGAAGCCAAGGGAAGACCCAGCTTCAACCCATTGATTGTACATGTATCCGATCTCAATGCGGCTGAGCGAATCGCGGCGTTCGACGATGGTGCGCGCGCACTCGCGAGAGAGCATTGGCCTGGCCCCCTGACGCTTGTGCTTCCCTTGCGCGAGCGAGCCGGGATAGCATCGATCGTCACCGCCGGGCTGGGTACGATCGGCCTCCGAGTCCCCGCTCACCCGGCCATGCAGGCCCTGCTGCAGGCCGCTGGAAGACCGCTTGCAGCCCCCTCCGCGAACGCCAGCGGCGCCATCAGCCCGACCCGAGCCGAACATGTGCTGAAGAGCCTGGGCGGGCGAATCCCGCTGATTGTCGATTCCGGGCCGACGGAGCGCGGGATCGAGTCAACGATCGTCGCCGCCACCGGCGGTGCGCTGCGCCTGCTCCGTCGAGGCCCAATCGAGGTCGACGCCGAGCTGGTTTCGGGCGATCAAATCGAAGCGCCCGGGCAGCTGGCGAGCCATTATGCGCCGTCGAAACCGCTGCGCCTCAACGTCACCGACGCACCGGACCATGAGTATCTGATTGGGTTTGGCCCTGTTGCGGGGGACGCGAACTTGAGCGCGGCAGGAGACCTCGCCGAAGCTGCGGCCCGACTCTTCGACTTGCTCCACCGCGCTGACACATCCGCCAAGCCGCGCATCGCCGTCGCCCCGGTCCCCGAACAGGGCCTCGGCGCCGCGATTAATGACCGGTTGCGAAGGGCTGCGAGCTAAGCTTGCGTGCTCGAGGCGCTCGACGCTTGTTAACGAAGACGCAAGCACTTAGGCTCGAGTGGGGCCGATGATTCTTCGGTCCTTTTTTTAATGGGGGGTTTTAAGTGATTCGCACAATGAAGCTCGCGGCGGCGTTCTCGCTCGCTGCGTTGAGCCTGACGTCCACCGCCGTGGCTGCCGACAAGCCTGTAGAGCTCTCGGCGACGGATCTGGCAGCTGCTCAGGCGCGTACCTACTCAGTGCCGGCGAACGTGGCTTTCTCGGCGTCAATTTCCACCCTGCAGACGCTTGGCTACATCGACATCAACGCGAGCAAGGATGCGGGAACGATCAGCGCCGTCACCGAAACCAAGGGCAAGATCATCTACAACATCCTGTGGGGCGTCGGAAAAAAGAAGCGCACTCAGAAAGCGTCGATCCTGGTGGAGGAATACGGCGCAAATCAATCGCGCGTCCGCCTCAATCTGATTGAAGCGGAGAGCAAGTCGCGCGGACTTTTTGCCACCGCTTTCACCGACGGCAAGATGGTGGTGGTTGCGGAGCCCTACGGCGCATTCTTCACGGCTCTCGACGCTGAGATCGGGCGGCGGAGTCCGGCGGTTCCGGCAGCGGCGCCGGCAGCGACGGTTTCGCCCGCTCCGGCCGAGCCGGCACCGGAAGCGCCTGCCGCGCCTGCGGGCAATTAGTCGAGTGGAGGGCCTCTCCCCATGAGTGGGAGAGGCACCTTCAGGCCGTGGCCGCGGCGCTCTTCGTCCGCGCCTGGAAGCTTTTCCGGAGCTTCTGTAACTTGGGCGGGATGACGGCGAGACAATAGGGATTTCGCTGGCCCTCACCGGCCCAATAATCCTGGTGATAATCCTCGGCCGGATACCAGTCGCCGCTGGGCTCGATCGCGGTCACGATACCGTTGCCGTGGTCGGCATTGTTGCGCTCGATAGCCGCCCTCGCCTTTCGCTCCTGCTCGTCCGTTTGGGGGAAAATCGCCGAACGATATTGCGTGCCAACGTCGTTGCCCTGGCGATTGAGCTGGGTGGGGTCGTGAGTCGCGAAAAAGATGTCGAGCAAATCGTCGTAGCTCAGCTGCTCATTGTCGAAGGTGATACGGATCGCCTCGGCATGGCCGGTGTCGCCGCCGCAGACTTGCTTGTAGCTGGGGTTGGCGATGTGGCCGCCGGTGTAACCGCTTTCGACCGACTTCACTCCCACCACATCGAGGAATACCGCCTCGGTGCACCAGAAGCACCCGCCCGCCAGAACTGCTACTTCGTCGGCCATGATTGAATCTCCTTCGCTCTCGCAAGGAGATAGGAGCGGACGGCCGTCATTGCGAGGCCCGCAAGGGCCGCGGCAATCCAGGCTGGATTGCTTCCCCCGGGATCAAGTCCGGGGTCGCAGACAGAAGCCTATTTGTTGTAGCTGGCCTTGAGGCTCGCGAGCTCGAGCCGCTTGCCGACCCATTCGGCGAGCTCGTCGAACTCCAGCGGCGTGTCGAAGACGATTCCGGCCTTCCGTTCGGAATACCAGCGAACCTCGCCCTTCACCGGCTTCAGGCTCTCGACGACCACGACCACGGGTTTGCCGACGCAATATTCCTCGATCGGCTCGACCTTCATTCCGCCGAGCGAAATGTCATGCACGTCGACGGTGTAATAGACTTTGCCCACCTTGACCGACGCCTTGCACCGGATTTCGAGGCGAGGCGGCCGAGGACGGAAGCCGTGGCGGGGCTTGCGCCCCGCGAGCAGTTCTCCGAGGTCGACGTTCTGGTCGAACTTGAAGCCGACGACGTCGTCGCGGATCCACACGACCGTCGAAGGGATCTTCTGGGAGGAAACCTCCACGTCGACTTGCTCGCCGGGAGCCGGGGCACGATTGACGAAGGCCATCAGCCCGCCCGCCGAGAGATTCTTGATGCGGATCAGCTGCTCGCCGGTGGAGCTGGTCAGCTTTCCCACGCGGAGCATGGCCGACATGCGCTCTTCGTTGCGCCTCTCGACGGGGCGAGGCACCGATGTGGAGAGCGAGACGGTGGTCGACTCGAACGCGGCGTCGGTGGGGCCGCCCTCCGATAGGCCTCCGGGCTTCCTGCGGATCAGCGATCCAAACATTCTTTGCCGCCTCCAAAAAGGCGGATGAACCGCCTCAAAATGGGACTTTATGGACAGTGCGGTTAAAAGAGCGTTTCCTTTGCTTGACCTACCGGCTTGTTGGGGCGCAGCAAGCATGGGGAGAGAGGTGAATGCATGGCGGAGCCGCGGTTGCTCCTGATCGACGATGAGCCGGCCTTGGCGGAATTCCTCGCCAATGCCGCCCGAGAAACCGGTTTCGAGCCCGTGATCACCTCCGAAGATTGGCAATTTCACGAGGAATTCCTGCGCGATCGGCCGAATATGGTCGCGCTCGACCTCGGGATGCCCGGAATGGACGGGATCGAGCTTCTGCGCTTCCTCGCCGAGCAGGATTTTCGTTCGCCGGTGCTGATCGTGAGCGGTTTCGACCGACGAGTCCTCGAATCGGCTTTCCGGCTGGGCGAGGCGCTGGGACTCACCATGGCCGGACCACTCGAAAAGCCGGTTCGGCTCGAACAGCTCGAAACCCTCCTCAACGAACTCAAGGCCAGTCTGGACGGCTGATGAGGAAATCGGAGGCGCAGCTGCTGGAAAGTTTCGGACAGGCGCTCGAGAAGCAGCGGCTGCGCATGGTTTATCAGCCGAAGGTCGCCCTTCGCGACGGCAGCCTGGTGAGGGTCGAGGCGCTGGTGCGCTGGGACGATCCCGAGCTTGGTGCGGTCGAGCCTTCGCGCTTCGTTCCGCTCGCCGAAAATCACGGCTTGATCGATGAATTAACGCAATGGGGCCTAAGGGAAATCCTCAAGCAATGGCTCGAATGGCGTGACGATGGCATCGACACTTCCATTGCGTTCAATATTTCCGCGCTCAGCCTCCAGCATCTCGATTTCCCCGACCTCGTCGAGCGGCTGTGCCGGGCGCTCGGCGTCCCCACCGACCGTCTGGTGTTGGAACTGACCGAGGGGGCGACCCAACCGCTCGTCAAGCTGATGGACACTTTGACCCGCTTTCGGATCAAGGGCATCGGCCTCGCAATCGACGACTTCGGAACCGGCTATTCTTCGCTGATGCAGCTTCGGCAGCTGCCTTTCACCGACGTCAAGATCGACCAGGCCTTCATCGCGGACGTGGACCGATCGCGCGACTGCCGGTTGATCATCCAGTCGATCACCGATCTCGCGCATGGGCTTGGGCTCAGCGTGACAGCGGAGGGGGTCGAGACGCTCGAGCAGCTCCGGCTGGTGCGCGAGCTCGGCTGCGACGTCGTGCAGGGCTATTTGATCTCGCCGCCGCTCGAACCCAAGGCCTTGAAACCCTGGAAAGGGAAGTTCCGCCGCGGCTGGCCGGCGATGATCGCCGAAGAAAAGCTGGCGTTATGGGGCGACGTCGAAGCGAATGCCTTGAGCGAGGGGCAGGTCTGAGCCGTAATTGACCGTGTTGGTCTGCCTCCGCATGTAGGCCTTCCAGCTATCCGAGCCGCTTTCGCGACCGCCGCCGGTTTCCTTCTCTCCGCCGAACGCCCCGCCGATTTCCGCGCCCGACGGACCGATGTTGACGTTGGCGATGCCGCAGTCGGAGCCGCACGCCGAAACGAAGCTCTCAGCCTCGCGCAGATCGTTCGTGAAGATCGACGAGCTGAGACCTTGCACGACCGCATTGTTGAGCGCGATCGCTTCATCGAAATCGCGGTAGCGGAGCACGTAGAGGATCGGCGCGAAGGTCTCCTGGAGAACGGCGCCTTCCTGCGCCGACGCCTCGACGATTGCCGGACGGACGTAGAAACCGCCGTGCACGGCGTCGACGCGCTCGAGGGCATCACCGACCACGTGCTGCATGGCCTTGAAAGCTCCCTCGTCGATCAACGGTCCAACGAGCGTGTCCGGGTCGCGGGGATCTCCCACCTTCACCTCGGCGAAGAGGCGCTTCAGACGATCAACCAGCGGATCCGCGATGCTCTCGTGAACGATAAGCCGCCTCAAGGTCGTGCAGCGCTGGCCCGCGGTCCCCGCAGCGGAAAACAGGATCGCGCGCGCAGCGAGCTCCAGATCGGCCGACGGGGAAACGATCGTCGCATTGTTTCCGCCGAGTTCGAGCAGCACCCGGCCAAAGCGCTGAGTCACCCGCGGGCCGACCACTCGACCCATGGCCGTCGAACCCGTCGCGGATACCAGGGCAATGCTGCAATGGTCGACCAGGGCCGACCCAACCTCGCGTTCGCCCTGGACGAGCTGGATTAGGCCGTCCGGCGCATCGCCGAAGCGTTCGCAAGCTTTGCGCATCAGCGCCATCACGGCTTCCGCGCAGAGCGGAGTCTTCTCGCTCGGTTTCCAGATCACCGGGTCGCCGCAAACGAGGGCCAGAGCGGCGTTCCACGCCCAGACGGCGACCGGGAAATTGAACGCGCTGATCACCAGCACCGGCCCGAGCGGATGCCACTGCTCCATCATCCGGTGGCTCGGCCGCTCGCTGGCGATGGTGAGGCCGTAGAGCTGGCGCGACAGGCCCACCGCAAAGTCGCAAATGTCGATCATCTCCTGGACCTCGCCGAGGCTCTCCTGGAGGATCTTGCCCGCCTCGAGCGTGACCAAGCGCGCCAACGGCTCCTTGGCGGCGCGCAATTCCTCGCCAAGCAAGCGGACGAGTTCGCCTCTGCGCGGCGCTGGGATCGAGCGCCAGTCCAGGAAAGCGCGGCTCGCCTTGGCCGCAGCGCCCGCGGGATCGCCGACCGCGACCCGGCCGATTTCGGACCCGTCGATCGGCGACCGGCTGACCAGCTCGCCACGGCTTTGGATTCCGAATTGCTGCAGCAGCGCAGACGTTTCGTCAGCGGGGTTCACCCGAGAATCTCCTTCGCTTTCGCCATGGCGGCGATTCCAGCGTCGATGGTCTCGTCCTTCTTGCCAAAGCACAGCCGGACGAGCGTTCGCGGCGGGTCCTGCTCGGCAAAAGCCGACAGCGGCACGACAGCAACGCCCGCTCGCTCAACCGCAGCCGTCGCGAAGCTGTCGTCGTCGATCGCAATCCCGGAGGCGGCGAGGTCCACGCACAGGAAGTAGGTCGCAGCCGCATCCAGCGCGGCGAAACCGGCGCTTCGCAGTCCTTCGGTCATCCGATCGCGAGCGCGCTCGAACCGCTGCCGCATCGGATCGAGCCAGGAATCGCCTTCGTTGAGCCCGAAAGCTACGGCAGACTGCAGGTTCGGCGCAGTCGAGAAGGTCAGGAATTGATGAGCTCGCGCGACGATTCCGGCCAGTGCCGGCGCGGCGATCATCCAGCCGACCTTCCAGCCGGTCAGCGAGAAGATCTTGCCCGCCGATCCGATTTTGACGGTTCGTTCCGCCATGCCGGGAAGAGTCGCGATCGAGGTGAACTGCCGGCCGTCGAGAACGATCTTCTCCCACACCTCGTCGGCAATCACGACAAGGTCATGCTCGCGAGCGAATTCCGCAATGGCGTTAAGCTCTTCACCGTCGAACAAGCGCCCGGCGGGATTGTGCGGATTGTTGAAGATGATCGCTCGGGTCTTCGCGGTATGCGCTGCGTCGAGGGCCTCGCGGTCGATACGCCACTCCGGCGGCTTCAGCGCGATTTCCACCGGCCTCGCGCCGGCTCGCCTGATCATCGGTGCATAGCTGTCGTAGGCGGGTGTGAAGATGATGACCTCATCGCCGGGACTCGCGGTGGCGAGAATCGCGGACCCCAGCGCTTCGGTCGCTCCGCTCGTCACGCAAACATGGTCGGCGGCGATATCCAGCTGCTGATGCCGATTGTAGAAGTCGGCGACCGCTTCGCGCAGCGCCGCGACGCCCCGCGATGGCGCATATTGGTTCGAGCCCTCCTTCAGCGCGCGCGCGGCGGAATCGAGGATCTCATCGGGCCAACCGAAATCGGGGAAGCCCTGCCCGAGATTGACCGCGCCATATTGCGCCGCCAGCCCCGACATGCGCTCGAACACGCTCGTCCGCATGGCCTCGTAAAGCGGATTCAACAGCCTCTCCCGGTTTGCGTGCGGCCGCAATAGCGGCCCGGCGCGCCGAGTGAAGCGCTTTCCGTCAGGGGCGCCCGTCGAGGGCGACCCGGACGCGCTCCATGGAGTCCTGGAGCGCGTGCATAACCATCGAGAATAGCCCGCACGACAGCGCGAGAGCGATGATCCCGACGGATGCAAATTCGATCATCCGGCCGATCAGGCGGCTGTCTTCGTGGGTCCCGGGAAGCTTACGCCACTCGACCGCCCTCCCGCTGCTGGCCGTCAGCTGAAACGTCGGCGATTGGCTAAGCATCAGAATATCGTCGACCGGCACCCAATCGAGGGCCTGAAGGCCGACGCGAGAGCCGCTGTGCCAAATTACCTGCGCCAGGATCACATGCTCCCGATGACGAAGCTCGATGCTTGCTCCCTCGGCGACCGATTGCTTCGCGTGGACCAGGAGTCCGCGCGACGAGACATTCAATATGCAGGCATCGCTCCAACCGGCCGAGGTGCGCATTCGCGCCGGGAGGAGAACGCGCCGGCGTAGCTCGCGCGGCTTCTCGTTGCGGGTTGGCAGGCGCCGCGACATTCACGACGACGTACGGAAGGCTCGTTTTCCGGGGTTTAAGCTTCAATCCGAACCGGATTAGACAGCGAAGCAGTGGCGATGGCGCTCGGGGCGATGTAGCGGGGGCCGATGAACTCCGTTTCTCTCGCTGAAAGCGTCGCCGACGCGGCTTCGGCGGCGTTCCCGGCATGGTCGCAACTCGGTCCGAATGCGAGGCGATCCTTGCTCAATGCGGCCGCCGCCGAGCTCGAGGCGCGGGCTGCGGCCTTCGTCGACGCGATGCGCGAGGAGGTGCGCGCGTCCGAGCCCTGGGCGCGATTCAACGTCCACCTCGGCGCGGGAATGGTCCGTGAGGCCGCGGCCCTCACCACTCAGATTGGGGGCGAGGTCATTCCCTCGGACAAGCCCGGCCTGCTGTCCCTCGCGCTGAGAGAGCCGGTCGGAGTCATCCTGGGAGTCGCGCCCTGGAACGCGCCGGTGATCCTCGGCTGCCGGGCAATTGCAACCCCGCTTGCCTGCGGCAACACGGTGATCCTCAAAGCGTCCGAGCGTTGCCCCCGCACTCATGCGCTGATCGTCGAGGCATTTGCTGAGGCGGGCTTTCCGCAAGACGTCGTCAATCTTGTCAGCAACGCTCCCGAGGAAGCCGCTGAGATCGTCGGCGCATTGATCGACCATCCGGCTGTTCGGCGCATCAATTTTACGGGCTCGACGGCGACCGGCAAGATCGTCGCCGAGCGCGCCGCCAAGCATCTGAAGCCCGTATTGCTCGAACTCGGCGGTAAGGCTCCGCTGATCGTTCTCGAAGACGCCGACCTCGACGAGGCGGTGAAGGCGGCGGCCTTCGGAGCGTTCATGAATGCGGGCCAGATCTGCATGTCGACCGAACGGATCATCGCGGTCCAGGCCATCGCCGACGAATTTGCCCGAAAACTAGCGGAGAAGGCGGCGGCCATGCCCGCGCCGGCTGTCGGCGAGCAGGTGGACCAGGCGGCGCAGACGAAAATCGCTGCACTCGTTGAGGATGCGGTCGCGAAAGGAGGGCGCTGGGTCGCCGCCAACTCGGCGATGGTGATCGACGGCGTGACTTCGGACATGAAGCTTTACGCGGATGAAAGCTTCGGGCCGGTGGTCGGAATCATCCGCGTCGCAGACGAAGAGGAAGCAGTCCGTGTCGCGAACGACAGCGATTACGGCCTGTCGGCATCCGTCTTCACTCGCGATTCGGCGCGGGGGCTCAGGGTCGCGCGGCGGATTCGATCGGGCATTTGCCACATCAATGGGCCTACGGTTCACGATGAACCCCAGATGCCCTTCGGCGGCCTGGGCGCGTCCGGATATGGCCGATTCGGTGGGAAGGCCGGGATCGAGGCATTCACCGAACTCCGGTGGATCACGATCGCCGGCGAACCCGGCCATTATCCCATTTAGGAAGTCAAAGACTCCAATAGTGGATGTCCTCGCGCAGGCTCGCACCGGAAAGCTTGGCGCGAATGTCCACGAAAATCCCATCCTGAACGATGCGTTCGCTAATGGCCGGCTCGATCGAACGATAGTCGTCGTGCGGGACGGCGTAGACGAGAGCGGTGAGGTCGTGGAATTCCTCGATCGGAGCCAGCTCGATGCCGTGAACTTGGCGGATCGTATCGCTATCTGCCTTTGGGTCGTGAACGAGCGGAGCAATCCCGAACGACGTCAGCTCGGTGTAGATGTCGGCCACCTTGGAGTTGCGGATGTCGGGCACATTCTCCTTGAACGTGAAGCCAAGGATTCCAACGCGTGAATCCTGGATCGGATGGCCGTTCTTGGCGAGCAGTTTGACGATTTGCTGGCCGATGTAGGGGCCCATTCCGTCGTTCACCCGCCGCCCCGAAAGGATGACCTCGGGGCGATAGCCGAGCGCCTCTGCCTTGGCCGTCAGATAATAGGGATCGACGCCAATGCAGTGGCCGCCGACCAGCCCGGGATGGAACTTCAGGAAATTCCACTTGGTCCCGGCGGCTTGAAGCACGTCACTCGATCGGATTCCGAGGAGGTGACAAATCTTCGAGACCTCGTTCATCAGGGCGATGTTGATGTCGCGCTGCGTATTTTCGATGACCTTGGCGGCTTCGGCGACCTTGATCGAGGCCGCCCGATGGACGCCAGCCTCGATGATTGAGCCGTAGAGTTCCGCCAGCGTCTCCAGGGTCTCGGAGTCCTCGCCCGCGACGACCTTGACGATCTTTTCGATCGGATGGGCCTTGTCGCCGGGATTGATCCGCTCGGGACTGTAGCCAAGCTTGAAATCCTCACCGGCCGTCAGGCCGGACGACCGTTCCAGGGCGGGCCCGCAAACTTCCTCGGTGGCTCCCGGATAGACAGTACTTTCGAATACGACGATGGCACCTTTGCTAAGCGCGGGGCCGATCAGCTCGCAAGCCGTTCGCAGGGGCGCGAAGTTGGGGCGATTGGCATCGTCGATAGGGGTTGGCACGGTCGCGATGAAGACCTCGCATCCGACCAACTCGCTGGGGTCGTCGGTGATTTGAAACCCTGCGGCGCCAAGCTCCTCGCTCGAAACCTCATGGGTCGAATCCATGCCCCCGCGAAGCTCTGCGACGCGTGTCCTATTGATGTCGAAGCCGACGACGTCGTGTTTGCGAGAAAGCGCGACCGCTAGCGGCAAGCCGACATAACCAAGACCGACAACTCCGATTTTCATTCAAAATCTCGCCCAAAGTTCGCAGCAAAACGTGCTTCGCCGCGCTCGGGTTCGAATTCAAGTGACGGATTAGCGGACCAGGCCGGACAATCGGTCGACCGCCAGGCGCAAACGCGCTTCGGATTCGGCTCCGACGCCAAACAGCAATCCCGGACGCCCGCCCGCAAAATGGTAGCGTGATAGGGAATGAAGCTGGACGCCGTTGGCCTGCGCCCTCGCTGCCACAGCGTCCCAGTCTACCGCCGGGTCCCCCGAGGCGGACACGTGCGTACCGTAATCGGGCGCAATCGGCCGAAGAATCCCGTCGAACTTTTCCGACAAAGCGTCGAGCAGAGCAGCGATTCTATTGCGATAAGTGGTGCGCATTTTCGCGACATGCGCCGACAAATGGCCGTCCGAAATGAAGGATGCCGTGGCCGCCTGCATCACGGAGGATGAGTGCCAGTCGATGCAATTCTTCGCCAGGACCAATGGCTCGATCGCCCACCGCGGAGCGATCACATATCCAAGCCGCACTCCGGGAAACATGCATTTCGAGAAAGACCCGATGTAAAAGGCCAGGTCGGCGGGTTCCTGGCTGTAAATCGCCTTCAGCGGTTCGCCCTTCGTCCGGAACTCGCCGTCGTAATCGTCCTCGATGATGAGAGCTCGCCGTTCTCGTGAGAACTCATGCAGCTTGCGGCGGCGTTTGGCCGACATCGTGATTCCGAGCGGGAATTGATTGGAGGGACATGCGAAGATCAGCTTCGCATCGCGTGGGATCTGCTCGACGATAATTCCTTCGGAATCGACTGGAACCGGGCAAATGACGGCCCCCGCTGCCTTCAGCGTCGCGACCAGCGGCGGATAACAGGGATCTTCGAGCGCGACGAGGGTCCGATCCGGTTCGACGAAAACGCGTGCAATGAGATCGAATGCCTGCTGACTGCCGGACGTCACGACGATGTCATCGGGGTCGCAAACGAGTGACCGCAGGAGCGCGACATGATCGGCGATGGCCTCGCGCAGTCGAGAATCGCCTTGAGACGGCTGCGGGCATCCCTGCCCCGGCGGAGAGCGCTCCATTCGGCGTAGCGTCTTCACCATGCAGCGTCGAAATTCATCGAAAGGGAACATGGCAAGGTCGACGAGCCCAGGCCGAAGTTCGATTTCCTCGGACGGCGGATTGCGCATTGAGTCGGGCGTGCAGAACCACATGTTTTGCCGGACCAGGCCGTCGCGCCACTCGGGCCGGACGAATGCGGCCGGATCGACGCTTTGTTTCCGGGAGAGTTCGGGGTTCGAACGGCGGCGGACTGCCGCGACATAAGTACCCGAACCTCGCCGAGACACGACGAGGCCTTCGCTCGCGAGACGCTCATAGATGGCAACGATGGTGTTTCGCGAAAGCCTGAAATGACTTCCTGCCCATCGCGTCGGCGGCAGCTTCGAATTCGGCGCAAGCTCGCCCGTCATGATTGCGCTCTTGAGCAATTCATAAACGGCCTGCGTCGACAGGCGGTGCCGTATCCTTGGCAGATCGACGGGCAGCTCGAACACGATTTCCATTCTTCAAATTCACCGTGTCTGCTTGCTCACCGAATTGCGGCCATTTGGGCTTTCAAATTCCCATGGTCGGATGATTGCGGCTCGTCAGTTTGGATGCAGGATGCGTATCAAGTTGCCGCCGGTGAAAGATGATATTCGGAGGGTGCGCTCCTCTCCCACCGGCGGCAACACGCCACAAATCGAAAGCAATGCAGGGGCGCGCTGACTTCCGAATCGTGAACACGCGAATTGGTCGACAATTTGCTCGGATCGTCGAAAGCCGCCGGATCGCGCTCCAGCAACTCGGGGCACAGCATATGGAGTTTTTGGCCCGAACCGAGAGGACCGATCCAAGGAAACTCCTTGGGCCACTTGCGGACGGCCGCAGAAATCAAAAGCTAAGCCGGTTCGACCGCACCAATATTGAGATGGCTGGGGCGGCAGGATTCGAACCTGCGAATGCCGGTACCAAAAACCGGTGCCTTACCACTTGGCGACGCCCCAGCATCGCGCCGCATGTCGCGGGGAAGGCGCGCTTATAGCCGCCAAGCCGCATGTTGGAAGTGGGAGTTCGAAGCGCGGTCTCCTATATGGCGAACATGACAGAGCCATCGATCCAGAATTTCCACGCGCATATCTATTACGACCCGGAAGAGGTCGAACGCGCCAAAGCGCTTGCGGCAGCGGCGCAGAAGCGGTTCGGAGTAGCGGTCGGGCATTTTCATTTGAGACCGGTAGGTCCGCACCCGCGCGGAAGCTGCCAGCTGACCGTTCCCCGCGATGCCTTCGGCGACTTCGCTCAGTGGATCGCGCTAAACCGCGATGGGCTCACGATTTTCGCCCACACAACCACGGGAGAGGATCTGGCCGACCATACCGAGCACGTCATCTGGTTCGGCCCGAGCGAACCGCTCGATCTGTCGATCTTCGACTAGCGCACCCTGCGCTAGGCGTTCGGGATTCGCCCGTTGACGAGATCGTCGTAATCGCGCTGCAGCTGGAGCGTGAGATCGCCGATTTCGAAGTTCCACGGACCCGCGGACTTCACGGGAGTGACTTCGGCTGCGGTCCCGGTCAGGAACATCTGCTCGAAGCTTTCGAGCTCCTCCGGCCAGATTGCCCGCTCGACCACCTCGACTCCGCGCTTCTCGGCAAGGTCCATCACCGTTCGGCGAGTGATTCCGTCGAGGAAGCAGTCCGGGGTCGGCGTGTGCAAGGTCCCGTCCGCGACGAAGAAGACATTGGCTCCTGTCGCCTCCGCGACCCGGCCGCGCCAATCGAACATCAGCGCGTCATTATAGCCGCGCTGCTCCGCATGCTGCTTCGACAATGTGCAGATCATGTAGAGGCCGGCGGCCTTGGATTCGGTCGGCGCGGTGTAGGGCGCGGGCCGCCGCCACGGCGCAATGTCGAGCCGGATGCCCTTCTTGGCGAGCTCGTCGCCATAATATTTGCCCCATTCCCATGCGGCGATCGCAAGGTGCGGCTGGGTCTTGCCCGGAGCCACGCCCATCGATTCCGATCCCCGCCAGGCGACCGGACGCATGTAGGCATCGGTCCAGCCGTTGGCTTTCAGCACCTCGTTGCAGGCGGCATCGATCTCATCGGCCGTCCACGGAATCTCGAAGCCCAGGAGGCGCGCGCTCTTGTGCAGCCGTTCGCTATGCTCGCGCAGCTTGAAGATCTCGCCATTGTAGGCGCGTTGCCCCTCGAACACGCTGCTCGCGTAATGCAGCGCATGGGTGAGGACGTGGACCTTCGCGTCGCGCCACGGGACCAGCTCGCCGTCGAACCAGATCCAGCCGTCGCGGTCGTCGAACGTGCCCTGAAGCTCTGCCATGCAGCGCGCCTAGGCGCTGCGCGTTTCCTCGGCAAGTTCCAGTCCGCGTCGAGAGGCAGCTTCGACCGTCACTCCGACGAGATCGTCGAGCGCCTGGTCGAGAACCGTGAGGCCGGCCTCGGTCGTCCCGCCAGGACTCGCGACCCGCTTGACGATGTCGTCCATTGTCTCATTCGCGGTCGCTGCCATCCACGCCGTTCCGAGTACTGTCTCCAGCGCTATCGTCGCGGCGATTTCCGGACTGAGCCCGCGCGCCTCGCCCGCTTTCGCGAGGGCTCGAATGAAGCGTGCCGCATAGGCAGGGCCGGCTCCGGCGACTGATCCAATAGCCGCGAGCCGCGCTTCATCGACCGTCCAGATCGACCAGCCGAGCGCGGCGAACAGATCGCCGAGCTCCTGTTTCAGGGCGTCGTCGGCATCGCCGCTGTAGAGCGCCACGACGCCGCGCCTGATCGCGACCGGCAAGTTGGGCATGGCACGGACAATCGCTCCAGCGCTTGGGAAATGCTGCTTGAGGCTGCCGACTTCGACTCCCGCGAGGATCGACAGGACGGTCGTTCGCGACGTGATCCACGGCTTCAGCTGCGGCGCCAC
>JBKPOO010000034.1:0-14085 GCA_046733175.1 Pseudomonadota bacterium
AGGCTGAGCCGTTCGTGCGACAGCAGCGCACGGCCTTTGGCCGTCGCAAGTTCGGCTAGACCGCGGCTTAACTTCGCGCACTTGCCAATGCGGGCCTGACACTCCACGCTTCGTGCATGGCGCAGATGCACGACGTTTCGGACCCGCGAAACGCATCGATCCTGATCAACGTCAATGGCGAGCTGAAGTCGCGGGCCGAGGCCGTCGTTTCGGTCTTCGACAGCGGATTCATGCTTGGCGACGGCGTATGGGAGGGCTTGCGGGTCCATAAGGGCAAATTCGCCTTCCTCGACCGTCATCTCGACCGCTTGTTCGAAGGTGCGAAAGCGATCGCGATGGATCTCGGCCTGTCGCGCGACCAGCTTGCGAAGCGGCTTTACGACACGCTCGAAGCCAACACGATGGACGAAGGGGTCCACGTCCGGCTGATGGTGACCCGCGGCGTCCGTTCGACGCCCTACCAGGACCCGCGCGTCGTGGTCGGCGGCCCCACCATCGTGATCATTCCGGAATATAAGGAGCCGCCGGAGGGCGTGTACGAACGCGGACTGAAGCTGTTCACTGTCCACGTCCGCCGCGGCGATCCCGCCGTGCAGGACCAGAAGATCAATTCGCATTCGAAGCTCAACTGCATCCTGGCGTCGGTTCAGGCTACTCAAGCGGGGGCCGACGAAGCCCTGATGCTCGACCCGCACGGTTTCGTCGCGACATGCAACTCCACGCATTTCTTCATCGTCCGGAAGGGCGAAGTGTGGACGTCCAGCGGCAAATATTGCCTCGGCGGAATCACGCGCGGACTCACGCTGGAAATCGCGCGCGAGGCCGGAATCCCGGCGGTCGAAAAGGACTTCTCGCTGACCGACGTCTATGGCGCCGACGAGGCGTTCGTGACGGGCACCTTCGCCGGCATCGTACCGGTGCGCGAGGTCGACGGGCGCCATCTAACGTGTCGCGGGCCGATGGTGGAAAGGCTCCAGCGCCTCTACGCCGAGCGGGTTGAACGCGACATTGGAGAGCAGCAGCGGCCGTGACCCTGCGCATCGCCATGTGGTCGGGTCCCCGGAACCTCTCCACGGCGATGATGCGCAGTTTCGGCAGCCGCTCCGACACATTCGTTTCCGACGAGCCCTTTTACGGTTGCTTCCTGAAGGAGAGCGGTGCGGACCATCCGATGCGCGACGAGGTCATCGCGGACATGGACTGCGACTGGACGAACGTCATGAAGTCGCTTCGCGGAGAGACGCCCGGCGGAGCTCCCATCTGGTACCAGAAGCACATGTGGCACCACATGACGGGGCCTATCGGTTACGGGGATTTCGGCGGCTTCACCCACGCCTTCCTGATCCGCGAGCCCGAGCGGATGATCGCCTCTTACCTGCGCAAGCGCGAAGCCGCGGCTTTCGAGAATTTCGGAATGGATCGGCAAGCGGAGTTTTTCGAGCGGGAATCCGACCGCCTCGGCCATGCGCCGCCGGTCATCGATGCGCACGACGTTTTGATGAATCCGCAGGGCGTGCTCTCGCAGCTCTGCAATGCGCTCGATATCCCCTGGGACATGGCAATGCTGAGCTGGCTTCCGGGCCGGCGCGACACCGACGGCATCTGGGCGAAGCATTGGTATGGCGCGGTAGAGGCCAGCACCGGCTTCGGCCCGCCCGAGACGGATCACGCGGACTTACCAGAGGATGCCCAAGCCGTCGCCGACCGCTGCCGTCCTTATTACGACCGGCTGGCGGAGCACCGACTTAAGCCGTGAGCGGTAAGACGCTTAGATCGTCCTGACGCCGTTTTCGGCCCATTCCTGGTCGACGTCGACCTCGAGCAATGCCCATTCCTCGCGGGTCCGGCACTGGATCGTCTCCATGCGGCTTCCCGTGATCGGGTCGACTCGCAGGCAATAGCGCGTCTGCGGCGTTCCCTCGGGGGCGCCTGTCGCGGGCATTGATTGGATGTTTGCGGTCGCCGAAGTTGCGAGGGTCATTCCCAGCGCGACGGCCAATCCTTTGAGTGCCATGTCGTTTCTCCTTGAATGGCAACGCGGACACGCCCCTGTGGTTCGATTTTAGTCATTGTTTCGACCCGATGCGAGGCCGTTCGATCAGTGCCGCTTTTGGCCCACAGGGTTCATCCTCATTGGCACTCGCACCCGCCCAAAGGCCGGGCAACGTTGGCGGGCGATATGGCGGGGGAAAGAGTGGCGTCGGGCGCGATCAAGAAACCTGAAACCTGGAAAAGCTGGGTCGCGCTGGCAGCCTTCTTGCCCCTTACAACGCTACCGATCGCCAGTTGGGTTGCGCCTGATGGTGCTGTCTCCGACCTCGTCGCTTATGTAAAATGGTTGGGGACCGCTGCCGCTATTCTCGTCTGGGTGACGCTCGTCGAGAAACGCCCGCTGGGCTCCCTCGGAATACGCCGGCCCGGCTGGGACACATTCGGCTGGGCATTGGTCATGACCACGGCGCTCGTCGCCTCAATGGTCCTGAGTTACGCCCTCATCTTGCCGGCCCTTGACCTCGAGCTGAACCGGGCCGCCACCAAATCCATCACCGATCTTTCCGTCGCCGGACAGATCGCGCTTTTTGTCCGCGCGGGGATAACAGAGGAGATTATCTTCCGGGGATATCCCATCGAACGCTTCCAGGAACTCACTCGAAGCAAGTGGATCGCGGCGATCGTGCCTGGCGTATTATTCGTTGCGGGCCATTATTGGTGGGGCGCAGCGCAGATGATCGTCGTCGCCTTTGGTACCGTGATTTTCACTCTGTTCTATGTTTGGCGGCGCGACCTCATCTGCTGCATGATCGCACATGTCTCAGCGGATCTGATCGGCTTCACGATGGCGCGGCTGCAAAGCTGAGCGCGCCCCTGAGCCGGGCGTGCGGTTGACCCTTCACCGCACCCCCGCTATGTGCCCGCCCGTCCGAGCGACAGGGGTCTCCCTAGCGCCGGGCAAGAGCTGAACATTGCTCAACAAAGCGCGTGGCTGGCGGCCTGAGGGCCTCCGGGCTTCGCGCTGTTTGCGTTGGGCAAAGTAACCGCCGGGGCTTCCGGCAAAGAAGGACCCCGCGAAAGTAGAACTTTCGTTGGACCCGAGGAAAGGTGAAGGGCTTCATGCCGACGATTAACCAGCTGATCCGCAAGGGTCGCGAACCGCAGAAGGCCAAGAACAAGGTCCCTGCAATGGAGGCGAACCCGCAAAAGCGCGGCGTTTGCACCCGGGTCTATACGACGACCCCGAAGAAGCCGAACTCGGCTCTCCGCAAAGTGGCCAAGGTGCGCCTGACCAACCAGCGCGAAGTGATCAGCTATATCCCGGGCGAAGGCCACAACCTCCAGGAGCACAGCGTTGTGCTGATCCGCGGCGGCCGCGTTCGCGATCTTCCGGGCGTTCGCTATCACGTCCTTCGCGGCGTCCTCGACACCCAGGGAGTCAAGGACCGCCGGCAGTCACGTTCCAAGTACGGCGCCAAGCGTCCCAAGTAACAACGAGAGTAAGCCCCGGGCAGCTTCAAGTCCCGGACCAGGCTGAAGAGAAAGGAATTATCCAATGTCTCGTCGTCGTCGCCCAGAGAAGCGCGAAATCCTCCCCGATCCGAAATTCGGGGACATCGTCCTGTCCAAATTCATGAATTCCGTGATGCTCGACGGCAAGAAGTCGGTCGCCGAAGGCATCGTTTACGGCGCTCTCGACAATGTCGAATCGCGCATGAAGCGCGATCCGATCGGGATCTTCCACGACGCCCTGAACAATGTGAAGCCGGGCATCGAAGTGCGCTCCCGCCGTGTCGGCGGCGCGACCTACCAGGTTCCCGTCGAGGTCCGTCCCGAACGTGCTCAGGCGCTTGCCATCCGCTGGCTGATCTCAGCAGCCCGCTCCCGCTCCGAGAAGACGATGTCGGGTCGACTTTCGGGCGAGCTGATGGATGCGGCTCAGAACCGCGGCAACGCCGTGAAGAAGCGTGAGGACACGCACCGCATGGCCGAAGCCAACCGCGCGTTCTCGCACTACCGCTGGTAGAAATCGTACCTATATCTGTGGAAGCCGGATCCGCCGGCTCCCCACATCGCTAAGGAAGCTAGGAAAATGGCCCGCAGCCATCCGCTCGATCACTATCGCAATATCGGCATCATGGCGCACATCGATGCCGGCAAGACCACGACGACCGAGCGCATCCTCTATTACACCGGCAAATCCTATAAGATCGGTGAGGTCCACGAGGGCACCGCCACGATGGACTGGATGGAGCAGGAGCAAGAGCGCGGGATCACCATCACGTCCGCGGCGACGACCTGCTTCTGGAGCTCGGACGAAGGCAAGGGCCCCGAGCACCGGATCAACATCATCGACACCCCGGGCCACGTCGACTTCACCATCGAGGTCGAGCGCTCGCTCCGCGTGCTCGACGGCGCGGTCGCCTGTTTCGACGGCGTCGCCGGAGTCGAGCCCCAGTCGGAGACCGTTTGGCGCCAAGCCGAGAAGTATCGCGTGCCGCGGATGTGCTTCGTCAACAAGCTCGACCGCACCGGCGCCAATTTCGAAATGTGCGTGGATATGATCCGCGACCGTCTCGGCGCGCGTCCTGCCGTGCTTTACCTGCCGATCGGCATCGAGAGCAGCTTCAAGGGCCTCGTCGACCTCGTCGAGAACCGCGCGATCATCTGGCTCGACGAAAGCCTTGGGGCGAAGTTCGAATATCACCCGGTTCCCGACGATCTCAAAGACGCGGCCGCCGAAGCGCGGATGCATCTCATCGAGATGGCGGTCGAGCAGGACGATCATGTGATGGAGGCCTATCTCGAAGGCACCGAGCCCGACCGCGACACGCTGAAGAAACTTATCCGCAAGGGAACGCTCAACTTCTCGTTCGTGCCCGTGCTGTGCGGCTCGGCGTTCAAGAACAAGGGCGTCCAGCCGCTGCTCGATGCGGTTGTCGATTATTTGCCGTCGCCGCTCGACGTTCCGCCGATCGAAGGCATCAAGCCGGACAGCGACGAGACCGATACTCGCGAGGCATCGGACACAGCGCCGTTCTCGGCCCTGGCGTTCAAGATCATGAACGACCCGTTCGTCGGCTCGCTCACGTTCGCGCGCATCTACTCGGGCAAGCTCGAGAAGGGCACCGTGCTCAATTCGGTGAAGGACAAGAAGGAAAAAATCGGGCGCATGCTCCTGATGCATGCGAACAATCGCGAGGACATCGACACCGCCTATGCCGGCGATATCGTCGCCATCGCGGGTCTCAAGGAGACCACGACGGGCGATACTTTGTGCGATCCGAACAAGCCGATCATTCTCGAGCGGATGGAGTTCCCCGACCCGGTCATCGAGGTCGCCGTGGAGCCGAAGACCAAGGCTGACCAGGAGAAGATGGGGCTCGCCCTCGCTCGCCTGGCCGCTGAGGACCCGAGCTTCCGGGTGACCACCGACCATGAGTCCGGCCAGACCATCATCAAGGGGATGGGCGAGCTTCACCTCGAGATCCTCGTCGATCGCATGAAGCGCGAGTTCAAGGTCGAGGCCAATGTCGGCGCCCCGCAGGTCGCCTATCGCGAATCGCTCGCGAAGCCGGTGGACGTCGATTACACGCACAAAAAGCAGTCGGGCGGCTCGGGTCAGTTCGGCCGCGTCAAGATTTCCGTCGCGCCGGGTGAGCGCGGTTCGGGCGTCCAGTTCTTCGACGAGATCAAAGGCGGCAATATTCCGCGCGAATATATCCCGTCGGTCGAGAAAGGCATGCGCGAGACGGCCGAAACCGGATCGCTGATCGGCTTCCCGATCATCGACTTTGAGATTCACCTGCTCGACGGCGCCTATCACGACGTCGACTCTTCGGCGCTGGCATTCGAGATCACCGGTCGCGGAGCAATGCGCGAAGCGGCCCAGAAGGCCGGCATCAAGCTGCTCGAGCCGATCATGAAGGTCGAGGTGGTGACGCCGGAGGATTATGTCGGCGACGTGATCGGCGATCTGCTTAGCCGCCGCGGCCAGGTCCAAGGGCAGGACACGCGCGGCAACGCGATCGCCGTTGAGGCCTTCGTTCCGCTCGCGAACATGTTCGGCTACGTGAACCAGCTGCGCTCGTTCACTCAGGGCCGTGCGCAGTACACGATGCAGTTCTCGCACTATCAGGAAGTGCCGCAGAACATCGCTGACGAGGTGAAGGCGAAGCTAGCGTAACCGCGAATTTGTAGTTATGGGCCCGCTCGCGAACCGGGCGGCGTCCCGATTTTCCAGAGAAGAAGAGGCGTAAAATGGCGAAGGCTAAATTCGAGCGGACGAAGCCGCACGTGAACATCGGGACCATCGGTCACGTCGACCATGGGAAGACGTCGCTCACCGCGGCGATCACCAAGGTTTTGGCCGAAAAGGGCCAGGCCGAGTTCACGGACTATGCGAACATCGACAAGGCGCCGGAAGAGCGCGAGCGCGGGATCACCATTTCGACGGCGCACGTCGAATATGAGACCGACAAGCGTCACTATGCGCACGTCGATTGCCCGGGCCACGCCGACTATGTGAAGAACATGATCACGGGCGCCGCGCAGATGGACGGCGCGATCCTCGTCGTGTCGGCCGCCGACGGCCCGATGCCGCAGACCAAGGAGCACATCCTGCTCGCGAAGCAGGTCGGCGTCCCGACCATGGTCGTGTACCTGAACAAGGTCGACCAGGTCGACGATCCCGAGCTTCTCGAACTGGTCGAGCTCGAAATCCGCGAGGAGCTTTCCAAGCGCGACTTCGACGGCGACAATATTCCGATCGTCTCCGGTTCGGCGCTCGCCGCCCTCGAGGACAAGAACCCCGAGATCGGCAAGGAATCCATCCTGAAGCTGATGGACGCGGTTGACGACTGGATCCCGACCCCGGACCGTCCGCTCGACAAGCCGTTCCTCATGCCGATCGAGGACGTCTTCTCGATCTCCGGCCGCGGCACCGTCGTGACGGGCCGCGTCGAAACCGGCGTCATCAAGGTCGGCGAGGAAGTCGAAATCGTCGGCATCCGCGACACTCAGAAGACGGTCGTCACGGGCGTCGAGATGTTCCGCAAGCTGCTCGACCAGGGCCAGGCCGGCGACAACATCGGCGCGTTGCTGCGCGGCGTCGGCCGTGAAGACGTCGAGCGCGGCCAGGTCCTGGCCAAGCCCGGCTCGATCACTCCGCACACCGACTTCAGCGCCGAAGTCTACGTCCTGTCGAAGGACGAGGGCGGCCGTCACACGCCGTTCTTCGCCAACTATCGTCCGCAGTTCTACTTCCGGACGACGGACGTCACGGGCGAGGTTCAGCTGCCCGAGGGCACCGAAATGGTGATGCCGGGCGACAATGTGAATCTGGGCGTGAAGCTGATCGCCCCGATCGCGATGGACCCCGGCCTGCGCTTCGCGATCCGCGAGGGCGGACGCACCGTCGGCGCAGGGGTTGTCGCGAACATCACGAAGTAATATAGGGCCGCAGCCGCCCGGGTCTGAGATTCGGGCGGTTTCGGTTTTTAGTTGTAATTTTCGCCTCCGTTGAGGCCAAAGCGGGCTTGCCCGCCGAAGCTTCACCGAAGGCCGGCTCTTTCGCATCGGCAGGGACATGGAAACGCAGAACATCCGGATTCGCCTGAAGGCGTTCGATCATCGAGTGCTCGACCAGGCGACTGGCGACATTGCCGATACGGCGCGTCGCACGGGTGCCCTTATCCGCGGTCCGATTCCCCTTCCGACGCGAATCGAGAAATTCACCGTCAACCGCTCGCCGCACATCGACAAGAAGTCGCGCGAGCAGTTCGAAGTGAGGACGTACAAAAGGCTGCTCGACATCGTGCAGCCGACGCCGCAGACGGTCGACGCGCTGATGAAGCTCGATCTCGCCGCAGGCGTCGATGTGGAGATCAAGCTCGCCTAAGCGAGCTTGCCTTTAGTCCCCGCGAAAGCGGGGATGGCGAGGCAAATTGGGCGATACCGCCGGAGGTTAGCTCCGGGCTGCGTCCCCGCCGCTCCTTTCTTGAGGAGCACTAGCCCAGGCGGGGCACGCAAAAATCGACTGGGCTGCACGCACTCGGGGTAGGTCCCGCGTGCCTCTGTTTGAGGAGTTTGATCATGCGCACCGGCGTGATCGCGAAGAAGGTTGGAATGACCCGCCTGTTCCAGGCGGACGGTCGGCATGTGCCCGTCACCGTCCTGCAGCTGGACGATGTGCAGGTTGTCGGCCGCCGCGAAATGGACCGCGACGGCTATACCGCCGTCCAGCTCGGCGCGGGCAAGGCCAAGGCGAAGAATGTCGCCAAGCCGCAGCGCGCGGCCTTCGGCAAGTCCGAGGTCGAGCCCAAGGCGCGGGTCGCGGAGTTCCGCGTCGCCGAAGACGCCCTGCTCGACATCGGAGCGCATATCAGCGCCGATCACTTCGTTCCGGGACAACTGGTGGACATCGCCGGAGTCACGCAGGGCAAGGGCTTTGCGGGCGCGATGAAGCGCTGGGGCTTCGGCGGTCTTCGAGCAACCCACGGCGTTTCCGTTTCTCACCGCTCGCACGGTTCGACCGGCAACCGCCAGGATCCGGGCCGAGTGTTCAAGAACAAGAAGATGGCGGGCCATATGGGTGCTCGCAATCGCACCCAGCAGAACCTCGAGGTCGTCCGCACCGATCCGATCCGCGGCCTGTTGTTCATCAAAGGCTCGGTTCCGGGCCACAAGGGCAGCTGGCTGACCGTCCAGGACGCGATCAAGCTTCCCCGCCCCGACACCGCGCCCTATCCGGCGGGCATTCTCGAAGGCCGCAAGATCGAAGAACTCGAGGTGCCGGAAGCCGGGCTGGTCGACGACGCAGCGGTCCACGAGATGCCGGCGCTGCCGAGCGACGAGGAAGTCGCGGCGATCGCGGCCGAGCAGGAAGCCGGCGCTGCTGCGGCGGCGGAAGCTGCCGAGGCCGCCGAAGCTGAAGCGGCCGACGCCGCCCAGGCTGCGGAAAATGAAAAAGCCCAGGCGGCTGAGGACAGCGTGAAGCCTTCCTCCGACGCCGATGAAGGCAAGGAAGATTAAGATGAAGGTCAAGGTACAGACCCTCGACGCGAAAGCTGGCGGCGACATCGAGCTCAACGACGAGATTTTCGCCGTCGAGCCGCGCGCCGACATCCTCCACCGCGTCGTCACCTGGCAGCTGGTCAATCGCCGCGCTGCCGCACGCGCGGCGCGCGAGCGCAGCGACGTCGCCCGCACCGGCAAGAAGTTCGGCCGGCAGAAGGGCGGCGGCACGGCCCGTCACGGCGACCGCAGGGCGCCGATCTTTATCGGCGGCGGCAAAGCCCACGGCCCGCGCGCCAGGGTGTTCACCTCGAGCCTGAACAAGAAGGTTCGGGCACTGGGCCTCAAGATGGCGCTGTCGTCGAAGGCGAAGGAGGGCAAGATCATCGTCCTCGACAATCTCGACGTCTCGGAAGCCAAGACCAAGTCGCTGAAATCGCAGCTCAACAAGCTCGGCTTCGGCAAGACCACGCTGGTGATCGACGGCGATGCGCTCAACGTCGGCTTCGCTCGCGCGTCGTCCAACCTCGAGAGCATCAACCTGCTCTCCGCGGTTGGCGCCAACGTCTACGACATCATGCGCCACGAAACGCTGGTCCTGACCCGCGCCGCGGTCGAAAAGCTGGAGGCCCGGTTCAATGGCTAAGAAGCAGCAGCAGGCCGCGCTAGACGCGCGCCATTACGACATCGTGCTTGCGCCGCACATCACCGAGAAATCGACGATGCTTTCGGAGACGAACTCCGTCGTGTTCAGGGTCGCTCCGAGGGCGACCAAGCCGGAAATCAAGGCCGCGGTCGAAGCGTTGTTCAACGTCACCGTGACGCAAGTGAACACCATCACGTCCAAGGGCAAGACCAAGCGGTGGAAGGGCAAGCCCTACCAGCGTTCTGACATGAAGAAGGCGATCGTTCGCCTGGCCGAGGGTCAGTCGATCGACGTCACGCAAGGGATCCCGGCATAATGGCACTGAAGCAATATAAGCCGACCTCGCCGGCTCGCCGCGGCCTGATCCTGGTCGACCGCGCGAACCTGTGGAAGGGCAAGCCGGTCAAGAAGCTGACCGAGGGCAAGACCAAGACCGGCGGGCGCAACAACAAGGGTCACGTGACCTCGCGCGGCATCGGCGGCGGTCACAAGCAGCGCTATCGCGTCGTCGATTTCAAGCGCCGCACCTGGGACGTTGCCGCGACCGTCGAGCGGCTCGAATATGATCCCAACCGCTCGGCCTTCATCGCGCTCGTGACCTACGAGGGCGGCGAGCAGGCTTACATCCTCGCTCCGCAACGCCTTGCGCCCGGCGACAAGGTTATCGCTGGCAAGCGCGTCGACGTGAAGCCGGGCAATGCGATGGAGATCGGCCAGATGCCGGTCGGGACCATCGTCCACAATGTCGAGCTGAAGCCCGGCAAGGGCGGCCAGATCGCGCGCGCAGCCGGGACCTACGTCCAGGTCGTCGGCCGCGATCGCGGAATGGTCATCGTCCGCCTGAATTCGGGCGAGCAGCGGTATATTCGCTCCGACTGCATGGCGACCGTCGGCGCGGTGTCGAACCCGGACAATGCCAACCAGACCCTGGCCAAAGCGGGACGCACCCGCTGGATGGGCAAGCGCCCGCTGACTCGCGGCGTCGCCAAGAACCCGGTCGACCACCCCCATGGCGGCGGCGAGGGCCGGACCTCGGGCGGCCGTCATCCGGTCACTCCGTGGGGCAAGCCGACCAAGGGTGCCCGCACCCGTCACAACAAAGCGACCGACAAGTTCATCATCCGGTCGCGTCACGCGAAGAAGAAGGGTTAATCCATGGCGCGTTCCGTCTGGAAAGGTCCGTTCGTCGAGCTTTCGCTTCTGAAGAAAGCGGAAGCCGCGCAGGACAAGGGTGGCCGTGCGCCGATCAAGACCTGGTCGCGCCGTTCCACGATCCTGCCGCAGTTCGTGGGCCTCACGTTCAATGTCTACAACGGCCGCAAGTTCGTGCCGGTGTCGGTCAATGAGGACATGGTCGGAATGAAGCTCGGCGAATTCGCGCCGACGCGAACCTTCCACGGCCATGCGTCCGACAAAAAGGGCAAGCGCGTATGAGCAAGCCAGTTGCACCCCGCAAGGTGGGCGAGAAGGAAGCGCTGGCGATCGGTAATACGATCCGCGGCTCGGCCCGGAAGCTCAATCTCGTCGCCGGGATGATCCGCGGCCGGAAGGTCGAGGAAGCGCTGAACATCTTGAAGTTCTCGCCCAAGGGAATGGCTGAGGACGTCCGCAAGGTTCTCGCCTCGGCGGTCGCCAACGCCGAGAACAATCATAACCTCGACGTCGACGCTCTGGTCGTCGCCGAGGCGAGCGTCGGCAAGTCGATCTCGATGAAGCGCTTTGCGACCCGCGCCCGCGGCCGCTCGGCGCGGATCGTCAAGCCGTTCAGTCGCCTTAGGGTCGTCGTTCGCGAGCAGGAAGAAGCCTAATGGGTCAGAAATCGTCTCCTGTCGGGCTTCGCCTGCAGATCAACCGCACCTGGGACAGCCGGTGGTTCGCCGAGGGCCAGGATTATGGCCGGCTGCTGCTCGAGGACCTCAAGATCCGCCGCTACATCCTCGAGAAGGTGCCGCAGGCCGCGATCTCGAAGGTCGTGATCGAGCGCCCGGCGAAGATCTGCCGGATCAGCATCTATGCGGCTCGCCCGGGCGTCATCATCGGCAAGAAGGGCTCGGACATCGAGAAACTGAAGCGCGAGCTTCAGAAGATGACGAGCTCCGAAGTGAGCCTCAACATCGTCGAGATTCGCAAGCCCGAGATTGACGCAAAGCTCGTCGCCCAGGGTGTCGCCGACCAGCTCGAGCGCCGTATCGCTTTCCGCCGCGCCATGAAGCGCGCGGTTCAGTCCGCTCTGCGTCTCGGCGCTGAAGGCATCCGCATCACCTGCTCGGGCCGCCTCGGCGGCGCCGAGATCGCGCGCACCGAATGGTATCGCGAGGGCCGCGTGCCGCTCCACACGCTGCGCGGCAACGTCGACTATGCCGAGGCCGAGGCGCACACCGCCTATGGCGTCTGCGGGGTCAAGGTTTGGGTCTTCAAGGGCGAGATTTTCGCTCATGACCCGCTCGCCCAGGATCGGCTGATGATGGAGGCCCAAACCTCCGGAGTCCGTCCTGCGCGCGAAGAGCGCGGCAACCGGTAAGCGCGAAGGAAAGTAAGAGATGCTGCAACCCAAGCGCACCAAATTCCGCAAGGCCTTCAAGGGCCGGATCCACGGCAATGCCAAGGGCGGGACCGAGCTCAACTTCGGCGCCTTCGGCCTCAAAGCCATGGAGCCGGACCGGATCACCGCGCGGCAGATCGAGGCGGCTCGCCGAGCGATCACTCGTCACATCAAGCGTACCGGACGCCTTTGGATTCGCGTGTTCCCGGACGTTCCGGTGAGCTCGAAGCCGGCCGAGGTCCGCATGGGCTCGGGCAAGGGCTCGCCCGAATTCTGGGTCGCCCGAGTAAAGCCGGGCCGGATCCTGTTCGAGCTCGACGGCGTGTCCGGAGCGCTCGCCAAGACGGCGTTCGAGAGGGCGGCGGAAAAGCTCCCGATCAAGACCAAGGTCGTTGCCCGCCTGGGCGAAAGCCTTGCCGGAGAGGAACATTAAGATGCCCGCGATCGACGATCTCAAGGTCAAGAGCGACGACCAGCTCCAGCAGGATCTCGCCGAGCTGAAGCGCGAGCAGTTCAACCTGCGCTTCCAGGCGGCGACCAACCAGCTCGAGAAGCCGTCGCGGGTCCGCGAGGTGCGCCGCACCATTGCTCGGATCAAGACCGTCCAGAACCAGCGCGCCCGCGCCAATGCTTCGGCGCAGGGCTGAGGAGAGTAGAGAATGCCAAAGCGCGTCCTCACCGGCACCGTGGTGTCCGACAAGGCCGACAAGACGGTGGTGGTCCGTGTCGAGCGGCGGGTTAAGCACCCGCTCTACGGCAAGATCATCAAGCTGTCGAAGAAGTACCATGCTCACGACGCGGCGAACGAGTTCCACGTCGGCGAGATCGTGCGCATCGAGGAATGCGCGCCCCTGTCGAAGCTGAAGACCTGGGCCGTCCTCGACCGTATCGGCACCGCGAAGGTCGGTTCCGTCGAGATCGACGAGCCGGAAATCGTCGCGGCCCCGTCCGAACCGGCCGCCGAGGCCGAGAAGCCGGCCGAGGCGAAAGCCGAGAAAAAGAAGCCGGCCGAGGAAAAGGCCGAAAAGAAGCCCGCGAAGAAGCCGACGAAGAAGGCCAAGGCCGAAGACGTCGCCGACGCGGACGCCTGAGCTGAGTTTGAGAGGATAAGGGTCGAATCATGATCCAGATGCAGTCCAACCTGGACGTTGCGGACAACAGCGGCGCGAAGCGCGTTCAGTGCATCAAGGTGCTGGGCGGCTCGAAGCGCCGTACCGCCGGCGTCGGCGACATCATCGTCGTCAGCGTCAAGGAAGCTGCTCCGCGCGGCCGAGTGAAGAAGGGCGACGTTCACCGCGCGGTGATCGTCCGCACGGCCAAGGACATCCGCCGTCCCGACGGTTCGGTGATCCGCTTCGATTCCAATGCCGCGGTCCTCGTCAACAAGAATGAGGAGCCGATCGGCACCCGCATCTTCGGCCCGGTCGTCCGCGAGCTCCGCGCCAAGAAGCATATGAAGATCATTTCGCTCGCTCCGGAGGTGCTGTGATGGCCGCCCAGAAGATCAAGAAGGGCGACAAGGTCGTGGTCCTGTCCGGCAAGGACAAAGGCCGCACCGGTGAGGTCGTCAGGGCGATGCCCAAGGATGGCAAGGTGATCGTGTCGGGAATCAACGTCCACGCGCGCCACCGCAAGCCCTCGCAGGTGAATCCGCAGGGCGGAATCGAACGCAAGGAAGCGCCGCTGCACGTGTCCAAGGTCGCGATTGCCGACCCGAAGACCGGAGCGCCCACTCGTGTCCGTTTCGAGGAACGGGAAGGCAAGAAGGTCCGCGTAGCGGTCAAGTCTGGAGAGCTGATCCATGGCTGACAAGGAAAAGAAGGTCGACGACGCGCAGGAGCCTGAGACCGAACAGGTTGAGCAGGTTGAGGTCGAGCGGGTCGGCGACGCC